>NZ_JACHYV010000004.1:0-323974 GCF_014193135.1 Rhizobium sp. BK049
CAGTATCTACCGGAAGCGCGCCGCAAACGTCGTCCACTGCGCTCCAGGAAGCCGCGCGACGGTGTTTTTCCAGCCACGCACCGCATATCCCAACGTCCTGATTCTATTGGAGATAGATCGCAGTTTGGGCATTGGGAGGGCGACCTCCTCATCTTCGAACGTCCACTCGGCCATGCCAATGTCACCTCCCTCGTCGAGCGCAAGAGCCGCTATACCGTTCTCATCAAGAATCCGAGCCGGCACTCGCGCCCGATCATGGACAAGATCATCAGAGCGTTTTCGCCTTTACCGGCCTTCGCGCGTCAAAGCTTCACCTTTGATCGCGGTACCGAGTTTGCCGGATTCAGGGCTTTGGAAGAAGGGATCGGTGCGCGTAGTTGGTTTTGCGACCCAAGTGCGCCTTGGCAAAAAGGAACCGTCGAGAACACCAACAAGCGCATTCGACGTTTCCTGCCAAGCACCACAGACTTGGCAGTTGTGTCGCAACACGACCTTCTCAACCTGACGCGCCATATCAACGATCAGCCGCGCAAATGCCTCGGATACAGGACACCGACCGAGGTATTTATGGCGCATTTGCGCGAAGATGGGTGATCCCCTATCCTGCAAAACAGGCATGATGCACTTGGGTTAGCTTCTCCACCTTGCTATTGTGACAGAGAAAACATACAACGCATTTTAGGGTAGAAGTGTTGACGGGATAGAGTCGCCGCAAGGGCTGCCAGCCAGATCTGGACCTGGCGCCACATCGGTCATCGTCCGCCGTCTCATGCGCTTCAACCCGGGAACTGGATCCTGATTTTCCGGCTTCTGTCGGAACTTCATTGGTGGATCAGCCACCACGCTCTCAGGGAGCAACCCTCATCGGACCCGAACCGGGTCTTCGTATTTGTCGATCACGCTTGGTTGTTGATGGTTTCGCAGCAGGTTTTATCTGAAGTGTACAGGCCCCGGACCGAAACGGTTCCGGCTGCGGTCTGGCTGCTGCTCTTCCCTTCGCGTCAAGCGCGACTTTCAATATCCGGCGCGGCCACGGTGGACCGCATTCTTTCTGTTTCAACAGCAGTCGGGAATGCGCTCTCGCGGCCACGCCGAGGAGCACAGCTTACATGGCAGACAAAATGCTTATCGATGCGTCTCACGAGGAAGAGACGCGCGTCGTTGTCGTTCGCGGGAACCGCATAGAAGAATTTGACTTCGAGTCGCAGCACAAGAAGCAGATCCGCGGCAATATCTATCTTGCAAAGGTAACGAGGGTCGAGCCCTCGCTGCAGGCCGCCTTCGTCGATTACGGCGGCAACCGGCACGGCTTCCTGGCCTTCGCCGAAATCCATCCCGATTATTATCAGATACCGCTCGCCGACCGTCAGGCACTGCTTCGAGCCGAAGCCGAGGAGCATCGCCGCGACGAAGACGTCGAACACGTCGAAACCGCACCGGTCGTCGATCTTTCGACCCAGGACCAGCCGGATGTCGGCATCGTGCCGGCAGAGGCACCGGCTGCCGTAACGGAAGAGGCCGCGGCGGAAAAGGCTGCCGTAACGGCAGAGGTGGCAGCATCGCCTGAAGCCGCCGAGGAAGCGCCAGCCAAGAAGGCAAGGCAGCGCCGGAGCCGCAAGAAGATTGCCGAAACGACCGCGACCGAGGATGCCGTTCCGACTGACGTCAAAGCCGAAGGCGCTGCAAGCGTCGACAACGACGATGACGCCTCTGCCGGCGGCACGATGGCCGCGATGGTGGAAACCGACACGATCTCCGAGGACATCGACACCAGCAAGCGTCGCCACGATGACGACGATGACGACGATGATCACGGTGAAGAGGAAGTCATCGAATCCGTCGGCGCCGAAGACGCGATGGAAGAAGTTCCGGACCGCGTGCAGCGCAAGCCGCGCAAGCAGTACCGCATCCAGGAAGTCATCAAGCGCCGCCAGATCCTGCTGGTGCAGGTCGCCAAGGAAGAGCGCGGCAACAAGGGTGCCGCTCTCACCACCTATCTCTCGCTTGCAGGCCGCTATTCGGTTCTGATGCCGAACACGGCGCGCGGCGGCGGCATTTCCCGCAAGATCACCAATCCGCAGGACCGCAAGCGCCTGAAGGAAATCGCCCGCATGCTCGAAGTGCCGCAAGGCATGGGCGTCATCCTTCGCACCGCCGGTGCGAACCGCACTAAGGTCGAGGTCAAGCGCGATTTCGAATATCTGATGCGCCTGTGGGAAAATGTCCGCACTCTGACGCTGGCGTCGACCGCTCCCTGCCTCGTCTATGAAGAGGGCTCGCTGATCAAGCGCTCGATCCGCGACCTCTACAACAAGGATATCGGCGAAATCATCGTTGCCGGCGAGGAAGGCTATCGTGAAGCGAAAGACTTCATGAAGATGCTGATGCCGAGCCATGCCAAGGTGGTTCAGCCCTACCGCGATATCCACCCGATCTTCTCGCGCTCCGGCATCGAGGCCCAGCTCGACCGCATGCTGCAGCCGCAGGTGACGCTGCGTTCCGGCGGCTACCTGATCATGAACCAGACGGAAGCGCTGGTTTCGATCGACGTCAACTCCGGCCGCTCGACGCGCGAACACTCGATCGAGGACACCGCGCTGCAGACGAACCTCGAAGCCGCTGAAGAAATCGCCCGCCAGCTTCGCCTGCGCGACCTCGCCGGCCTGATTGTCATCGACTTCATCGACATGGAAGAGAAGCGCAACAACCGCGCCGTCGAGAAGAAGCTGAAGGAATGCCTGAAGAACGACCGCGCCCGCATCCAGGTCGGCCGGATCTCGCATTTCGGCCTGCTCGAAATGTCACGCCAGCGCATCCGCGCTTCGGTTCTCGAATCGACGACCCAGGTCTGCTCGCATTGCGGCGGCACCGGCCACGTCCGTTCGCAGTCCTCCGTCGCCCTGCATGTGCTGCGCGGCATCGAGGAATATCTGCTGAAGAATACGACGCACAACATCACCGTGCGCACCACGCCCGACATCGCGCTCTACCTGCTCAACCACAAGCGCCAGACGATCGTCGATTACGAAGCGCGCTTTGGCGTAGCGATCATCATCGATGCCGACGGTTCGGTCGGCGCACAGCACTTTGCGATCGACCGCGGCGAGCCTGTCGAAAACCCAGTCAAGATCGAAAGCCTCTTCAACTTCGCAGCCATCCCCGAGGACGAGGACGAAGACATCGTCATCGAGGCTGATGAGGACGAAGACGAAGAACTCGAGGAAAAGGCTGCCGCGACCGAACGTCCCGCTGCGGCGCGTTCGGAAGGCGAAGGTGAAGGCAACCGTAAGCGCAAGCGTCGCCGCCGCCGTCGTGGCCGCAACGGCAATGCCGAGCAGCCGGCAGCCGCTGCAGGCGAAGCTGGCGACGAAGAGGAAGATGGCGACGATGAGGGCGCTGAGGGCGACGAAACCGCCGCCGCTGCACCCGAGAGCCGCGCCGAAAACGAGGAATCGCAGCGCCGCAAGCGCCGTCGCCGCGGCAAGCGCGGCGGTCGCCGCAATCGGGAGGACGGCTCCGAGCTGACGGCCAATGAAGCCGGCGAAGGCAGCGGCAGCGAGGATGAAGACGACGGCATTTCGGATGACGTCGCTCCAGGTGAAGCCGCAATTGTCGAGACGGTTCCCGAACAGGCCGGCGAGAGCCAAGCTGTAACGACTGCCGTCGAGGATATGGCCGTCATCGCCGAAGAGGTAAAGCCTTCCCGTGGCCGCGGCCGCCGCAAGCCCGCCGCAGCGCCGGTCGAAGAACCAGTACCGGAAGCAACACCCGCCGTTGAAGCCGAACCGGAGGTGGTCGAAGCCTCCGCCGATCTCGCAACGCCCGCCCAGGAAGAAGCAAAGCCGGTTCGCGCTAACCGCGAATCCAATATTTCTTCCTCAGAGCCGACGGTGAAATCCACCCGTACCGAAAATGGCGAAAGCGACGAAGGCAAGCCGAAGAAAGCCGGCTGGTGGCAGCGCCGTGGCTTCTTCTGAACGCTGATTTTCGGACGTAAATGATGAGATCCGGCTGCGGCGACGCGGCCGGATTTTCGTTTATGGCGGCGGCATCAGCATCGATTTGCAGCAAGGCAGCGCGAATACGTGTATTATTGAGATCACACATATGGATGCGACCGTGCGAACGGCTCTGGATATCGATAGGGGCTTGCTTGAAGCGGCAATGGCAGCCACGGGATTGGCGGCGAAAAAGGCCACGATCGAACAAGCCTTGCGAAGCCTCGTCGACAGGCACCGTCAGAAGAATGCGATCGCAGATCTCGCAGGGATCGGCTGTGAAGGCGACCTCGACGAGATACGTCAATCCCCGCTGACAATCAGGCGGCCGGGGGGTAGAGCAGATCGACGATGTAGCTGGCGTCGAAGCGGGAGTCGAGCATGCCGTAGGTGGAGCGCCAGCCGCCGGCCAGGCGCGTCTCTATGAAGGCATCGGCAATGCGCCCTGCCCCGAGCCGGTAGAGCTCGGCGGCGCCGGCGGCAAGAGCCAGCTGCTCGACGAGCAGGCGTGCCGCGCCCTCGTCCTGTTCGCTGAGGGCGATTGCGGCGCGTAGCACGTCGATCGTTTTCTTCCCGGCGGGGCCGAGATCGCGAGCGAGGCCCGCAAAAACCGTTTCGAACAGATCCTTGCCACGGTTGAGCACGCGCAGCACATCCAGCGCCATGACGTTGCCGGAGCCCTCCCAGATGGCATTGACGGGAGCCTCCCGGTAATGACGGGCGATCGGCCGCTCCTCGATGTAACCGTTGCCGCCGATGCATTCCATCGCCTCGTAGATCAGCGCGGGTGCGATCTTGCAGCACCAGTATTTGGCGACGGGAGTCATGACGCGGGCATAGGCCGCTTCTTCGGCATTGCCGCGGGCCTTGTCGAAAGCATCGGCAACACGGAAGGACAGCGCGGTGGCGGCCGCGACATCGAGCGCCATGTCGGCCAGCACGCGCGTCATGATCGGCTGATTGACGAGCATCCTGCCGAAGACGCTGCGGCCGCGCGTGTGATGCACGGCCTCGGCCAGCGAGGCGCGCATGATGCCGGAGGAGGCAAGTGCGCAATCAAGCCGCGTCAACGTCACCATGTCGAGGATGGTGCGGATGCCGGCATCCGGGCCGCCGAGCAGGAAACCGAAGGTATCGGTGAACTCCACCTCTGAAGAGGCGTTGGACCGGTTACCGACCTTATCCTTCAGTCGCTGGAACTGCAGTCCGTTCGCTGACCCGTCCTCCAGCAGGCGAGGCACGAGGAAGCAGCCCATGCCCTCCTTCGTCTGCGCCAGCATGATGAAGGCATCGCTCATCGGAGCCGACATGAACCATTTGTGGCCGGAAAGCCGGTAGATGCCTTCACTGACCTTTTCGGCAGCGCTGCGGTTGGCCCTGACATCGGTGCCGCCCTGCTTTTCGGTCATGCCCATGCCGATCGTCACCGCAGACTTCTGCATAGCGGGCCGGTTGGACGAATCATATTTGCGCGACAGGATCTTCGGCGCCCAGTCCTTCTGCACCGCAGGGGACGCCGACAGCGCGGCCACCGAAGCGCTCGTCATCGTCAGCGGGCAGAGATGGCCAGATTCCAGCTGTGCCGTCAGGTAAAATCGCGCGGCGCGGACCTTGTGGCCTGCGTCCTTCGCCTCGATATCGGCCTGCGGATCCCAGACGGAGGAATGCAGGCCGACCGACATGGAGCGACGCATCAGCGCGTGCCAGGCGGGATGGAATTCAACGACATCGAGACGTTCGCCGCGCGGACCATGGGTGCGCAGCTGTGGCGCCCCCTGGTTTGCCATGCGCGCCAGCTCCTGTGCCTCCGGCGAGGTGACGTAGCGGCCGATATTTTCCAGGTCTTCACGGATGCCGCGCGGCAGGGCCGCCGTCAGATCGACAATCAGAGGATCGGATCGATAGGCATTGATGCCGGACCACAGGCTCGGCTGGTTGAGTTCTGCGAGTTTGTCGTCAGTCCGGTTTGCGGAGGTCATTGTTCGCTTCTAGTGCAAGAACCCGGCAAGGAAAACCGGAAGTTATGATTCGCTTCATTCTGCTCTATCGGAATTCGGGCGAAAATGCATGGGGACATAAGCCTTTGCCCACAGCGCGTGCTTGCCCCGGCGGGCGGCACTCATTATAGACCCGCAAGAGACAGCAAGAGGCAGGGTCATGGTCTTTTTCCCCCACCGCCACCTCATTGGCATCAAGGGCCTCACCGAGCAGGATATCACCTATCTTCTCGACAAGGCGGACGAAGCCGTCAAGATCAGCCGCCAGCGAGAAAAGAAGACGTCGACGCTTCGCGGACTGACACAGATCAACCTCTTCTTCGAGGCATCGACCCGCACACAGGCCTCCTTCGAGCTTGCCGGCAAGCGGCTTGGCGCCGACGTGATGAACATGTCGGTCGGCAATTCCTCGGTGAAGAAAGGCGAAACGCTGATCGATACGGCGATGACGCTGAATGCGATGCGTCCGGACGTGCTGGTAATCCGCCATTCAAGCGCCGGTGCGGCCGCGCTTCTAGCCCAGAAAGTCTCCTGCTCGGTCGTCAATGCCGGCGACGGGCAGCACGAACATCCGACCCAGGCGCTGCTCGACGCGCTGACGATCCGCCGCGCCAAGGGCAAGCTTTCGCGGATCACCGTAGCGATCTGCGGCGACGTGCTGCACTCGCGCGTGGCGCGCTCCAATATCCTGCTGCTGAACGCGATGGGCGCACGCGTGCGCGTCGTCGCGCCCGCCACGCTGCTGCCCGCCGGCATCGCCGAGATGGGTGTCGAGGTGTTCCACTCGATGAAGGAAGGATTGAAGGACGCCGACGTCGTGATGATGCTGCGACTGCAGCGCGAACGCATGTCCGGCGCCTTCGTGCCGTCGGTGCGCGAGTATTATCACTTCTACGGACTCGACGCAGAAACGCTGAAAGCAGCGAAGGACGATGCGCTGGTCATGCACCCCGGGCCGATGAACCGCGGCGTCGAGATCGCCTCCGAGGTGGCCGATGGTCCGCAGAGCGTCATCGCCGAACAAGTGGAAATGGGGGTCGCCGTGCGCATGGCCGTCATGGAGACGCTGCTCGTCTCGCAGAACCAAGGTCCCCGAACCGACGGAATGATGGCATGAGCAACTCGATCGTCCTCAAGAATGTCCGCATCGTCGATCCCTCGCGCGATCTCGACGAGATTGGAACGATCATCGCTAAAAATGGCGTGATTCTTGCCGCCGGCAGCGGGGCGCAGAACCAGGGCGCGCCGGAAGGCGCCGTCGTGCGCGACTGCACCGGCCTCGTGGCGACCCCCGGCCTCGTCGATGCACGCGTCCATATCGGCGAGCCCGGCGGCGAGCACCGCGAGACGATCGCCTCGGCGAGCCGGGCGGCGGCAGCCGGCGGCATCACCTCGATCATCATGATGCCGGACACAGATCCCGTCATTGACGACATCGCGCTGGTGGAATTCGTCAAGAAGACGGCGCGGGACACGGCCAGCGTCAACGTCTATCCGGCAGCCGCCCTCACCAAGGGTCTTGCCGGCGAGGAGATGACGGAGATCGGCCTCTTGATGCAAGCGGGCGCCGTCGCCTTCACCGACGCCCATTCCAGCGTCCCTAACACACAGGTGCTGCGCCGAATCATGACCTATGCGCGCGAGTTCGGCGCCGTCATTTCCTGCGAGACCCGCGACAAGTATCTCGGCGCCAATGGCGTCATGCATGAGGGACTTTTCGCCAGCTGGCTGGGGCTCTCCGGCATTCCGAAGGAAGCCGAGCTGATCCCACTCGAACGCGATCTCAGGGTGGCAGAGCTGACGCGCGGCCGTTATCACGCCGCGATGATCTCCGTGCCGGAATCGGTCGAAGCCATTGAACGCGCCCGGGGCCGCGGCGCCAAGGTGACCTCGGGCATCTCGATCAACAATCTGGCGCTCAACGAGAACGACATCGGCGAATACCGCACCTTCTTCAAGCTCTATCCGCCGTTGCGCCCGGAGGATGACCGGGTCGCGATGACCGAAGCGCTTGCGAGTGGCGCGATCGACATCATCGTCTCCTCGCACGACCCGCAGGACGTCGACACGAAGCGCCTGCCGTTCGCAGAAGCGGCCGATGGCGCAGTCGGATTGGAAACGATGCTGGCAGCGGCCCTCAGGCTTCACCATGGCGGCCAGGTCGGCCTGATGCGGCTGATCGACGCCATGTCCACCCGCCCGGCACAAATCTTCGGCCTTGAGGCCGGCACGCTGAAGCCGGGTGCTGCGGCCGATATCACGCTGATCGATCTCGATGAGCCTTGGCTTGTCGCTAAAGACATGCTTCTCTCCCGCTCGAAGAATACGCCTTTCGAGGATGCACGCTTCAGCGGGCGAGCGGTTGCGACCTACGTCTCGGGAAAGCTTGTCCACGCAGTTTAAGAATCGACACCATCGCCGTTCATCCCCAGAGGGAAAAGGGCCGGACTTGAGGATAGCCACGGAGGGCTGAGGGGGCACATGTTATCCAATCTCATGTCATGGCAGATCACGCTGCCGATCGCACTTGCGGCTGCCGTCATCGGTTATCTCCTCGGCTCAATCCCCTTCGGCCTGATTCTCACCCGCGCCGCCGGCCTCGGCGATGTGCGCAGCATCGGCTCCGGCAATATCGGCGCGACCAATGTGCTCAGAACCGGAAATCGCAAGCTCGCCGCGGCAACCCTGCTGCTCGACGCCTTGAAGGCATCGGCGGCAGCCTGGATCGTCGGCTATTTCCTCGGTGAAGAGGCCGCGATCATCGCCGGCTTCTTCGCCTTCATCGGCCATCTCTTCCCCGTCTGGATCGGCTTCAAGGGCGGCAAGGGTGTCGCCACCTATATCGGCACGCTGCTCGGCGTCGCGCCGATCATGGTGGTGCTCTTCGCCGCCATCTGGCTGGCGGTCGCCGTCACCACCCGCTATTCCTCGCTGTCGGCCCTTGTCGCCATGCTCGTCATTCCCGTTGCCTTGTTGATATTGGGCAATGAAAAGGTCGCGGCCGTCATGGCGGTCATGACGCTCATCTCCTACTGGAAGCACAAGGCGAATATTTCGCGCCTGATGGGCGGAACGGAAAGCAAGATCGGGGCGAAGTGATAATGGATGCGCGGAGCGCGGGATCCACAGGCACGGTGCTCAGCGAAAGGCAGAGGATTGCCTGGCTGCGCCTGATTCGTTCCGACAATGTCGGCCCTGCAACTTTTCGCGATCTCATCAATCATTTCGGTTCGGCCGAGGTGGCACTCGCGGCGCTGCCAGAGCTTTCGGCGCGCGGCGGCGCGACACGGGGCATCCGCATTGCCAGCGAAGCCGAGGCGCACCGGGAACTGGAGGCGGCGTTCGGCATCGTCGGTTCCCGCAACGCCTCGGCCGCAGGCGCCAAATTCGCGGCGATGGTGGCGCACGACTGTGGCCGGGCGGGTTATACCGTGGTCTCCGGTCTGGCGCGCGGCATCGACACGGCAGCGCATCGGGCAAGCCTCGGCACGGGCACGATCGCCGCCCTTGCCGGCGGCCTGGACAAGCCCTACCCGCCGGAGAATATCCGTCTGATCGAAGAGATAACCGCCGGCAACGGCCTGGCGGTGAGCGAAATGCCTTTCGGCTGGGAGCCCCGGGCCCGCGATTTCCCGCGCCGGAACCGGCTGATTGCCGGCATTGCGCTCGGCGTGGTGATCGTCGAAGCGGCGATGCGCTCGGGCTCGCTGATTACGGCACGCCTCGCCGGCGAGTTCGGCCGCCTGGTGTTTGCCGTGCCGGGCTCGCCGCTCGATCCGCGCTGTCACGGCACCAACGGCCTGCTCAAGGACGGCGCCTCGATCGTTACAGAACCTGCCGATGTCATCGAGGCCTTGGCGCCGCTTGCGCAACTCGACCTCTTCCCTTTGTCGACGGTGGAGGAGCCGGCACGCGAGAGCAGGGCAATAACGATGCCGCCCGGCGATTCGGACCGGATGCGTGTCATCGGCGCGCTCGGACCGACGCCTGTCGAGATCGACGACGTCATCCGCCACACCGGCCTATCGGCATCCGCGGTTTATCTCATTCTCCTCGAACTCGACATATCAGGCAGGCTGCACCGGCATCAGGGCGGTTTCGTCTCGCTTTCCAATTGACGCTTGCGCGGTACGAGGGGGCGGCTTGCAAACGCAGGAACCGCCTGTCGAAAACGATAGCTCTACAGCCAGAAGTTAAATTCCGTTGCGAATCGTGTTCTGATTGCACCCGATGCTGGAGGTAAAATTGTAGCAAACCCCTTGACCGCAGCGATTTCCCTGTCCATGTCGGAGGGCCAGTATCCAAGTTGCGCTGCGTGTTGCGCTGGCTCCCACGCCGGCGTGGCTGTTTTTTAGAGAATCATCATGAATGTTGTAGTGGTGGAATCGCCTGCCAAGGCCAAGACGATCAACAAGTATCTGGGTTCGGGATACAAAGTGCTCGCCTCCTTCGGCCATGTGCGCGATCTGCCTGCCAAGGACGGCTCCGTTCTTCCCGATCAGGATTTCGAAATGCTCTGGGAGGTCGACGGTGCTTCGGCCAAGCGGATGAAGGACATCGCTGATGCGGTGAAGTCCTCCGACGGGCTCTTTCTCGCGACCGACCCTGACCGCGAAGGCGAAGCGATTTCATGGCACGTCCTTGACATGCTGAACAAGAAGCGGGTGCTGAACGGCAAGTCCGTCAAGCGCGTCGTCTTCAATGCAATCACCAAGAAGGCCGTCCTCGATGCGATGGCCGATCCGCGTGATATCGACGTGCCGCTGGTCGACGCTTATCTGGCGCGCCGCGCGCTCGACTATCTCGTCGGTTTCAATCTTTCGCCGGTTCTGTGGCGCAAGCTGCCGGGCGCGCGTTCGGCCGGCCGCGTCCAGTCGGTCGCGCTTCGTCTTGTCTGCGATCGCGAATCCGAAATCGAGCGCTTCATTTCGGAAGAGTACTGGAATATCTCGGCGCTGCTGAAGACGCCGCGCGGCGACGAATTTGAGGCAAGGCTGGTTTCGGCGCATGGCAAGCGGCTGCAGCCGCGGGCGATCGGCAACGGCGAGGATGCGGCCCGGCTGAAGGCATTGCTCGAAGGCGCCAGCTATGTCGTCGATACGGTCGAGGCAAAGCCGGTCAAGCGCAATCCGGGACCGCCGTTCACCACCTCGACGCTGCAGCAGGCCGCCTCCTCCAATCTCGGCTTCTCCGCCTCACGCACCATGCAGATCGCCCAGAAGCTCTATGAGGGTGTTGATATCGGCGGCGAGACGGTCGGTCTCATCACCTATATGCGAACCGACGGCGTACAGATGGCCCCGGAAGCGATCGGTGCTGCGCGCAGCGCCATCCTCGACCAGTTCGGCGAGCGCTACCTGCCTGAGAAGGCGCGCCTCTATTCCACCAAAGCGAAGAACGCCCAGGAGGCGCACGAGGCGATCCGTCCGACCGATTTCTACCGCTCTCCTGACCGCGTGCGCAAATTCCTCGATGCCGACCAGATCCGGCTCTACGAGCTGATCTGGAAGCGCGGCATCGCCAGCCAGATGGCGTCGGCCGAGATCGAGCGCACCACGGCCGAAATCACCGCCGACAATAAGGGCGAGAAGGCCGGCCTGCGCGCCGTCGGTTCGGTCATCCGCTTCGACGGCTTCATCGCCGCCTATACCGACCAGAAGGAGGACGGCGAGCAGAGCGATGACGGCGACGAGGATGGCCGTCTGCCGGAGATCAATGCGCGCGAGACGCTCGCCAAGCAGAAGATTAATTCGACCCAGCATTTCACCGAGCCGCCGCCGCGCTATTCGGAAGCCTCGCTGATCAAGAAGATGGAAGAGCTTGGCATCGGGCGTCCCTCGACCTATGCCGCCACACTGGCGACACTGCGCGACCGCGACTATGTGACAATCGACAAACGTAAACTCATCCCGCAGGCCAAGGGCCGGCTGGTGACGGCTTTCCTCGAAAGCTTCTTCACCAAATATGTCGAATATGATTTCACCGCCGACCTCGAGGAGAAGCTCGACCGGATTTCCGCCGGCGAACTGAACTGGAAGCAGGTGCTGCGCGATTTCTGGAAGGACTTCTTCGCGCAGATCGAAGACACGAAGGAACTGCGCGTCACCAACGTGCTCGATTCGCTGAACGAGGCGCTGGCGCCGCTCGTCTTCCCGAAACGCGAAGATGGCGGCGACCCCAGAATCTGTCAGGTTTGCGGCACCGGCAACCTTTCGCTGAAGCTTGGCAGATACGGCGCCTTTGTTGGCTGCTCGAACTATCCGGAATGCAACTACACCCGCCAGCTCTCCTCCGAAAATGGCGGAGAAGCGGAGGGTGTATCGCTCAACGAACCGAAGAGCCTCGGCACCGACCCGACGACAGGCGAGGAACTGACGCTCCGTTCCGGCCGCTTCGGTCCCTATATCCAACGCGGCGATGGCAAGGAGGCCAAACGCGCCTCGTTGCCGAAGGGCTGGAAGCCTGAGGATATCGACTATGAAAAGGCGATGGCGCTGATCTCGCTGCCGCGCGATATCGGCAAACACCCAGAAACGGGCAAGATGATCTCCTCGGGCATCGGCCGCTACGGGCCGTTCCTCCTGCATGACGGTTCCTATGCCAATCTGGAAACCGTTGAGGATGTGTTCTCCGTCGGCCTCAACCGCGCCGTGACACTGATTGCCGAAAAAGCCAACAAGGCGCCGGGCCGGGGTGCGCGCGGTACGCCGGCGGCGCTGAAGACCCTCGGCGATCATCCCGAGGGCGGCGCCATCACTGTTCGCGACGGCAAATATGGCCCCTATGTCAACTGGGGTAAGGTTAACGCCACCCTGCCGAAGGGCAAAGATCCGCAAGCGATCACCATTGAGGAGGCGCTTGCGCTGATCACGGAAAAGGCCGGCAAGGCTCCCGTGGGCAAGGCGGCCAGGGGGAAAGCCAAGCCGAAGGCGGCCGCCGCCGAAGCCAAGACAACCAAGACGGCCGCGAAGCCGAAGGCAGCGAAGGCCAAGGCGCCCGCGAAATCGAAAAAGAGCTGACGTGAGCAGGACACCGCGCGACAGAACGAACCTCGCGGGCAAGCGCCCGGGCAAGATTGGCCGCGCCGGCAGGGATGCTTCCGCTGTCGAACCGCTGAACATCGTCCATGGCACGCTGCCCTCGCGCGAAGTGATCCTGCGTTTCATCGCCGATCATCCGCAGAAGGCTTCCAAGCGTGAACTCGCCAAGGCGTTCGGGCTGAAAGGCGACAGCCGCGTCGAGCTCAAGCACATGCTGCAGGAACTCGAGCAGGAAGGCATGCTCCAAAAGAGCCGCAAGTCGCTCATTCGTCCCGGCGCTCTTCCGCCCGTCACCGTTCTCGACATCACGACGCGCGACAAGGACGGCGACTTGATCGGCCGGCCGGCGGAATGGCCGGAGGAGCAGGGTGTGGCGCCTGCCGTCGCCATCCGCCAGCAATCGCCCGCAGGCCGCCAGGGTAAGGGCAAGGCACCCGTCGCCGGCCTCGGCGACCGAATCCTGGCGAAGATCTTCCCGGCCGTCGATCGCGGCGGACCGGCTTATACGGCGCGTATCATCAAGGTGATCGACAGGCGCCGCGGTGCGGCGATGGGCGTTTTCCGCAGCGCGCCGGGCGGTGGCGGCCGCCTGTTGCCGATCGAACGGCGCGGCGAAGAGATGGTGATCGATCCCGACTTCACCGGCGGCGCCAAGGACGGCGACCTGGTCGAGATCGAAGTCGCGCGCCTCGGACGCTTCGGCCTGCCGCGAGCCAAGGTCCTTTCCGTCGTCGGCTCGGTCGGCTCGGAAAAGGCGATCTCGATGATCGCGATCCATGCGCACGGCATCCCGCATGTCTTCCCGCCGGCCGTGATCGCGGAGGCAGAAGCCGCAAAACCAGCGACGATGGCGCATCGTGAAGACTGGCGTAACATGCCGCTGATCACCATCGATCCGGCCGACGCCAAGGACCATGACGACGCAGTTTACGCCGAAGTCGATCCCTCGCCCGACAATCCTGGCGGCGTCATCGTCACCGTCGCGATTGCCGACGTCTCCTGGTATGTCCGCCCCAATTCGCCGCTCGACCGCGAAGCGCTGAAGCGCGGCAACTCGGTCTATTTCCCCGATCGCGTCGTGCCGATGCTGCCGGAGCGCATCTCCAATGATCTCTGCTCGCTGAAGGAAGGCGTCGACCGGCCGGCGCTCGCCGTGCGCATGAGCTTCTCGGGCGAAGGCCGCAAGATCGGCCATACCTTTCATCGCATCATGATGAAGAGTGCCGCTAAGCTCTCCTATCAGCAAGCGCAGGCGGCGATCGACGGAAGTCCGGACGACAAGACCGGACCGATGCTCGAGGCGATCCTGAAACCGCTCTGGCACGCCTATGGGGTGATGAAGCGCGGACGCGACCGGCGCCAGCCGCTGGAACTCGACATGCCGGAGCGCAAGATTCTGCTGAAATCAGACGGCACCGTCGACCGGGTCTTCGTGCCGCCGCGGCTCGATGCGCACAAGCTGATCGAAGAGATGATGATCCAGGCGAATGTCTGCGCCGCCGAAACGCTCGAGAAGAAGCGCCAGCCGTTGGTCTACCGCATCCATGATGGTCCAACGCTTGCCAAGCAGGAAGTCTTGCGCGAGTTCCTGGCGACACTCGGCATCTCGCTCGCCAAGGGCGGCAATGTGCGCGCCAACAGCTTCAACGGCATTCTGGCGAAAGCGGAAGGTACGGCGCATCAGACCATGGTCAATGAGATGGTGCTGCGCTCGCAAAGCCAGGCGATCTACAGTCCCGAGAATATCGGACATTTCGGCCTCAACCTGATGAAATACGCCCACTTCACCTCGCCGATCCGCCGCTACGCCGATCTCATCGTGCATCGCGCGCTCGTCGGTTCGCTCGGTTTCGGCGAAGGCGGCATCACTCCCGACGAAGAAGCCTCGCTCGACGATATCGCCGCCGAAATCTCGACCTTCGAGCACCGGGCGATGGCGGCCGAGCGCGAGACCATCGACCGGCTGATCGCCCATCATTTGAGCACCCGCGTCGGCGAGGAGTTTGCCGGCCGCGTCTCCGGAGTTACGAAGTCCGGGCTCTTTATCACCTTGCCGGACTATGGCGCCGACGGTTTCGTCCCTATATCTACGCTTGGCACCGATTATTTCATCTATGACGAGGCGCATCAGGCACTGTCGGGTGAAAAGACGGGCCTCGGCTATCGTCTTGGCGACAGCGTCACCGTGAAGCTTGCGGAAGCAATCCCGCTTGCCGGGGCCTTGCGCTTCGAGATGCTGAGCGAAGGACGCGAGATGCCGACGGCAGTGCGATCCTTTCATAAGGCCGGCCGCCGCGACAGCGGCCAGGTCCGCAAGAAACCGGGAACGCGTCCCCCGCGCGGACGCCGCTAAGCCGCTGTGCCGAAAGCAGCAATGGTCCTATTGCGGCGCTTCATGCTTTCTGGCTGAAAGAGGAAGATGCAATGAACACACCGACCGATCCGGTCGCCCGCTACGGGGATGGAGCCGAAGCCGAGCGTCCGCTCGGGCGTTCCATCATGCGCGGCCTGATGAACCGCTGCCCGGCCTGCGGCGAAGGCAAGCTCTTCCGCGCCTTTTTGAAACCGGTCGATCATTGCGCCGCCTGCGGCGAGGCGATCCATCACCATCGCTCCGACGACCTGCCGCCCTATATCGTCATCCTGGTCCTCGGCCACGTCATCGTCGGCGGCTACATGCTGACCGATCTGACCTTCGTGTTGCCGGTATGGGTCCATCTTGCCATATGGGCGCCGATCACGGTCATCGCCGCGCTCGCCTCGATCCAGCCGATCAAGGGCGGCGTCATCGGCCTGCAATGGGCGCTGCGCATGCATGGTTTCGGCGGCGAGAGCGAAACTCCCGATGATTACGAGCTTCCCCGCCGGCCGGATTGAGCGCCTTCACCTTCCAGACATATTTAGCGTGTAGTGCCAGCGCTCCACCGACCACTACCGACACGCGGGAGTCAACGATCTTTCAACGACTTCACATGGTAAGCTTTTCTTGTCTGAACAGGCTTTACATTCCGCAGATCACATCGGAAATACTGCGAAACGCCGCCCGTCACCCGGATTTGGCACATCTGTGTCCCTTCTATGTGAGACGAGAGGTCGATTCGCTTGCGCAGCTTTCTAAGGATGGATAAATGTCTCAGCCGAGAACCGGCACACCGGGCGATGTCGAAGAAATCCATTGGCCTTCTCTGGTGGCAGCCATCTCGTCCATTTCAGCCGTCGGCATAGCAATCGGTCTCGGACTCCCGCTTCTCAGCATCATCCTCGAAAAACGCGGCATCTCGTCTACGCTGATCGGGCTCAACACGGCGATGGCCGGGATTTCGGCGATGGCCGCGGCCCCTGTTACCACAAAGCTCGCTCATAAATACGGCGTTGCGCCGACGATGCTCTGGGCGGTGCTGATTTCGGCGCTGAGTGCACTCGGCTTCTATTATGCCCAGGATTTCTGGATGTGGTTTCCGCTGCGTTTCGCCTTCCATGGCGCAACGACGACGCTGTTCATCCTCTCCGAGTTCTGGATCAACGCCGCCTCGCCGCCATCCAAGCGCGGCTTTGTGCTCGGCATTTATGCGACCGTGCTTTCCATTGGATTCGCCGCAGGACCCCTGCTCTTTTCGATACTCGGCAGCGACGGCATCTTTCCCTTCCTAGTCGGCGCGGGCGCGATCCTGCTTGCCGCCATTCCGATTTTCATCGCCCGTGACGAAAGCCCGGTGCTCGAGGAAAAGCCGGAATTGCATTTCATGCGCTACGTCCTACTGGTGCCGACAGCGACGGCTGCCGTCTTCATCTTCGGCGCGGTCGAAGCTGGCGGGCTGTCACTTTTTCCGATTTTTGCCGTGCGCGCCCATTTCACCGAATCCCAGGCGGCGCTGCTGCTCACGATGATGGGCGTCGGCAACGTCATCTTCCAGATTCCGCTCGGCCTGCTCTCCGACCGGATCCGCGACAAGCGACCGCTTCTGGCAGGGATGGCGCTGATGGGCTTTGTCGGCTCGATGACGCTGCCGATCCTCGTCAACAACTGGCTGCTGATGGCCGGGATCCTGCTCTTCTGGGGCGGCTGCGTCTCCGGCCTCTACACGGTCGGCCTCAGCCATCTCGGTTCGCGGCTGACGGGCTCCGATCTGGCTGCGGCCAATGCCGCCTTCGTCTTCTGTTATGCGGTGGGAACCGTGGCTGGGCCACAGGTGATCGGCGCAGCAATCGACGTCGCCGGAAATAATGGTTTTGCCTGGGCGATTGCCGCTTTCTTCGGTCTTTATGCCCTACTTTCCGGCATCAGATTGATGTTCGTTCGAAAACGGACTTGACTTTTCGGGCGGGATTCGTAGTTTCGCGCCAGAATTTGCCGTGGAGCCCATCCGGCTTCCACGGCTTTCATTTTCTTAAAGGCAGGACGACCATGGCCAAGGCTACAACAATCAAGATCAAGCTGCTGTCGACAGCCGACACCGGTTTCTTCTACGTCACGACGAAGAATAGCCGTACGATGACGGACAAGATGACGAAGACGAAGTATGACCCGATTGCTAAGAAGCATGTCGAGTTCAAGGAAACCAAGATCAAGTAATCACTTGGCCTGACGGATTTCAAAAAGCGCGCGCCTTCGGGTTGCGCGTTTTTTATTGTCCTGGGGCCGCCTTGGAAAATGATAGCGCAAACAGACAAACGCCGCCCTTCCATCTTCGGGAAGTGCGGCGCTTTCTTGAAAGGGGGTCGGCCAGCATGCAAAACGGCACGAGGAACCGTTATGACTTGCCTACTAGCCGACCGACCCCACGACCCAGGAGATGCGGCGGACCTGAGCATCATGGGGTATCGACAGCTCCTCTGCGGAGCGCTTCTTTTATGAGCCGATAATTTGCGCAGAAATGAAAGAAAATCAACAAATTCTTAATGATGAATTTTCTGAGCTTGATTCTATGGTTAAAAGTCCAGTTTTGGAACATACAAAGATTTGACGGCTCTGCTTGACGGCTAAGCCTAATGACGTAGGGCTCGAAGAAGTTCGACAATATAACTTAATAACTTAAGCAGCCCCTCCCCCTACGTGAGGTGATGCCGCCCCACTTTATTTGACCCTGTTGGAGGCGGGCGTTTTTTATAGTCTTCATTTCATTTTTGGCTGGGCCGCGGCATTCAGGAGACTGTCGCGCCGCACCCTATCCACAGCAACGCCGGGAGTCCATTTTTGGGCTACCGGGCTGCTAAATTTGGGCCTGCGTCGCACAGGCGAAAGTTAAAAATCGGTAACAAATCGCTTACCGCTGTGGAAAACCGCAAATGGCGCGTATGGCGTCCGAAGTGATTCGTCAGGCAGCCGCTGCGACCACGCGATTGCGGCCGGTATTCTTGGCCTGGTAAAGAGCCAGATCGGCCTGCTTCATCAGTTGGTCCGGCGTCAGCACCGCGCCGAAGCGCGAGGCGATGCCGAAGGACGCAGTGACGGCCAGGGCTTCACTTGAGCGCTTCAGCATGAAGGGAGCGCTTTCGACAGCCGCGCGCAGGCGCTCGGCGACGGCTGCGGCAACTTCAGGCGAGGTGTCCGGCATCACCACGACGAATTCCTCCCCGCCGTAACGGCAGGCGAGGTCGGCGCCGCGGATAGTTGAACGGACGCGGTTTGCGAATTCGCGCAGCACTTCGTCGCCGCCGTCATGGCCGTATGTGTCGTTCACCTGCTTGAAACGGTCGATATCGGTGATCAGCACCGAAAGCGGCCGGCCCCGCGCCATCGACCGGTTGAAGAGCACGTTCAGGTGATTGTCGAGATAACGTCTGTTGTAAAGACCAGTCAGTGGATCGGTCACGGCAAGCTCGATCGTCTGCTTGACGCTGGCGCGCAGACGATCGTTATAACGCTTGCGACGGATCTGAGTCAGGCTGCGGGCGACGAGTTCGTTGGGATCGACGGGGCGGATGATGTAGTCGTTGACGCCGAGATCAAGCGCGCGGACGACCATGTCGTCGGTGCCCTGCTCGGTGATGATCAGGATCGGGAGGAAGCGTGTGCGCTCCAACGAGCGCAGTTGCGAGCAGAGCCGAAGCGGATCATAATCGTCGAAATTGGCATTGACGATGACGAGATCGAACGCGTTCTCGGCCGCCTCGAAGAGGGCGGCCTGCGGATCGGAGAGCGCAAGCACATCGGCGATGGGCTTCAGCGCCCTGACGATGCGCTCTTGAGAATTGGCGCGGCCGTCGACCAATAGCACCTGGCCGGCCTCGTCGCCACGGCCTTCGGCTGCCCGCATGAGGTCGCCCATGCCCATCGTATGAGCGGTGTCGGCGCGGATGCGCAGTTCGTCGCTCAACGTCTTCAGCCGCAGCAGGCTCTTCACCCGCGAGATCAACTGCAGATCATTGACCGGCTTGGTGAGAAAATCGTCGGCGCCGGCCTTCAGACCGCGTACCCGATCGGCCGGCTGGTCGAGTGCGGTGACCATGACGACTGGAATATGGGCGGTTTTCTGACTGGCCTTCAGCCGCTCGCAGACCTCGAAGCCATCAATACCGGGCATCATGATGTCGAGCAGGATCAGGTCGACCTGATTGCGCTCGCAGATCGCCAGCGCTTCGTGACCGTCGGCCGCGGTCATCACGTCGAAATACTCCGCGAGCAGCCGCGCTTCAAGCAGCTTCACGTTGGCTGGAATATCGTCAACCACCAGTATTCGCGCGGTCATAAGTTTCTTTCCGATGCGTCAGGCATCGCCCAGATAGGTCTTGATCGTCTCGATGAACTTCGGAACCGAGATCGGTTTGGAAACATAGGCCTCGCAGCCACCCTGGCGGATCCGCTCCTCGTCGCCCTTCATCGCGAAAGCCGTGACGGCGATCACGGGAATCACATGCAGTTCGTCGTCTTCCTTCAGCCATTTGGTGACTTCGAGGCCGGAGACCTCGGGAAGCTGGATATCCATGAGGATGAGGTCGGGGCGATGCTTGCGCGCCAGATCGAGCGCCTCCATGCCGTTTCTCGTCTGAATCGTGGTATAGCCGGACGCCTCGATCAGGTCGCGAAAGAGCTTCATGTTGAGCTCGTTATCTTCTACAATCATTACCTGTTTGGGCATGACAAGCTGTCCCTACGTCCGTTCGCGCAGTCGTTCGTCCCATGAGAAATGCACATGCGGATGAATAGCTCCGTGAAACCGATAGCGCACGCTAGCGGTATTTGGTTGAAGAAAAGGTAACTTACCCCTCGAAATGCAAAGCAACTTCAAGACTTCGAAACAACAGGCGGCCGACCCGCACGAGACGGCCATCGCCGTGCTCGGCTGGCTTGCCGCCGATCCCGACATCTTCGGCCGCTTCCTCGCACTCACCGGCGTGGCGCCCGAGCAGGTGCGCAACGCAGTCAACGATCCGGGCTTCCTCTCAGGCATGATGGACTTCCTGATGAACCACGAACCGACGGCGATGGCCTTCTGCACGGCGAGTGGCCTCAGCCCGGAGACGGTGACGGCCGCCTGGCGGCATTTCTCCTCGCCGGGGCTCGATTCGGGAGAATACTGAGCGTGACAGAGTTCGATGTTTCGCACATCCGGCTCGGCGAGCGGCCGCTGATCGTCTGCGACGTCGACGATGTCGTGCTGCGGTTCATCGACCCCTTCCAGCTTTTTCTTCAGAGCCAAGGTCACGCGTTTCTGCCGCGCTCGTTCAAGCTTCACGGCAACATCGTCTCGAAAGTGGACGGCACGGAGATCGGGGACCAGCAGGTCAGCCGGTTGATCGAGGAATTCTTCGAGGCGCAGGAGCTGTGGCAGACGCCGCTCGACCGCGTAGTCGAAACGCTCGACCGGCTTTCGCGGGAGGCCGATGTCCTGTTTCTGACGGCCATGCAGCCGCGGTTCCAGGAGCAGCGCCGTCGCCTGCTCGACAGGATGGGTCTGCTCTTTCCGCTGCTTGCCAGCGAAGAGCCCAAGGGGCCGATCGTCCACGCCTTGCATGCCAGCCGCTCCCTTCCCGTTGCCTTTATCGACGATATGGCGCGCAATCTGCATTCCGTCAGGGATCACGTCCCCAATTGCCTGCTCATTCACCTGATGCCGGATTCGCCCGTCCATCGTTTCGCTCCGGCGGCAGCCGACGACATCACCCGCGCCACCGATTGGGCGCATGCGGCCGAGCTGATCGAGGCCCACTTCCTTTCCGGCACAATCAACCGCGGAGTTCCAGCCGCATGAGCGGACGGCCGTCCTTGCGTCTGGCAATCGTCTCGAAACCGGCTGCCTCGAAGATTGCCGTCGAACCGATGCAGAGCGTCACCGATTTCGACTGCTTCGCATGATCGATCGGGCAGGCTTCGAGCAGCCGCGCGCCCTGGCGCCGGGCATGGTCGATCGCGCCGGCGAGCAGGCGATGACTTAATCCGCTGCCGCGCAGTTTCGGCAGCAGGAAGAAGCAGCTGACAGCCCAGATAGAGGGATCACGCGCATCATCCTCCTCCAGCGGCCGCGAGACGGTGCGCGGTGAATTGAACTGCGGCACGTCGTGGCGCGGCCCGACCTGCACCCAGGCGACCGGTCCGCCATCGGCATAACAGATGATCCCCGGCGGCGGCCCGGCCCCGATCCGTTCGCGCATATGCGCCTTGCGCTCGTCGGCCGTCATCGTCGTCCTCACCGCATGCGGCAAGCGCAGCGCGACACACCAGCAATTATAAAAAGCGCCCTGCGGGCCGAACAGAGTCTCGAAGTCGCCCCACCGGTCTGCCGTCACCGGCTCGACACGAAGATCTTTATCCAAAGGCAAAGCTCCCGTCCTCTCTTGTGACTCATAAGCTTAAGGCGTAGTGTCGCGCCGTTCAACCTTTGTTCTCACCATGACGCCCGCGCCTGACAAGACACCCGGCTTCTGTCGCGACTGCCTTGCCGAGCAGAAGGGTGAGGCGCGTCGTTGCCTATCCTGCGGCAGCCCGCGTCTGGTGCGCCATCGCGAGCTCTATCGACTGACACTTGCGCATATCGATTGCGACGCCTTCTACGCGGCGGTCGAGAAGCGTGACAATCCCGAACTTGCCGACAAGCCGGTCATCATCGGCGGCGGCAAACGCGGTGTCGTCTCCACTGCCTGCTATATCGCCCGTATCCACGGCGTGCGTTCGGCGATGCCGATGTTCAAAGCGCTGGAGGCATGCCCTCAGGCCATCGTCATACGCCCGGACATGGAAAAATATGTCCGGGTCGGGCGCCAGGTGCGCGCACTGATGCAGGAGCTGACACCGCTGGTGCAGCCGCTGTCGATCGACGAAGCCTTCCTGGAGCTGGGCGGCACGGAGAGACTGCATCACGATCCACCGGCGCGTACGCTCGCCAAATTCGCTCGCCGCATCGAAAAGGAAATCGGCATTACCGTATCGGTCGGGCTTTCCTATTGCAAATTCCTCGCCAAGGTCGCTTCCGACCTGCAGAAGCCGCGCGGCTTTTCCGTCGTCGGCCGTGAAGAAGCGGTGGAATTTCTGGCGCCGCGTCCCGTCACCACCATCTGGGGCGTCGGCAAGGCCTTTGCTGCGACGCTGGAGGCGGACGGCATCCGCACCATCGGCCAGCTACAGCAGATGGAGGAGAATGACCTGATGCGCCGCTACGGCAGTATCGGCCAGCGCCTTGCGCGGCTCTCGCGCGGCATCGACGACCGCGAGGTGCATCTCAACGACGCCGCCAAGAGCGTTTCGGCCGAAACGACCTTCTTCGACGACATCTCGCGCCACGACGATCTGGTGCCGATCCTGCGCAACCTTTCCGAAAAGGTTTCCTGGCGGCTGAAGAAAAACGATATCGCCGGCCGGACGGTGGTGCTGAAGATGAAGAGCGCCGACTTCAAGACGCGCACCCGCAACCGCAAGCTCGAGGACCCGACCCAGCTTGCCGACAGGATCTTCCGCATCGGGCTCGAACTTCTCGAAAAGGAAACGGACGGTACGAAATTCCGCCTGATCGGCATCGGCGTCACCGATCTCGGCGATGCCACCCGCGCCGATCCGCCCGATCTGATCGACCGGCAGTCAGGCCGGCGGGCGGCGGCCGAAGCGGCGATGGACAAGCTGCGCGACAAGTTCGGCAAGAATACGGTCGAAACCGGCTACACCTTCGGCAGCGGCAAGCGCGATCACTAGAACATCTCGCGGTGCGCGCTTGTTAGAGATGCAAAATAAAAGCAATACCTTAGACCAAACAGATCAAACTTTGATTCATCCGGCATGCTTTGCCTTTTATGTATGCGTGTCGTCAGCGCGGAACCGCTGCACCGTTCCGGGCAAGCCGATGAGTCCGGGGTTTAAAATCTTCCTTAAACTTCGTCTCATAATGTGCCGGGCCAGTATTGCGTATGGTTGGGTATCATGTTCTCGCGTCTCGTCTTCGGCCTCGGCTTGCTGTCGGCCACCGCACTCGTGCACCCTGCTCTTGCCGCGGATGCACGCACGCTGCAGATCTTCGTCTCGAAGAACAAGCAGTCGCTTGTGGTTTATGACGGCACCGACGTCGTCGCGACCTCGAAGGTCTCGACCGGCAAGGACGGCCATACGACTCCGAGCGGCATTTTCTCGGTGCTCGAAAAGCAGAAATACCACGAATCCAACCTCTATTCGGCCGCCCCGATGCCGTTCATGCAACGGCTGACATGGTCCGGCATCGCGCTGCACGAATCCAATTCCGTGCCGCGTTATCCCGCCTCGCACGGCTGCGTACGCATGCCCGGCGCCTTCGCAAAAATGCTCTACCGAATGACCGAGCCCGGCATTCCCGTCATCATCAGCGACGACGAATTGGTGCCGCAGCCGATCGACCATCCGAACCTTTTCCGCCCCGATGCGCCGGCAGCGATGCCGCTCCTTTCGGATG
Source organism: Rhizobium sp. BK049 (assembly GCF_014193135.1). Taxonomy (NCBI): domain Bacteria; kingdom Pseudomonadati; phylum Pseudomonadota; class Alphaproteobacteria; order Hyphomicrobiales; family Rhizobiaceae; genus Rhizobium; species Rhizobium sp. BK049. The sequence goes on from NZ_JACHYV010000004.1 coordinate 23,886, forward strand.
TCGAGCTGCGGCCCTCCATCCCCGTCAGTCCCGGGACACCGGTGCAGGTGGCGATGAACGACACCGCCGCAATGCCGATGCCGGCGGCATCGCCGGTTACCGCGCCGGAGGTCCGGCCGCCGTCCGAGCCGATCAGCATGCTCGTCACGCGGCGAACGCTGCGCGAAACGGTGATCGACATTCAAACGCTACTCAATCAGCTCGGCTTTTCCGCCGGCAGTCCGGACGGGCTGCTCGGTCCGTCGACCGTGCAGGCGATCAACGCCTTCAAGATGCTGCGGCCGACGGAATTTGCCGGCGACAGGAGCCTGGTCTCCGACAGACTTCTCACATCGGTCTATTCCGCAGCCGGCAAGGGCGAGCCTCCGAACGGCGTCATCATGGTGCGGCAGGCCTTCAAGCCGATTTTCGAAGCGCCGGTAACGATCGCCGATCCGGGATTGGCGCTCGGCACGCATTTTTTCACGCTGCATGCGGTCGATGAACAGGCCGGAACGGCGGACTGGTTCGGCGTCACACTTAGCAACAACCTCTCCCGCGAGACGATGAAACGACTCGGCATCACCAGCCAGGAAAGCTCCATTGTCATGGGCAAGCCGATTGGCCTTTCGCTGAGCCGCATCACGATCCCCGACGAGGCCCGCCGCAGGATCGACGCACTGATCGCGCCCGGCTCGACGCTGACGATCTCCGACACCGGCCTTGGCCGGGAAACCGGCGAAGGCACGGATTTCATCACGATCACCCGTGGGTGACGAGATCAACGGGGTCGATCAGGATCAACTGGGTTGATCAGACAAGCTCGACGTCAACGACGCCGGGGGCGGCGCGAAGAGCGGCAGCAATCTCGGGGGTGATGCGGTATTTCTCCGGCAGCGCCACTTCCACCTCGCGTTTGCCCCCCTCCTTGATGACAATGAAGGAAACCAGACCGTCACCCTTAGCATTCAGATGGCCGGCAACCATCTTCAGCGGCCCGGAATCGCGGACATAAACGCGCAGCGCCTTCTGCATCTGCAGCGACTTTTCCTCAAGCGACTGGATCGTCTGGATGCGAAGACCGATACCTTCCGGCCGCTCCTCACCGGTTGCTGTCAGCAGGAAGGATGTTCCGGACTCGAGCACGTCGCGATACTGGTTCAGCATCTCCGAAAACAGCACCGCCTCGAACTGGCCTGAAGAATCGGAAAAGACGATGATGCCCATCTTGTTGCCGGTGCGGGTCTTGCGCTCCTGCTTGGAGATGACCGTTCCGGCAAGGCGTGCATTGGCGGCGCCCTGTTTGATCGCCGCTGAAAACTCGGCGAAAGTCTGCACACGCATCTTCTGCAGGATGTTGTTGTAGGAATCGAGCGGGTGGGCCGTCAGATAGAAGCCCAGCACCTGGAACTCCTTGAGCAGCCGCTCCGATGCCAGCCAGGGTGAATAGGGCGGCAAGGAGATCTTCTCCGGGCCCGAGTTTAGTGCGCTGCCGAAAATGTCCGATTGGCCGCTCAGCTTGTTTTCCTGGGCGCGCTGGGCATAACCGAGGATGCGGTCGAGGCCGGCGGAAAGCTGGGCGCGGTCGGTGCCGAAACAATCGAAGGCGCCGGCATAGATCAGGCTTTCGAGCACGCGACGATTCACCTGGCGCGGATCGATGCGCAGACAGAAATCCTCGATGCTGGCAAAAGGCTTGTCGCCGCGCACCTCGACGATGTGGTCGACGGCGGATTCGCCGACGCCCTTCAAAGCGGCGAGCGCATAATAGATGCGGTTGTCGCCGGTCTCGAAATGTCGGAAGGATGTCTGCACCGAGGGCGCAATCACCTCAATGCCCAAGCGCTTGGCGTCCTGCCGGAAATCATTGACCTTTTCCGTATTCGACATGTCGAGCGTCATCGAGGCGGCGAGGAACTCGACCGGATAATGCGCCTTCATATAGGCCGTCTGGTAGGAGACGATGGCGTAGGCGGCGGCGTGCGACTTGTTGAAGCCGTAGTTCGCAAACTTCGCCAAGAGTTCGAAGATGTTGTCGGCCTGCGGCTTCGAGACGCCGTTCTTGACCGCGCCGACGACGAAGCGTTCGCGCTGCTGGTCCATCTCCGCCTTGATCTTCTTACCCATGGCGCGGCGCAGAAGGTCGGCTTCGCCAAGCGAATAGCCCGACAGGACCTGGGCGATCTGCATCACCTGTTCCTGATAGACGATAACGCCCTGCGTTTCCTTGAGCAGGTGATCGATCATCGGATGGATCGATTCCAGCTCTTCGTCGCCATGCTTGCGAGCATTGTAGGTCGGAATGTTTTCCATCGGGCCCGGACGGTAGAGCGCCACCAGCGCGATGATGTCCTCGATGCAGTCCGGCTTCATGCCGATCAGCGCCTTGCGCATGCCGGCACTTTCCACCTGGAACACGCCGACCGTCTCGCCGCGCGACAGCATCTCGTAGGTCGGTTTGTCGTCGAGAGGAATGGCCGCAAGATCGACTTTGATGCCGCGCTTGGCGACGAAATCGACGGCGACCTTCAGCACCGTCAGCGTCTTCAGGCCGAGAAAGTCAAACTTGACGAGGCCGGCCTGCTCCACCCATTTCATGTTGAACTGGGTGACCGGCATGTCGGAGCGCGGATCGCGATACATAGGCACCAGCTTGGACAGCGGCCGATCGCCGATGACGATACCGGCGGCATGCGTCGAGGCGTGGCGATAAAGCCCTTCGATCTTCTGGGCAATGTCGAGCAGGCGCGCCACCACCGGTTCCTTCGCCGCCTCCTCCTGCAGCTTCGGCTCCTCTTCGATCGCTTTAGAGAGCGGCGTCGGATTGGCCGGATTGTTCGGCACGAGTTTGCAGATCTTGTCGACCTGACCATAGGGCATTTCCAGCACGCGGCCGACGTCGCGAAGTGCGGCGCGCGCCTGCAGCGAACCGAAGGTGATGATCTGCGCCACCTGCTCGCGCCCATATTTCGCCTGGACGTAACGGATCACCTCTTCGCGACGGTCCTGGCAGAAGTCGATGTCGAAGTCAGGCATCGAGACGCGTTCCGGATTGAGGAAGCGCTCGAAGAGCAGCGAGAAGCGCAGCGGGTCGACGTCGGTGATGGTCAATGCATAGGCGACCAGCGAACCGGCGCCCGAACCGCGACCGGGACCGACGGGAATATCATGCTGCTTGGCCCACTTGATGAAGTCGGAAACGATCAGGAAGTAACCCGGGAAGCGCATGCGCTCGATAACGCTGAGCTCGAACTCCAACCGCTCACGATAATCCTTTTCCTCGTAACCCCGCGACATGCCGAGCGTGGCAAGCCGCATGTCCAGCCCTTCCACCGCCTGGCGGCGCAATTCGCCCGCCTCGGCGCGTTCGGCCTCCTCGGCATCGTCGGTGGCGCCAGTGAAGCGCGGCAGGATCGGCTTTCTTGTCTTCAACACGAAGGAGCAGCGCCTGGCGATCTCGATCGTGTTCTCAAGCGCTTCCGGCAGGTCGGCAAAGAGCTTGGCCATCTCGGCCCGGCTCTTCAGGTAGTGATCTGGCGTCAGGCGAAAGCGACTGTCGTCGGAGACGATGGCGTTATGCGCAACCGCCATCAGCGCATCATGGGCGTCGTAATCGTCGCGGGTCGGAAAGAAGGCCTCGTTCGTGGCGACGAGCGGCAGGTCATGCGTGTAGGCAAGCCTGACGATCTTCTGCTCGTGCCGCTTGTCGTAGGTGCCGTGCCGCTGCAGTTCGACATAGAGTCTGTCGCCGAAGAGACGCTTCAGCGTGAGCAGCCGGGCTTCCGCCTGGCCGGGATGACCTTCCCTGACAGCCGCGTCGACCGGTCCGGTCAGGGCGCCGGTCAAGGCGATCAGACCTTCCGTGCCTGCCTCTTCCAGCCAGGAGGCTCTGACATGTATGGCCTGGTTGCTATCGCCGCCGAGATAGGCGCGGCTGACGAGATCGACCAGCCTTTCGTAACCGGCCTCCGTCGCGGCAAGTAGAACGATCGATGGCAGCTTGATCAGGGCCTGCTGACCGCCGCGCTTCTCACTTTCCAATCCGTCTTCCATGTCGATGGAGACCTGGCAGCCGATGATCGGCTGCAGGCCCTCGTCCATTGCCTTCTGGGAGAATTCAAGGGCGACGAACAGATTGTTGGTATCGGTAATGGCGATCGCCGGCTGACTATCGCCGGTCGCCTTATAGAGGATCTTCTTCAGAGGCAGCGCGCCCTCAAGAAGCGAGTAGGCGGAGTGGACCCTCAAGTGGATGAAGCCCGGCGTGCCGCCGATCGCCTCACCCGTTGAACCCTTTTCCGTGTCCGCCATGAAATGCCTTCCCAATCAGCCGAAATGAATCGGATGCATTGTCGGCATTGAGGGCAATGATGTCCAGAAGAAGACCCGCATGCGAACCGCATGACTGCCATGCGATCCCCTGAAAACTTTAGATCGCGATGACGATCAGCGAGAAGCTGGCAACGAACATTGCGATGGAGGTGAATGCTGCGATATCACGGATCATGTCAGTCATCTGGCTCTCCTTTACTCGTTATGTTTTTAATTTGTTCCATCTATGTTCCGATGTCAACAGGAATCTTTTCCTTCGCGCTTGCGTTTGGAACTGCCTGCCCCGGACTGCGAATCGAACCTCGCCCTCAGCGCTGGCTTTGAACACGCTCCGCGACCGGCTCGACATCGCCGGCCGAACGGATCCGTACGGCGCACCCGATGTCTGATGCACCTGCGCCCAGGCGATCGGGCGATGCCCACTCTTTTGTTCTTCTTATGTTCTCATCGTTCTGCTATATCCGTATCAGATGAGGCAGGAGGAAGATGATAATGCTCGACACCGTGATGCTGAAGGACTTCATCGTAGAGGCGAAGGCCGCGACCTATGTCGGCGGTGGTGTGCCTCGCCCGCCCTGCCGGCCGGGCGCTCACGATATCGGCTACGAGCGCGGCGACTGGTCCTATCTGGACAGCTACTTCGGCGGCACCGACTTCGCCGGACAGGAAGTGGTTTGGTTTGCCGGCGAACCCGTCTGGGCGATGAATTATTTCGGCTGCGTTGTCGCGCCTGATCTGATCGACGGCAGTGCCGCCGGAACGGTAATCAAGGCAGCGCTGTCGGCAATGTATCGGGAGGGCCGCTTTCTTGGCGGAATGGAATTCGATCATCCGTTCGGCCGCTATGTCGACCACAGCGACGGCGGCTGTGCGCGCTTCAGCGGCCAGGAATGCGTCATGGTCGATGGCCGGAAGGCCTATGTGCTCGATTATCGCGGTGGGCTGGTTATCCCCTGATGTCCGACCAGGAGGTCGGCGAGATCAGCCCCTCATCCGCCTGCCGGCACCTTTTCCCCGCTTGCGGGGCGAAGGGATATGGCCGCGACCCCTCCGTTCCCCACCTACCTCTCGCTGGGCAAGTCCCCTCGCCCCGTTTACGGGGAGAGGGTTAGGGTGAGGTGGTCAACCAAACAGCCATGGATAGCCGTCTCAAAAGTCGACGATCTTGCCGTCCGAAATCGTGACGCGCCGATCCATGCGGCCGGCAAGTTCATGGTTGTGGGTGGCGATGAGGGCGGCAAGGCCGGATTGGCGCACCAGCGCCTCCAGCGCATCGAAGACGTAGCTTGCCGTTTCCGGATCCAGATTGCCGGTCGGCTCGTCGGCAAGAAGCAGCGTCGGCGCATTGGCGACGGCGCGAGCGATCGCGACGCGCTGCTGTTCGCCGCCGGAAAGTTCAGCCGGGCGATGCGAACCGCGATGGCCGATGCGCATATAATCGAGAAGCTGGCCGGCTCGCTCCCGGGCCTCCTTCCAGGACAGGCCGGCGATCAGCTGCGGCATCATGATGTTCTCAAGCGCGGAAAATTCCGGCAGGAGGTGATGGAACTGATAGACGAAGCCGATCTCGCGTCGGCGGATCGCCGTGCGCTTCTCATCGGAAAGGCCATCGCAGGCAAGGCCGTTAATGGTAACCTCGCCCCCGTCGGGATGCTCGAGCAGGCCTGCGACATGCAGCAGGGTCGACTTGCCTGTGCCGGAGGGGGCGACAAGGGCGACGATTTCCCCTTTAGACAGCGAGAAATCCGCACCCTTCAGGATCGTGAGCAGCGTATCGCCCTGCCCGTAATGGCGCTCGACGCCGGTAAGCTTGAGGACGACGTTGCGGTTCATGAATGCGGCATTCCTTATTCGTAGCGCAGGGCCTGCACCGGATCGAGCCTGGAGGCGCGCCATGCCGGGAAGATGGTGGCGATGAAGGAGAGGCTGAGCGCCATGACGACCACCGAGATCGTTTCGCTGATATCCATCTCGGCCGGCAGCTGGCTGAGGAAATAGACCTGCGGATTGAAGATCACCGTGCCGGAGATCCAGGAGAAGAACTGGCGGATGGATTCGATATTGACGCAGACGAGAACGCCGAGCAGCACACCGGCAAGGGTACCGACGATGCCGATCGCCGCCCCTGTCATGAAGAAGATGCGCATGATGGCGCCGGCGCTGGCGCCCATGGTGCGCAGGATGGCGATATCGCTGCCCTTGTCCTTCACCAGCATGATGAGGCCGGAGATGATGTTGAGCGCCGCCACGAGCACGATCAGCGTCAGGATCATGAACATGACGTTGCGCTCGACCTGGAGTGCGGAGAAGAAGGTCTGGTTGCGCTGACGCCAGTCGGTAAGGTTGATCTGGCGGCCGGCCGCCTCCTCGACCTTGGATCTCAGGGTGTCGTCGATATCGTCGGGATGATCGACGAAGAGCTCGATCGACTGCACAAGCCCGGCGGCATTGAAGTAGAGCTGCGCTTCCTCCAGCGGCATGAAGATGATCGAGGAATCGTATTCCGACATGCCGATCTCGAACAGGCCGGAAATCTTATAGGATTTGACGCGCGGATTGACGCCCATCGGCGTGATGTCGCCTTCCGGCGAGGTCAGGGTAATGAGGTCGCCAACGCGCAGACCCAGCTGATCGGCCATGCGGGTGCCGATCAGCACGCCCTCGCCAGAGGCATAGCCCACCATGTCGCCGGATTTGATGTTGTCGGAGATTGTCTTGAGTTTCGTCAGGTCTTCGGCGCGGGCGCCGCGCACCAAAGCGCCGGTGCTGCCGCCAGCCTGAGCGGAAGCAAGCACCTGCCCTTCGACCAGGGGCAGCGCCATCTTGACGCCCGGCACCGCCGCGAGTTTGGCGGTCAGGTCGGGGTAATCGGTAAAGGGGCCATCGACCGGCTGCACGATCATATGACCGTTGATGCCGAGGATGCGCGAGACGAGTTCGGTGCGAAAGCCGTTCATGACGGCCATGACGATGATCAGCGTCGCAACGCCGAGCATGATGCCGACGAAGGAGAAGCCGGCGATCACCGAAATGAAGGCCTCCTTGCGGCGGGCGCGCAGATAGCGCCACGCCACGAGGCGCTCAAAGGTGGAAAATGGCTTGCCAGCCGGACCCAAGCCGGATTTTGAACTCCGGTCCACTGCTGCCTCTGCCATTTCGCCTCCGTTTCCTTAAGCCACGAACCTGTTGATCGCCGCTTCGATGGTCATCGTTTCACGGGCGCCGGTCTTGCGGTCCTTCACTTCGACCTCGCCGTTCGCGACCGCACGCGGGCCGGCGATGATCTGGACAGGTACGCCGATCAGGTCGGCGGTCGCGAACTTCGTGCCGGCCCGGTCGTCGGTGTCGTCATAGAGCACATCCTTGCCGGCCTTTTTCAGCGCGGCGTAGATCAGCTCACAAGTATCGTCGCAGGCCTCATCGCCCGCCTTCATGTTGATGACGACGACATCGAAGGGTGCGACCGATGCCGGCCAGATGATTCCGTTGTCATCATGCGATGCTTCGATGATGGCGGGAACAAGGCGTGTCGGACCGATACCGTAGGAACCCATGTGGACGAAGTGTTCCTTGCCGTCGGGCCCCTGGACTTTCGCGCCCATCGGCTCGGAATATTTCGTGCCGAAGTAGAAGATATGGCCAACCTCGATGCCGCGGGCGGAAAGGCGCTCGGCTTCGGGAACGGCGTTGAAGGCAGCCTCGTCGTGCATTTCCGAGGTGGCCGCGTAGAGCGAGGTCCACTTGTCGAAGATCGCCTTCAGGCCTTCGACGCTGTCGAAATCAGTGTTTTCGCCGGGAATATCGAAACCGACGAAGTCCTTATGGCAGAAGACTTCGGATTCGCCGGTATCGGCGAGGATGATGAATTCATGGCTGAGATTGCCGCCGATCGGGCCGGTATCCGCGCGCATAGGGATCGCGCGAAGGCCAAGCCGATCGAATGTTCTGAGATAGGCGGCGAACATCTTATTATAAGAATGCTCCGCCCCTTCGCGCGTCAGATCGAAGGAATAAGCGTCTTTCATCATAAATTCGCGCGAGCGCATGGTGCCGAAGCGAGGCCGGATCTCGTCACGGAACTTCAGCTGGATGTGATAGAGATTGAGCGGCAGGTCCTTGTAGGATTTGACGGAGGAGCGGAAAATATCCGTCACCATCTCCTCGTTGGTGGGGCCGTAGAGCATCGGCCGGTCCTGGCGATCCTTGATGCGCAGCATCTCCTTGCCATAGGCATCATAACGGCCGCTTTCCTGCCAGAGCTCGGCCGATTGCAGGGTCGGCATCGAAAGCTCAATGGCGCCGGCGCGGTTCTGCTCCTCGCGGATAATGGCGTTGACTTTGTCGAGCACACGCTTGCCGAGCGGCAACCAGGAATAGATGCCCTGAGACTGCTGGCGGATCATGCCGGCGCGCAGCATCAACCGATGGGAGACGATTTCCGCCTCCTTGGGGTTTTCCTTAAGGATGGGCAAGAAGTAGCGAGACAGACGCATGGCGATTCCGGAGCAGTTGAGATCCCACTGGCGAGCGGAATCGAAGATACTTGTGAATGTGGGAGCGTTCATAGCCGCTTCGCGGCGGGAAGGAAACCCGCAACCGCTGTCGGCCGCCTCCCGGACACGCATGTTCGCACCCGCAAAATGAAAGGGCGTAAAAAAGCGCGTGTTTATAAGGACTTGAACGAAAATCTTGTCAACAGAAAAATTTTGCTAGGGTGTAGCAAAAATGCAAAAAAAGCTAATGACAAAGCCCAATCTTTGAGCTAGCTTTAGCTCACAAAACAGGCAGGAAGCTAAATTCTTGCTGTACTCGCGGTCAAGTCTTGGGAGGATCAGATCTTAGGCGCGCTCGTCGCAGCCCCGGCAACGGTTACAGATCACGCGATACTTAAAACAAGGCTTCTGGCCTTGTTTTTTTTTGGCTTTTCGCCCTCTCCTCCCATTCAAGCTCCAGACGGCTCCCGTAAGGGAAGCCTCTCATTCCGTTAGGCGAGCTCTCTGACGCGCCAGCATGACGCCAATATGCGAGCTCGATTTCCATGATAAGATTTGCATATGCTCAAACTTTGAGCAAAAGCTATCTCAATAGAAGCTAGGCCCGAGTTGTGGAAGGGCGTCGAAGCCCCAGCCGAAATAGGTGTCGCAGACATACCAAATGCCATAGATCAGCGCCGAGATCAGCGTCGTCAGCGAAAAGACGAAGGCGGCGCGAAAGCGGGTGGGCGCGCTTGGCACGGTGCCGAGCACGATATCGTCGTCTTCCGCCTGGGTGCGCAGCCCGATCGGCAGAACGGCGAACAGCGTCATCCACCAGATGATGAAGTAGACGGCGAATCCCTGAAGGAAGGTCTGGAGCATTATCTTTCCCGGTGGTTTCTTGCCGACAGAACGCGTGAAGCGCAGTGCCGCTTGGAACTGGCGCACTTATACGGCGGAATAGCGTGCAACTCAAAGCGAAGGAAACATTTCGCCTTCTTTGGGTCATTCTGCCGCAGCGAAACCGTGTCCGATTGTATTTGATTTAGGCCTGTTCGAGTTCGATCAGCGTGCCGAAGAAATCCTTGGGATGCAGAAAGAGCACCGGCTTGCCATGCGCGCCGGTCTTCGGCTGGCCGTTGCCAAGCACCCGCGCGCCGGCGGCCACCAGCCGGTCACGGGCGAGGATGATATCGTCCACCTCGTAACAGATATGATGCATGCCGCCGGACGGGTTCTTTTCGAGGAAGGTTGCGATCGGCGAGTCCTGCCCGAGCGGCTGCAGCAATTCCACCTTGGTGTTCGGCAACTCGACGAAGACGACGGTGACCCCGTGTTCCGGCAGAGGCTGCGGCTCAGATACCGCGGCCCCCAGCATGTCGCGATAAGCGGCCGTCGCCGCTGCGAGGTCGGGAACGGCGATGGCGATATGATTCACTCGGCCGAGCATGGTCAGACCTTGGTGACGAAGGCGGTGACAACGGGCTTTTTGCCCCAGGCGTGATTTGCGGCTGCGCGGATGGCACGGCGCACGGCCTCCTGCAGCATGTCGATATCCTTGCGGCGGGCACGCGGAATGCTTTCGATGGCGCTGATCGCCGCATCGTAGAGCGTATCCTCCATCTCCTCGCCTTCGTCATCATAAACCGGCAGGCCGATCGAGACGAGGTCGGGATCGCCGAGGATGTCATAACGCCCGTCGAGCACGATGCTGACCGCGACATGGCCGACATAGGAGAGTTTCTTGCGCTCGCCGATACCCATTTCGTCGAAATCGCCGATCAGCAGGCCATCCTTGTAGATCCGGCCATGCGGCGCTTCCGCGATCACCTCGACCGGGCCTGGCGCCAGCCGCAGGATATCGCCATTGCGCACCCGCGGCACGATCGCGATGCCGGACTGCTCGGCCAGTTCCTTATGCGCCGTCAGATGCGTCGCCTCGCCATGCACCGGCACGACGATTTTCGGCCGGGTCCACTCATACATCCGCTGTAACTCGTTGCGGCGCGGATGGCCGGAGACGTGGACGAGCGCCTCGGTATCGGTGATGATATGCACGCCCTGCTCGACGAGGCCGTTCTTGATGTCCTGAATCGCCTTCTCGTTGCCGGGAATGGCACGCGAAGAAAAGACGACGATATCACCTGCCGCAAAGGCCACATTGCGCATCTCGTCACGGGAGAGCTTGGCAAGGGCCGCCCGCGCCTCACCCTGGCTACCGGTCAAGATGACGACGACCTTGTCGCGCGGGATATAGCCGTACTCCTCCTCGGAAATGAAAGGTTTGACCCCTTCCATCAGGCCGATGTCACTAGCGACATCGACGACGCGCTTCAGCGAACTGCCGAGCAGCAGCACTTCGCGGCCGGCCGCCTCGGCAGCCTCGGCTACGGTGCGAATACGCCCGACATTGGACGAGAAGGTCGTGATCGCCACCCGGCCCTCGGCATCCTCGATGATCTTGCGCAGGCTTTCCGACACATCCTTCTCGGAGGGTGAAACGCCGTCGCGCAGGGCGTTGGTGGAATCGCACATCAGCGCCAGCACACCCTCGTCGCCAAGCTGGCGGAAGCGTGTCTCATCGGTCAGAGGCCCGAGCGAAGGCTCGTGGTCGATCTTCCAGTCCCCCGTATGGATGATGTTGCCGGCCGGCGTGCGGATCATCAGCGACATCGGCTCCGGGATCGAATGGTTGACGGCCACACCTTCGATGCTGAACGGGCCGACATTGATCGTGTCGCCTGCCTTGAACGGCGTCACCGGCACTTCGCCGATCGTTGCCTTCTCGAAGTTGCGTTTGGCTTCAAGCAGACCCGATGTAAAGGCCGAGGCGAAAACCGGAACATTGAGGCCCGGCCAGAGATCGGCGAGTGCCCCGTAATGGTCTTCATGGGCATGGGTGATGATGATTGCCTTGAGATTCTTTCGCTCGCTGGCAAGGAAGCGGATATCGGGCAGCACGAGGTCGACACCCGGCAAGTCAGGTCCGGGAAAAGTAACGCCGCAATCGACCATGATCCACTGGCGATGCTCGGGCGGGCCGTAGCCGTAAAGGGCAAGATTCATCCCGATCTCGCCGACGCCGCCCAGAGGCAGGAATACCAATTCGTCCTGTTTCGCCATAATTTTCGTTTTTTCCGCTATCTAAAAAACACATCACCGGCGGCAATAGACATGATCGTGCCAGCGCCGGTATCGAGCATCAACAAGCCATTATCATCAATCCCGGCGAATTGTCCGGAAATCGACCGGTCCGGTAAATTGACCGTGATCTTTTCCCCGATGCCACAGGCAATGGCGCGCCAGCGCGCGGTGATCTCGGCAATGCCGCGGCCCTGATCCCATATTTCGAGCACATCCGCCATCGCCACGAAAAGGTGGGCGAAAAGTTCCTCCGGCGCAGCCGCGCTCGCATGCTGGCGCAGGCAGGTGACGGGATAGAGCGGATTGTCCGGCATGACCGAGACATTGATGCCGATGCCAACGATCAGCGCATAACGGCCATCCGGCAGCCCCTCGCCTTCGACCAGGATGCCGCAGGTTTTCTTTCTGCCGATGAGAATATCGTTCGGCCATTTGACCTCAAGCGGTTCGCCGCCAGGGGGCAGTACCCTGCGGATGGCCTGGTGAACGGCAACGGCAACCGCCAGCGGCAGCGAGCCGAGGCGCTCCATCGGCGCCGGGTCGATCAGCAGAAGAGACGCGTAGAGATTGCCGCGTTCGGAAACCCAGAGCCTGCCGCGACGGCCGCGGCCGCCGGTCTGCCTCTCGGCCGTCACCCAGAGATTGCCGGGATCCCCCGCCCGGGCTCGGGCGAGGCATTCGCTGTTGGTGGACGATGTTTCCGACAGAGCCTCATGCCTGATATCGCCGAGCGATATCCGGCGTCGTCCGTCGGAGGCCATCAAAAGAGCGTCGCGGCGGCAAGCTCTGCCGCGCCACCGATCGGGCCGCCGATGAGCACATAGGCGGTGACGAAGAGACCGGAGAGACCGAAGACCAGACGCAGGGCGCTGGAGACACGGGCGAATTCCCCGGTCGCTTCATCGAACCACATCAGCTTGATGACGCGCAGATAATAATAGGCGCCGACGACCGAGGCGAGAACGCCGATGATGGCAAGCGCATAAAGCTTGGCTTCGATCGCAGCAACGAAGACGAAGTATTTAGCGAAGAATCCGGCGAGCGGCGGAATGCCGGCGAGCGAGAACATCAGCGCCGTCAGCACCACAGCCATGAACGGGCTGGTTGTGGAAAGGCCGGCGAGATCGTTGACGTTTTCGACGACGGTGCCGTCCTTGCGGCGCATCGACATGATGATCGCGAAGGTGCCGAGCGTCATGATCATGTAAATGACCATGTAAAGCATGACGCCGGAAACGCCGGTCTGGTTGCCGGCGGCAAGGCCGACCAGCGCATAGCCCATGTGGCCGATCGAAGAATAGGCCATCAGCCGCTTGATGTTCTTTTGGCCGATCGCGGCAAAGGAGCCGAGCAGCATCGAAGCGATGGAGATGAAGACGACGACCTGCTGCCAGTCGGCCAGGACCGGCTGAAAGGCGGTGATGACCATGCGTGTCATCATCGCCATAGCGGCAACCTTGGGGGCTGCGGCGAGGAAGGCGGTAACCGGCGTCGGCGCGCCTTCATAAACGTCCGGCGTCCACATGTGGAAGGGAACGGCCGAGATCTTAAAGGCGATGCCGGCGAGGATGAAGACCAGGCCGAAGATGAGGCCGAGCGAACGCGCGCCTTCAACCGAAAGCGCCTGGGCGATCTCGGCGAAATGGGTATGGCCGGTGAAGCCGTAGACCAGCGACATGCCGTAGAGCAGCATGCCGGAGGACAGCGCGCCGAGGACGAAATATTTGAGGCCGGCTTCGGTCGACTTCAGGCTGTCGCGGTTGATCGCGGCGACGACGTAAAGCGCCAGCGACTGCAGTTCCAGCGCGAGATAGAGCGAGATCAGGTCGTTGGCCGAGATCATCAGCAGGATGCCGAGGGTCGCAAGCACCAGCAGAACCGGGAACTCGAACTTGTCGAGCTGATTTTCGCGGGCATGCCCCATGGTCATGAACAGGGCGACCAGCGAACCGATGAGCGCCACCAGCTTCATGAAGCGCGAGAAGCCGTCAGCCATATAGACGCCGCCGAAGGCGAGGCCTTCCGCCGGCACAAAGAGCAGCCACAGACCGGATGCGAGCAGCAGGACGATGGCAAGGCCGGTGACGGCAAGGCCCGACCGCTCGCCTGAGAAGACGCCGACCATCAACAGGACCAGGGCGCCGACCGCGAGGATGAGCTCCGGCGCGGAAAGATGCAGACTGAGGAGAATTGTTTCAGCGGTCATGTCCGATAAGTCCCGTCATCATTTCATAGACAGCGCAACATTCTGCGCTGCGTGCACGGCGGCCGTGTAGTTGTTGACCAGCAGATCCACCGAGGCGGCCGTCGCATCGAAGACTGGAGCCGGATAAACGCCGAAGAAAATGGTCAGCGCGACCAGCGGATAAAGAATCAGCTGTTCGCGTCTCGAAAGATCGAGCAGCGCCTTCAGCTTTTCCTTCTCCAGGGCGCCGAAGATCACCCGGCGATAGAGCCAGAGCGCATAAGCGGCCGAGAGAATGACGCCAGTGGCGGCAAAGAGCGCGACCCAGGTGTTGACCCGGAAGACGCCGATCAGCGTCAGGAATTCGCCGATGAAGCCAGACGTGCCGGGAAGCCCGACATTGGCCATGGTGAAGACCATCATCGCCACGGCATATTTCGGCATGTTGTTGACGAGGCCGCCATAGGCGTTGATCTCGCGGGTGTGGGTACGGTCGTAGACGACGCCGACGCAGAGGAAGAGCGCGCCGGAGACGATGCCGTGCGAGAGCATCTGGAAGATCGACCCCTGAACACCCTGCATGTTGGCGGCGAAGATGCCCATGGTCACGTAGCCCATATGCGCCACCGAGGAATAGGCGATCAGCTTCTTGATATCATCCTGCATCATTGCCACCAGCGAGGTGTAGATGATGGCGATGACCGACATGGCGAAGACGAGCGGCGCGAAATAGTCGGAGGCGACCGGGAACATGCCGAGCGAGAAGCGGATGAGACCGTAGCCGCCGAGCTTCAAGAGCACACCGGCCAGGATCACCGAACCTGCCGTCGGCGCCTGAACGTGGGCGTCCGGAAGCCACGTATGGACCGGCCACATCGGCATCTTCACCGCGAACGAGGCGAAGAAGGCAAGCCAGAGCCATGTCTGCAGCGCCGGCGGGAACTTGTAGGCAAGCAGCGCGGTGATGTCGGTCGTGCCGGCCTGCCAGTACATCGCCATGATGGCGAGCAGCATCAGCACCGAGCCGAGCAGCGTATAGAGGAAGAACTTGTAGCTCGCATAGACACGGTCCTTGCCGCCCCAGACGCCGATGATCAGGAACATCGGGATGAGGCCCGCTTCGAAGAAGACGTAGAAGAGCACGATATCGAGCGAGACGAAGACGCCGACCATCATCGTTTCGAGGATGAGGAAGGCGATCATGTATTCCTTCAGGCGCTTCTCGATCGAGAGCCAGCTCGCGAGCACGCAGAAGGGCATGAGGAAGGTCGACAGAATGACGAACAGCATGGAAATGCCGTCGACGCCGACGTGGTAGCCGATGCCGGTGCCGAGCCAATCATGCTTTTCGAGCATCTGGAAGCCGGGATTGGCATTGTCGAAGCCGATCCAGATGAAGAGCGAGACGACGAAAGTGAAGACGGTGGTGATCAGCGAGATCCACAGCACGTTCTTCCGGCCGCTTTCGCTGTCGCCATTCATCAAGAGCAGGAGCACCACACCGACGAGCGGCAGGAAGGTGACCGTTGAAAGAATAGGCCAATCGGTCATCAGAAGGAACTCCCGAGCATCATCCAGGTAACGAGCGCCGCAATGCCGAGCAGCATGGCGAATGCATAGTGATAGAGGTAACCGGTCTGCAGGCGGACGACGCGGTCGGTGACGGCGACAACGCGGGCTGCCACGCCGTTCGGGCCATAGGTATCGATGACGCCGACGTCACCCTTCTTCCACAGGAAGCGGCCAAGCGCCCTTGCCGTGCGGACGAAGAGGAAGTCGTAGAGTTCGTCGAAGTACCACTTGTTGAGCAGGAAGTGGTAGAGCACCCGGTGCTGCTTGGCGAGGACGCGCGGCGTCTGCGGCGAGCGGATATACATGTACCAGGCTATGACGAAGCCGATCAGCATGGCGATGAACGGGCTCAGGCCCACGAGCGCCGGCACATGGTGGAACTCCTCGACCAGTTCGTTCTCGGCGCCGGTAAACAGCGCGCCCTTCCAGAACTCGGCATATTCCTCGCCGTAGAACCGGCCTTCGAAGATCACGCCCGCCAGCACCGCGCCGATCGCCAGGAGGTAAAGCGGTACCAGCATGACCTGCGGCGATTCGTGGACGTGGTGCATGACCTCGTGCGAAGCGCGCGGCTTGCCGAAGAAGGTCATGAAGATCAGACGCCAGGAGTAGAAGCTGGTGAACAGAGCGGCAATGACGAGCAACGAGAAGGCAAAGCCCGCGACCGGCGAATGGGAGGCATAGGTCGCCTCGATGATCACGTCCTTGGAGAAGAAGCCGGCAAAGCCGATCGGCGTGAAGGGAATGCCGACGCCGGTGATCGCCAGCGTGCCGATGATCATCATCCAGAACGTTACCTTGATGTGTGGCCGCAGGCCACCCATGTAGCGCATGTCCTGCTCGCCATCGACGGCGTGGATGACCGAGCCGGCGCAGAGGAAGAGCAGCGCCTTGAAGAAGGCGTGCGTAAAGAGATGGAAGATCGCCGCGCCATAGGCCCCTACCCCGAGCGCCACGAACATGTAGCCGAGCTGCGAGCAGGTGGAATAGGCGATGACGCGCTTGATGTCGTTCTGGACCAGGCCGACAGTTGCCGCGAAGAAGGCGGTGATCGCGCCGATGACGGTGACCACAGTCAGTGCGTCGGGCGACAATTCGAAGAGCGGCGACATGCGGGCGACGAGGAAGACGCCGGCGGTGACCATGGTGGCGGCATGGATGAGGGCCGAGACCGGGGTTGGGCCTTCCATCGCGTCCGGAAGCCAGGTGTGCAGCAGGAACTGCGCCGACTTGCCCATCGCGCCCATGAATAGCAGCAGGCAGATGCCGGTCAGCGCATGCGCCTTGTCGAGCTGCATGCCGAAGAGGTTGAGGATCACTTCGCTCGCCTCGCCGCCGCCTTCATGCGGGGCGAAATTCGATGCATTAGCGAAGATCGTATCGAGGTTGATCGAGCCGAACAGCACGAAGACGCCGGCAATGCCGAGCACGAAACCGAAGTCGCCGACGCGATTGACGATGAAAGCCTTCATCGCCGCGGCCGTCGCCGAAGGCTTCTTGAACCAGAAGCCGATCAGTAGATAGGAGGCGAGACCGACGCCTTCCCAGCCGAAGAACATCTGGGCAAGATTGTCGGCTGTCACCAGCATCAGCATGGCGAAGGTGAAGAGCGACAGATAGGCAAAGAAGCGCGGGCGATGCGGATCGGTATGCATGTAGCCGATCGAATAGATATGCACCAGCGTCGAGACCGTGTTGACCACGATCAGCATGACGGAGGTGAGCGTATCCACGCGCAGCGACCAGGAGACGTCGATGCCGCCGGACTGGATCCAGCGCAGCACCTCGACCTTGATCGGTCCGCCTTCAAGATGGCCCATGCCGACGTTAAAGAAGACGATCCAGGACAGGATGCCGGCGATGATCATCAGGCCGCTGGTGACATATTCTGAAGCCTTGGCGCCGATGGCGCGGCCGAAAAGGCCGGCGACGATCGCGCCGATCAAGGGAAGAAAGACAATAGCCTTATAGAGGAACATGAGCCACTCAGCCCTTCATCATATTGACGTCTTCGACCGCGATCGAGCCGCGGTTGCGGTAGAAGACAACGAGAATTGCAAGACCGATCGCCGCTTCGGCAGCCGCGACCGTCAGAATGAACAGCGCGAAGACCTGACCGACAATGTCGTTCAGGAAGTGAGAGAAGGCGACCATGTTGATGTTGACTGCAAGCAGGATCAGTTCGACCGACATAAGGATGACGATGACGTTCTTCCGGTTGAGGAAGATGCCGAAGACGCCGAGCGTGAAGAGGATGGCGCTGACCGTCAGGTAATGGGAAAGTCCGATGACCATGTTCTTTGTTCCTTGACCTGCCTTTAGGCGCCCTGCCCGGGCTTGACCGACACCACCTCGACGGCGGTGGCGGGCGTGCGGGCAACCTGCCTTGAGATATTCTGCCGCTTGATGTTGGTGCGATGCCTCAGCGTCAGCACGATCGCGCCGATCATGGCGACCAGCAGCACCAGGCCGGCAATCTGGAAGAAATAGACGTAGTTGGTGTAAAGCACGTCGCCGAGAGCGGCCGTATTCGTACGCTCGCTGAGCGCCGGGATCGGCATGGCGACTGACTTGGCGATATCAGGCGAGATGACGCTGCCGCCGATCACGACGATCAACTCGGCCGCCAGGATGATCCCAATCAACCCGCCGATCGGCGCATATTCGAGCACGCCTGCCCTCAATTCGGTGAAGTCAATGTCGAGCATCATCACCACAAAGAGGAAGAGGACGGCGACGGCGCCGACATAAACGACGAGCAGGATCATCGCCAGGAACTCGGCGCCGAGCAGCAGGAACAGGCCGGCCGCGTTGAAGAACACCAGGATCAGGAACAGAACCGAGTGAACCGGGTTCTTCGCCCAGATGACCATGAACGCCGACGCCACAGCGACAAAGGCGAAAAGATAGAAAAATAGAGCCTGCAGACCCATGTTGGTGCCTTTTTCATCTTCCCCCGGGCAGCCGGGAGTTTCCCTGCCCGATGAAGCTTCGCGGCACTCGCCGGCAAAGCTCCTGTACATATTGACCGCGACAGGAGCGAGCGCCTCCATCACAGCATTTCAGATATCAATCAGCGATACGGCGAGTCGATCGCGATGTTGCGGGCGATTTCACGCTCCCACCGGTCTCCGTTATCGAGAAGGCGCGCCTTGTCGAAATAGAGCTCTTCGCGGGTTTCCGTCGCAAATTCGAAATTCGGACCTTCGACGATCGCATCGACCGGGCAGGCTTCCTGGCAGAAGCCGCAATAGATGCACTTCACCATGTCGATGTCATAGCGCACCGTGCGGCGTGTGCCGTCGTTGCGGCGCGGACCGGCCTCGATGGTGATGGCCTGGGCAGGACAGATCGCCTCGCAGAGCTTGCAGGCGATGCAGCGTTCCTCGCCGTTCGGATAACGGCGCAGCGCGTGCTCGCCGCGGAATCGCGGGGAGACCGGGCCCTTTTCGAAGGGGTAATTGATCGTCGCCTTCTGGCGGAAGAAATAGCGCATCGACAGAAAGAACGCGCCGAAGAATTCCTTGAGGAACAGCGAGTTGATGGAGCTGGACAAGCTTGCCATCTTCAACCTCCAATTTTGCCGGAAACGAGAGCAGGCATCATTACGCCCATCCCATCAGTTTCAGCACGAATGCAACGATAATCACCATAGCGAGCGACAGCGGCAGGAAGACTTTCCAGCCGAGACGCATGAGCTGGTCGTAGCGGTAGCGCGGGACGAAGGCTTTGACCATCGCGAACATGAAGAACACGAAGCATGCCTTCAGCATGAACCAGATGATGCCAGGGACCCAGTTGAGGATCCAGGTATCGACCGGAGGCAGCCAGCCGCCGAGGAAGAGGATCGTCGTCAGCGAGCACATCAGGCAGACGGCGGCATATTCGCCTAGCATGAACATCATGTATGGCGAGGAGCCGTATTCGACCATGAAGCCGGCGACAAGTTCCGACTCCGCTTCCGGAAGGTCGAAAGGCGGGCGGTTCGTCTCGGCGAGCGCCGAGATAAAGAAGACGATGAACATCGGGAACAGCGACAGCCAGTGCCAGTCGAGGAACGAGGCCGGCAGGCCGAGCATGGTGCCGAGGCCATTGTGCTGCGCATTGACGATGTCGGTCAGGTTGAGCGAGCCGACGCAGAGCAGAACGGTGACGATGACGAAGCCGATCGAGACTTCATAGGACACCATCTGTGCGGCCGAGCGCAGCGCGCCGAGGAACGGGTATTTCGAATTCGAAGCCCAGCCGCCCATGATGATGCCGTAGACTTCGAGAGAGGAGATCGCGAAAATATAGAGGATGCCGACATTGATGTTGGCGATCACCCAGCCGTCGGCGAGCGGCACCACCGCCCAGGTCGACAGCGCCAGAAGCACCGTAACCAGCGGGGCCAGCAGGAACACCGCCTTGTTGGCGCCGGCCGGAATGATCGGCTCCTTGAAGACGAACTTCAGAAGGTCGGCGAAGGACTGGAACAGGCCGAAGGGACCGACGACGTTCGGACCGCGGCGCAGCTGCACCGCCGCCCAGATCTTGCGGTCGGCAAGCAGCACGTAAGCGATGAAGACGAGCAGGCAGACGAGAAGCAGCAGCGACTGACCGATCATGATGATCCCCGGCCAGACATAGGTTGAGAAGAAAGAATCCATGAGTTCCTGCCCTTACTCTGCCGCGACTTTGAAATTGTTGCGGGCCAATGCCGAGCACTCGGCCATGACAGCCGAGGCGCGCGCTATCGGGTTCGTCAAATAGAAGTCTTTGACCGGCGACGCAAACCCTGACTTGTTCATCTTGCCGGCTTTTTTCGCGACTGCGGCAATTTGGGCGCTATCGGTTTCGGCGATCTCGTCGATGGCGGCGAAATGCGGGAAAGCGGCATAGAGCCGGCCGCGCAGCTCGCTCAGCGAATCGAAGGGAAGCTTCTTGCCGAGCACGTCCGACAGGGCGCGAATGATCGCCCAGTCCTCGCGGGCATCACCCGGCGCAAAGCCTGCGCGGTAGCCCATCTGGACACGGCCTTCGGTATTGACCCAGGTGCCGGACTTTTCGGTATAGGCTGCGGCCGGCAGGATCACGTCGGCATGGTGGGCGCCATTATCGCCGTGCGAGCCGATATAGACGGTGAGCTTGGCCTTCTTGGCGGTGAAGTCGAGTTCGTCGGCGCCAAGCAGGAAGAGCACGTCCATTGCCGTCAGCATCTCGGCGGCGCTGACGCCCTTGGCACCGGGTACGAAGCCGAGGTCGAGTCCTCCGACGCGCGAAGCGGCAGTGTGGAGGACGGCAAAGCCGTTCCAGCCGTCGACGACCGCACCGACCGAACCGGCAAGCTTGGCGGCACTTGCGAGTACGCCGGCGCCATCGCTGCGCGACAGCGCGCCCTGGCCGATGATGATCATCGGCTTGGCGGCGTTCTTCAGGACGTCCGCGAAGGCATGACCGCCGTCGACCAGATCCTTCAGTGTGTCGGGTCCGCCGCCGAGATAGTCATAGCTGTAACGCAGTTCACCGGGCTCGCCGATCACGCCGATCGGGAACTTGCCGCGGCGCCAGCGCTTGCGGATGCGGGCATTGAGGATAGCCGCCTCGAAACGTGGATTGGCGCCGATGATCAGCAGCGCGTCGGCCTGGTCGATGCCAGCAATTGTCGGGTTGAAAAGGTAGCTGGCGCGGCCGAGCGACGGATCGAGTGCCGTCCCATCCTGGCGACAGTCGAGATTGGCCGATCCCAGCGACTTCACCAGTTCGGAGAGCGCATACATTTCTTCGACGGAAGCGAGGTCGCCCGCGATCGCACCGATCTTGTCACCCGAGGTGGCGCTGACAGCAGCCTTGATGGCGCCGAAGGCTTCGGCCCAGCTCGCCGGCTGCAGGCGGCCGTCGCGGCGGACGTAAGGCCGGTCGAGGCGCTGCGTCTTCAAACCATCCCAGATGAAGCGGCTCTTGTCGGAAATCCACTCTTCGTTGATCGCCTCGTTGACACGCGGCAGGATGCGCATAACTTCACGGCCACGGGTGTCGACGCGGATCGCCGAACCGACGGCATCCATGACGTCGATCGACTCGGTCTTGTTCAATTCCCAGGGGCGCGCGGTGAAGGCGAAGGGCTTGGAGGTGAGCGCGCCGACCGGGCATAGGTCGACGACGTTGCCCTGCAGTTCTGAGGTCATCGCCTGTTCGAGATAGGTGGTGATCTCGGCATCCTCGCCGCGGCCGATCAGGCCGAGTTCGGAAATGCCGGCAACCTCGGTGGTGAAGCGGACGCAGCGCGTGCAATGGATACAACGGTTCATCACCGTCTTGACGAGCGGGCCGATATACTTGTCCTCAACGGCGCGCTTGTCTTCCTGGTAGCGGGAGGTATCGATGCCGAAGGCCATCGCCTGATCCTGCAGGTCGCATTCGCCGCCCTGGTCGCAGATCGGGCAATCGAGCGGATGGTTGATCAGCAGGAATTCCATCACGCCTTCGCGGGCCTTCTTGACCATCGGCGTGTTGGTGAAGACCTCGGGCAGTTCGCCATTCGGGCCGCCGCGGATGTCGCGCACGCTCATGGCGCAGGAAGCCTGCGGCTTCGGCGGGCCGCCCTTCACCTCGACAAGGCACATGCGGCAGTTGCCGGCAACCGACAGGCGTTCGTGGAAGCAGAAGCGCGGAACTTCGGCGCCGGCATCCTCACACGCCTGCAATAGCGTGAAATGATCCGGAACTTCGATCTCGTTGCCGTCAATCTTCAGTTTTGCCATCGTCGCTCAGTCCTGTTTCCCGTTTGCCTGAAGGCGGCAAACAAACCTGTTTTGCAACATTCTCTTTGCCGAGCCGGATCTTTCGTCCTGCTGGCAGCCGATGTCGCCCAAATTGTCTGTCGCGCGTTCCAGACGCGGAACCCGCACCGGCAGCTGCAGCGTGAGGCCTCGCCCCTGCGCCGATCCGCCCTATCTCCGGCCGGTTTGCACGGCCGGACAGTTCATTTCCTTCTGCGGCCTCGCCCGACCAGAACCTTCGCCTGACCAATCCAGTCGTCGCGCCCGATGCGGCCGTTAAGGCCGAGCTCGGCGTCGAGCCGGGCAATATCCTCGTCGGTCCAGGCGGCAATATCGGCGAAGCCGCGAATGCCTTTGGTGTTCAACACCTGCTCCAGCTTCGGGCCGATGCCGGCGATCAGCTTGAGATCGTCGGCCTTTGCAGTCCGCTGAGCGGCTTTTGCATTCACAGCCGGCTTTGGCCGGCTCGCCGGCACCAGTTCGGCAGCCGGCTTGACGACTGTCAGCCTCGGCCCAGCCTTCCGCTCGACCGCAGGATTGTCGGCCGCGGGCTTGCTGAAAGCCTTGACGGCCGGGCGGATATTTTTCGGTCGGATATCGACTGCGGGCGCCGGTTCGTCGGGCGGCGTGTCATCAAGGGCTGCGGCGAGTTTGCCCGTCGTTTCCAGAGCGCCCTGGAAGGCTCCGAAAAAGGCGCTCGCCATCTGCGTCGAGAGGCCGAAACCGATTGCCGTTGCGGCGGCAAAGGCTGCGGCAGGGTGCGCCATCAGCGGATGCACAGGCATTGCCTGCGCGTTTTCCAGCATCTCGGCGGCAAGACGGCCGAAGCCGGCCGCGAAATCAGCGGTCTCTCCCTTCTTCCCACTCTTGGATGCCTTGTCCGTCATGATTACTCAGCCGCCTCCAAAACCGCCCCGTGGTCGAGCGCACTTGCCGTATACTGGTCGATGCGCTTTTCGATCTCGGGGCGGAAGTTACGGATCAGGCCCTGCACCGGCCATGCGGCGGCGTCGCCGAGCGCACAGATGGTGTGGCCTTCGATTTGCTTCGTCACCTGGAACAGCATGTCGATTTCGCGCTTCTGGGCATTGCCCTTGGCCATGCGCTCCATCACGCGCCACATCCAGCCCGTGCCTTCGCGGCAGGGCGTGCACTGGCCACAGCTCTCATGCTTGAAGAACGCGGAGATGCGGGCGATCGCCTTGATGACGTCGGTGGACTTGTCCATGACGATCGCGGCGGCCGTGCCGAAGGAGGAGCCGACACCGCGCAGGCCGTCGAAATCCATCGGGCAATCGATGATGTCCTTGGCCGGAACGATCGGGCAGGATGCGCCGCCCGGAATGACGGCGAGCAGGTTGTCCCAGCCGCCGCGGATGCCGCCCGCGTGGCGGTCGACTAGTTCGCGGAATGTGATGCCCATTTCCTCTTCGACGGTGCACGGCTTATTGACGTGGCCGGAGAGCATGAACAGCTTGGTGCCGACATTGTTCGGACGGCCGATAGACGAGAACCAGCCGGCGCCGCGGCGCAGGATCGTCGGCGCGACAGCGATCGATTCGACGTTGTTGACGGTCGTCGGGCAGCCGTAGAGACCCATATTGGCGGGGAACGGCGGCTTGAGCCGCGGCTGGCCCTTCTTGCCCTCGAGGCTCTCGAGCAGCGCGGTTTCCTCACCGCAGATATAGGCGCCGGCGCCGTGATGGACAAAGATGTCCATGTCCCAGCCGAGCTTGTTGTTCTTGCCAAGCAGGCCGTAATCATAACATTCGTCGATTGCAGCCTGCAGCGCTTCACGCTCGCGGATATATTCGCCGCGCACATAGATATAAGCGGTATTGGCGCCCATGGCGAAGCTCGCGACGACGCAGCCTTCGATCAGCGTGTGCGGATCGTGGCGCATGATGTCGCGGTCCTTGCAGGTGCCGGGCTCCGATTCGTCGGCATTGACGACCAGGTAATGCGGGCGGCCGTCGCTTTCCTTCGGCATGAAGGACCATTTGAGACCCGTGGGGAAGCCGGCGCCGCCGCGGCCGCGAAGGCCAGAGGCCTTCATCTCGTTGATGATCCAATCGCGGCCCTTTTCGAGGATCTGCTTGGTGCCATCCCAATGGCCGCGGCTCATCGCGCCCTTCAGGGACTTGTCCTTGAGGCCGTAGATGTTGGTAAAGATGCGGTCTTTATCTTGTAACATGCTTCACCTCTTACCGCGGCTTCTTGCCGAAGACCTTGATATATTCCGCTTCGCCGCCCTTGGCGAGCGCCTTGGCCTGCTTGACCCAGTCGTCACGCTCGATGCGGCCGCGGAAATTCAGGTAGCCATCGACCCATTCGCGCTCGGCCTTCTTCCAGCCTGCGACCTGCGAGAAGGTGAAGATGCCGATTTCATTCAATGTCGCCTCGATCTTCGGACCGACGCCGGAGATCATCTTCAGGTCATCCGGTGCGGCGGGCTTTTCGATGCCGGCTGGACGGTTCTTGTCGGCCAGGCTGGGCTTGGCCGCCGGAGCGGTTTCGGCCTTGGCCGCAGCAAGCGCCGGCTCGACAGGCGCCGTGCCGGAAACCGGCTGCTGCGCGGCTGCCTTGGCATTCTTCGCTGCTGCCTTCGGCGCCGTCGCCGGCGTCTTCAAGGCGGCATTGGTCTCGGCATCGGTGCTCTTTGGGCGGCCAGCCTCGGAGGGCGGGACCGGCGCGCCGTCGACCGGCGCCGACACGGTTTCGGTATCGGCCTTCTTGGCGCGTGTCCTTGCCTTCGGCTCTTCCGTCGTCAGCGAGGTCGGGCCGCCTTCAGGTGCTGAGAATATCCGGTCGATCTGGGTGCCCGGCTTGATGCTCGCGCCATTGCCGGCGGCAAAGGTGTCGATGATCTCTTCGAGGCGCTCCGGCGTCAGGTCTTCGTAAGTGTCCTTGCCGATCATCACCATCGGGGCGTTGACGCAGGCGCCAAGACATTCGACTTCTTCCCAGGAGAGCGTGCCTTCGGCATTGCGCTCGAAGGGGTGCGCGTGGATCTTGCTCTTGCAGACCGACATCAGCGCTTCCGAGCCGCGCAGCATGCAGGGCGTCGTGCCGCAGACCTGGACATGGGCGCGCGTGCCGACAGGATGTAACTGGAACTGCGTATAGAAGGTCGCGACCTCGAGCACTCTGATATAGGCCATGTCGAGCATGTCGGCGATCTTTTCGATCGCCGCGCGCGTGACCCAGCCGTCCTGTTCCTGCGCCCGCATCAGCAGCGGAATAACCGCCGACTGCTGGCGGCCGGCGGGGTATTTCTGGATCGTCTTGTCCGCCCAGACCGCATTTTCATCGCTGAAGGCGAATGCGGCAGGCTGAAATTGATCTTCGGCTAATCGACGAACGGACATTCTTCCTCACGCCTTGTCAGTTTAGGGTTCCACACCGCGAAGCGGTCAAAGACTGCATTTCGCAGGCATAGGCCGACTGGTCTTTCTGCATAAATACGACGAATTTGCTGCCATTCGGAATGGCGGCCTTGATCTGATAGCCCTTGGACAAAAGCTCGCCCATGGACGATTGCTGCCCCGGCGGCGTCACTTCCTTATGACCCAGCGGCGTGCCGAGGGTGTCGGCCTCCTGGGCCGAAACCCCGGATGCCGCAAGAAGAATTGCGACGGCCAGTGGCAGAAGCTGCATCAGCGGTCCACCTCGCCGAAGACGATATCGAGCGAGCCAAGGACAGCAGCGACGTCGGCGAGCTGATGGCCGCGGCACATGAAGTCCATCGCCTGCAGATGGGCGTAACCCGGAGCGCGGATCTTGCAGCGATACGGCTTGTTCGAGCCGTCGGAGACGAGATAGACCCCGAACTCGCCCTTCGGCGCCTCGACGGCGGCATAAACCTCGCCGGCAGGCACGTGGTAGCCTTCGGTGTAGAGCTTGAAATGGTGGATCAGCGCCTCCATCGAGCGCTTCATCTCGCCACGCTTCGGCGGCACGACCTTGCCGTCGATCGACGAGAAAGGACCGGTCTTCGCATCCGAGAGCAGGCGATTGACGCACTGCTTCATGATGCGGACCGATTGGCGCATCTCGATCATGCGGATCAGGTAGCGGTCGTAATTGTCGCCGTTCTTGCCGATCGGGATGTCGAATTCGAGATCGGAATAACATTCGTAAGGCTGGGCGCGACGCAGGTCCCAGGCAGCGCCCGAACCGCGCACCATGACGCCGGAGAAGCCCCAGGCCCAGCAATCTTCCAGAGAGACGACGCCGATGTCGACGTTGCGCTGCTTGAAGATACGGTTGCCGGTCAAAAGGTCGTCGATGTCGTCGAGCGCCTTCAGGAACGGATCGCACCAGTCGCCGATGTCCTGCACGAGCTTTTCCGGCAGATCCTGGTGGACGCCGCCGGGACGGAAATAAGCCGCATGCATGCGCGAGCCGCTGGCGCGTTCATAGAACACCATCAGCTTTTCACGCTCTTCGAAGCCCCAGAGCGGCGGTGTCAGCGCGCCGACGTCCATGGCCTGCGTCGTAACGTTCAAGAGATGTGAGAGGATGCGGCCAATTTCCGAGTAGAGAACGCGGATCAGCTGACCACGGATCGGGATCTGGATACCGAGCAGCTTTTCCACGGCCAGCGCATAGGCATGCTCCTGGTTCATTGGCGCGACATAGTCGAGGCGATCGAAATAGGGCACCGCCTGAAGATAGGTCTTGGTCTCGATCAGCTTCTCGGTGCCGCGATGAAGCAAGCCGATATGCGGATCAACCCGCTCCACAATTTCGCCGTCAAGCTCCAGGACAAGACGAAGAACGCCGTGCGCCGCCGGATGCTGCGGTCCGAAATTGATGTTGAAGTTGCGGACGTTATGTTCTGTCATGGCGATGAGCTCGCGTTTTCAGATAACCAGTGAATGACGGGCGCAGAGCCCGCCAGCCGCCTTGAATTATTGTTTCGCTTTTTCGTCGCCAGGAAGCACATATTCCGTGCCCTCCCATGGCGACATGAAGTCGAAGTTGCGGAATTCCTGCTTGAGTTCCACCGGCTCGTAAACGACGCGCTTCGCGGCGTCGTCATAACGAACTTCGACGAAACCAGTGGTCGGGAAGTCCTTGCGCAAAGGATGACCTTCGAAACCGTAGTCGGTCAGGATGCGGCGCAGGTCCGGATGGCCGGTGAAGAGCACACCGTACATGTCCCAAGTCTCACGCTCGAACCAGTCGGCGCCGGGATAGATGGGGCAAGCAGAGGGAACCGGCGTATCCTCGTCGGTCGCGACCTTGACGCGGATGCGCAGGTTCTTCTTCGGCGACAGCAGATGATAGACGACGTCGAAACGCAGTTCGCGCTGCGGCCAGTCGACGCCGCAAATGTCGATCAGGTTGACGAAACCGCACTTGGCGTCGTCACGCAGGAAGGTCAGGAGCGGGATCAGGTTTTCACCCGTCGCCGTCAGCGTCAGCTCGCCGTACTTCATCTGCGAGGCGACGATCAGGTTGCCGCGCGCTTCGCCAAGATAGGAGGCAAGCTCAGTCAGGGCTTCACTCATATGCCTTGTCCTTAACCCTTAGCGTTCGATCGTGCCGGTGCGCCGGATCTTCTTCTGCAGCAGAAGCACGCCGTAAAGCAGTGCCTCCGCCGTGGGGGGACAGCCCGGCACGTAAATATCGATCGGCACGACACGATCGCAGCCGCGAACAACCGAATAGGAATAGTGATAGTAGCCGCCGCCATTAGCACAGGAGCCCATCGAGATGACATAGCGCGGCTCAGGCATCTGGTCGTAAACTTTGCGCAGAGCCGGCGCCATCTTGTTAGTCAGCGTGCCGGCGACGATCATCACGTCGGACTGGCGCGGCGAAGCGCGCGGCGCAAAACCAAAGCGCTCGACGTCATAACGCGGCATGGAGAGCTGCATCATTTCGACAGCGCAACAGGCAAGACCAAAGGTCATCCACATCAGCGAGCCGGTACGGGCCCAGTTGATCAACTCGTCCGTCGAGGTGACGAGGAAACCCTTGTCGGCGAGTTCGTTGTTGATCTCGCCGAAAAATGCGTCGTTGCTGCCGATCGGCTTGCCGGTCGACGGATCGATGATGCCCTTCGGCTGCGGCGCGACGAGCGGCTGGTTGCTCACAGGGGTCACTCCCATTCCAGGGCTCCCTTCTTCCATTCATAGATAAAGCCGATGGTCAGCACGAGGAGGAAGACCATCATGGACCAGAAGCCGAACCAGCCGATGGCGCCGAAGGAAACGGCCCAGGGGAAGAGGAAGGCGACCTCGAGGTCGAAGATGATGAAGAGGATCGACACGAGGTAGAAGCGGATGTCGAACTTCATGCGGGCGTCGTCGAAAGCGTTGAAACCGCATTCGTAAGCCGAGAGCTTTTCCGAATCGGGCGCTTTGAAAGCCACGGCGAACGGCGCAATGAGCAGCGCCAGGCCGATAACGAGCGCAATGGCGATGAAGATAGCGATCGGAATATAGGAACTGAGCAGTTCAGTCATCATGTTCATCCTTGCTTGCCGGAGGCGCCAGGCGGCGCATTTGGGCAATTGCCCGACAAGCGAACGTGCGTTGCAACAAGCCGTGGTTAGCGCAGCCGACGCCGCGGCGCAAGACTTTTACAGAGGCAATTCGACGCGTCGCGGGCGGACATTATCAAGCAGATGCAACGATGTCGCGACAAATCCGCAGATGTCGATTCAAGCTGCATGCCTGACCCCTGGAAACTGCATGGCTTTCGGAAGAGAATGGCGCGAGTGACGGGGCTCGAACCCGCGACCTCCGGCGTGACAGGCCGGCACTCTAACCGACTGAGCTACACCCGCGCATGACGGACGGAAGAGCCGGACGGCGGCGATTGAACGCCTGCTTTGAAATGGCGCGAGTGACGGGGCTCGAACCCGCGACCTCCGGCGTGACAGGCCGGCACTCTAACCGACTGAGCTACACCCGCACTTCATTTCAAGCAATCCGGATGCCTTCGCACCCTCACCAAAACGGCTGGCCGTTTCGATGAGCGGCTAACTACGGGGTTCGCCTTTTAGTGTCAAGCAGGTTTGGAGACAAAACCATGACAGTCGTTGAATTGTTTCGGCAAAGCCGCTGCAGGAAGAACGGAAAGCCGGCAATTCCAACCTCCGCAGCCGTAGCGAGGCACGATCGGAGCCGACAGCGCAGGCAAAATGCATAAGCCCGCGGCTCCCCCTCCCCTTTATCCACAGGCCGACCGAGCCCGTTCGGCAGCGCAGACGAGCAGACCACCGCCAAAAAAATCAAAAATTCTTCACAAACACTCTTGCGGTTTTGCCGCGATCCGCATAGATCACGGCCACCAACGCAGCAGGCCAATCGGCTTCGCCAGCGATGGGCGATTAGCTCAGTTGGTAGAGCGCCTCGTTTACACCGAGGATGTCGGGAGTTCGAGTCTCTCATCGCCCACCATTTTTCCTCTTGAGTTTCGAAGAGTAATGTCGAGCCGCAGTGATCTGCCGCGGATTGGCTCAATGCAGCTATCTGCCTCTGCAGAAGCTGTCTTACATGAACGCGAACCGACATTCGGCAAGACATTCCGGCACAGCATAGCTGTCCGGCAGGTCAAATGCGGCGCCGTCTGGGAAGCCAGGTTCCACCAAAACGGACTACTCCAGCCTCCGCGCACCTCCTATTGGGCGAATGGATGAGGGCGGGCAAAAATGAGACTATTCGTCGCCCGGAAGTCTCCGCGCTTGAAGGCTTACCGCGCCGGGGGGTGCCATGAGAACTCTATGCTCCGCATTGACGCTGTGCATTGCGATTGCCCTTTGCACGCCAAGCTCCGTCTATGTCAGGCTGCCCGGAAACGCCTTCAAGACGAATCCGAAATGCCAGCGCCACGTACCGAAGACGAAGTTTGACAGAAGGTGCGACCAGCCGATACTGGGCTTCAAGGACTTTACGCCTCCGCTTGTGACCGTCCTCGGGATCTGAAGATCCTGCTCGGCTGCCGGCAAATCATCCCTTCGCCAACTCCTGATCCACCGCCGAAACCAGCCGCGAATCATCTGCCGTCACATCAGGCGCGAAGCGGGCGGCGACTTTGCCGTCGCGGCCGATCAGGAATTTTTCGAAATTCCAGAGAATGTCGTCCTCGTCGCCGCCTGATATCCCGTGGACATTCAGGCGTTCGCGCATCGGACCCTCGCCCGTCGTCTTCACGCCTGATTTGGTCAGCTGCCGGTAGAGCGGGTGCTGGGCCTCGCCCTTGACCGAGATCTTAGAAAAGATCGGGAAGATGACGTCGTAGGTGGTGGTGCAGAAATCGAGGATCTCGGCGTCCGTGCCTGGTTCCTGGCCCTTGAAGTCGTTGGCGGGGAAAGCGGCGATGACGAAGCCGCGCTCGCGCTTTTCGCCATAGAGTCTTTCGAGCCCCTCATATTGCGGCGTGAGCCCGCATTTCGAGGCGACGTTGACAATCAGAAGCACCCTGCCCTTGTATTCATTCAGCGTGGTCTGTCGACCATCCACCGTCTTGACCGGAATATCCAGCACATTGCCCGTCATGGGAACCTCCAATTGGCACGGATCGTTCCGGGAGCTTAGCAATATCGCCGTCATTGTCATCAGGGTGAAGATCAACTCGGCGTCACCATCCCGGCGTCGCCGTTTGGCGACACCGGGATAGCCCGTCAGGCGGGCGAGGTTTCCCGTACGTCATCGAGTAGGAAATGGACGACGAGATAATCCGTCTTGTAGTGGCGGCCGCTGTCCGAGACGGATTCGACGCTGCCACCATCCTTTGGATGCCAGGGATGATAATGAGGGTTGGTGGTGATGAGCGTGATGGCCTTGCCGGCGAACGGCCCCTCGCCCAAGCGGAAGCGCATCTCGGCGAGCGGCCAGATTCGCTCGTAATCTTCCATGGCGATGCGCGCCTTCAGCGCTTTCCGGTGCAGCGGCTCGCCGGCGCCTGCTTCTGCGGATGATTCCAGCATCACTTCTTCGGCATGGGCAATGATTGCATTGAACTCTTCGGGCCACATCCGTCTCATGAAGTCGCTCCTCCCAGGGCTCTTTCGTCATTCACAGGCGAAACTTAACCTTTTGTCCGCAAGAAGCAAATTCTTGTCATGCCGTTGTCATCCGCCTCGGCTGCTCCTACGTTCCCCTCGAACCGCACAAGGGCCGTCAGCCGGCCCCAATCCCGAGATCAAAGATGAAGACACGTGAAGAAAGGCAGGCGTTGCGGGCGAGCATGCCGCGCACCCCGCTCAGCGCCCATCATATAGAAAACGCCCGGCTGCTGCCGGATCGGGGCGAACTGCTCTACCGGATCCCGAATGGCGGCATCGGCGTCGAGGTGGGGGCGGCCTTCGGCGAGTATACGGCGGAGATCCTGGAAAAGAATCGCCCGGCCCAGCTTTATCTCATCGATCCCTGGTCGATGGATCGCTACAGCTCCGGGCTCGACGCGATTCACACGAATTTCGCGGCCGAGATCGAGGCTGGCCGGCTGCACCTGATGCAAGGCACATCGCTCGACAAGCTCGCCGAATTCGAGGATGACTTCCTCGACTGGGCCTATATCGACACCGATCATTCTTTCGAGCTCACCTGGCAGGAGCTCCTGCTCTGCGAGAGGAAGGTGAAGCGCACAGGACGCATTGCCGGCCATGATTTCTGCACCGGCAACACCGTCAAACCGATCGTCTACGGTGTCGTCGAGGCGGTTACGAAATTCTGCAAGGATTATGGCTGGCAATTCGAATTCCTGACGGTCGAATCACACGCGCATTTTTCCTATTGCCTGAAGCGCCTTTGATCAGTTCACGCCTTGCCGGAATATTGTTCGTCGCTGACCTTTTCCATCCAGTCGACATGGCTGCCGTCCAATGCCTCGTGAATGGCAATATGCGTCATCGCCGTGTCCGGGCCGGCGCCGTGCCAGTGTTTTTCGCCCGGCGCAAACCAGACGGTGTCGCCGGCGCGAATCTCGCGAATCTCCCCGCCCCAGCTCTGGGCAAGGCCCTTGCCTGAGGTGACGATCAGCGTCTGGCCGAGCGGATGCGTGTGCCAGGCGGTGCGGGCTCCGGGTTCGAAAGTGACGGAGGTTGCCTTCACCCTTGCCGGCGTCGGCGGCTCGATCAACGGATCCTGCCGAACGGCGCCGGTAAAATAGTCGGCCGGCGGCTTCGTCGAGGGGCTGGAGCCAGCGGGTTTGATCTCCATGATCGTTCCTTTCCATCCATGCTGTTGAAGCTTTACGGTGCGACGATATTTGATCGAGGCGACCGATCAAGACCAGATCGGCAATTGCCGCGCAGTTGCCCGCCTGATAGGCCAAAGCGTTCATAACCTAGGGAGATGTTCATGAAACACCATGCGTTTGGCCGCATGCCGTTCACCGTTACCAATGTCGGCTTCGGCGCCTGGCAAATCGGCGGCTCCTGGGGCGATATCAGCGAGGCGGATGGGCGGGCGGCGCTGAACGCCGCGCTCGATGCCGGTATGACGTTCGTCGACACGGCGGATGTTTACGGCGACGGCCGCTCGGAAAAGATCATTGCCGATGTCCTGAAGACGCGCGGCGGCGAGCGCCCGATGGTCGCAACCAAGGTAGGCCGCCGCCTCAACCCACATGTCGCGGAAGGATATACCAAGGCCAATCTCGAAGGCTTCATCGACCGCAGCCTCAAATACCTCGCGGTCGACAGCCTCGATCTCGTGCAGTTGCACTGCCCGCCGCGCGAGGTGCTTTACCTCCCTGAGGTCTTCGAGGGCCTCGACGCGCTGCAGAAGGCCGGAAAGATCAAGGGTTATGGCGTTAGCGTCGAAAAAGTCGAGGACGGGCTGAAGGCGATCGAATATCCCGGCGTCGTCAGCGTCCAGATCATCTACAACATTTTCCGTCAGCGCCCCGACCATCTGTTCTTCGAGGAAGCACGTCGCAGGAATGTGGCGATCATTGCGCGCGTGCCGCTGGCAAGTGGTCTTCTCTCCGGCAAGATCAGCCGCGAGACGCAGTTTGCCAGCGACGACCATCGCAATTTCAACCGCCACGGCGAAGCTTTCGACGTCGGCGAGACCTTTGCCGGCGTACCTTTCGAGGTCGGGCTGCAGGCGGTCGAGGAAGTGCGCAAGCTGGTGCCGGCCGGCGTCACTATGGCCGCCTTCGCGCTGCGTTGGATCCTGATGGCTGAAGCCGTTACTGTCGTCATCCCCGGCGCCCGCAATGCCGAACAGGCGAGAGCCAATGCGGCCGCAGCCGATCTCGCGCCGCTCTCGCCCGAGCTCATGGTGGGGACGCGCGAGATATACAATCGGCTGATCGCGCCGCATGTGCATCAGCGCTGGTAAGGCTGGAGCGAGTCGCTTTTATTGAAGGCTGCAGCGAGCCGAGAGCGGCCCCTCATCTGTCTGCCGCCACCGACCGGGGTCGCGCCACCGGTTTCGACCCGTCCTCCGGACCCCCGCGAGCGGGGCGAAGGGATATGCCGCACGTGCTTCCTTCACCTCGACGTTGCGCTTGGCACGTCCCCTCGCCCCGTTTTAACGGGGAGAGGGTTAGGGTGAGGGGCAGCTTTCAGTTCGTGGCACTCAGCTCCACCGGAAAGAACAAGGTCTCGCCGGAAGAGTCGCTCACACCGTCATTATCGGTGACAGCGTAAGGCTTGCCGGAGGCGTCGAAGGTGAAGCCTTCGAGCTTGTCGAGCACATAGCCGTTCGTCACGGTCTTGAGTTCGTCGAGGAAGTCTTGTGCTTCGGTCTTCTTCACGACCGGCAGTTCGGCCCCGAGCTTGGCTGGCTTCAGTTCCGAGATCGCCACCTTGTAAAGCTTCTTCAGCCTGGCGGCGTCGCCGACGAGGTTGTCGCGCTCGATGATGTAAACGTTGTCGCCGTGGGCGGAGATCTCAGACAGGCCGACCCAGCCGCTTTCCGTCTTGTCGAGCGGATAGCGCTCGGCGCCCCATTCCTTTTTCTTCGGATTGTAGGAGACGAGCTTGACGAAGCCCTTCTCGTCGTCACTCCACTGTGCGCTGGACGACCATCCACAACGTGGCATCGTCGCCGGTGCCGACAATGGTGACACCCTCGAAGCCGTAGCGAATTTCGTTGGCGGCGAGTTCCCTAGGCAGAGCAATCTCGGCCTTGATGTCGCCCTTGGCATTGACGTTGTAGAGCGCATGCGGGACGAGGCGCTCGCTGTTTCCTTCCGAGGCGAGCCAGAAGGAGCCGTCGGCTGCTACCGCGATGCCTTCGATGTCGAGCTTCTGGGCCGGAGCGCCGTCACGCTTGACGACGAGGGCGTCGGTGATGACGGCCGGCTTCTTGGTTGCGTCGATCGTGTAGATCGTCGGCTGCGAGCCCAGAAAGCTGTCGCTGACGGCGTAGAGCATGCCCGATTTGCCGGGAACGGCGGCGAGACCCGAAAGCGCTGCGAAACCGATCGGATTGCCGTCCTTCTCGGCGGAGACGATCTGTGGATAGGCTTTTTCGCCTTCCGAGCGCTCGTAGATCATTACGTGCGAGCGCACTCCGCCGCCCTTGCCGAGATCGAGTTCATTTGCGGTCGCAAAGAGATTACGCTGGGGGATAGCGATCCCGCCTTCCGGCGAAATGCCCGACGGCAGAAGCTGCACGAGTTCGGGGTCGGCGCCGGTATCCTTATACACGCCGACGACCGAGGCGCGCTCGGCAAGCAGGAAGAAATACTGGTCATCGCCGAACTTGGCGGCTTCGAGACCTTCCGGCTCGACGCCCTTCGATCCCGAACGGCTTTCCGGATAATGGCCGATATGGGCGACGGCGCGTTCGAAGGATGCGCCCGATTCGTAGAGGACCTTGCCCGTCTTGTCGAAGATGGTGAAGCCGCGCGAGCCGCCCTGATAGTCGCCTTCATTGGCGACGACGAGGCGGTTGTCGTCCAGCCACTTCACGGCGTCCGGCTCGCGCAGCACGCCCTTCGATTCGCTCGAGAATTTCAGGGCGCCGTCGCGCTTCGTGTCGATGCCGGAGAGATCGACGCTGCCGGCGGTAAAGTGGGTCTTCTCCTGAGCCGTGTTGGCGTCGATGATGACGATCCCGTTGTTTTCCTGCAGCGTCAGGGCAATTTCATTCAGGCCGTTGAAAGCGACGAATTCCGGCTCCGGATCTTCAGGGGCAACACCGGCGAGACCATTCAGCGCCACATGCTTGATGGTGCCGCAGTCGACGGTGCCGTTGTTGACCTGGAAAACGGCGAGCTCGCCGGCCGGCATCTGCGGGATCTTGCCGTCATTGACCTCTTCGTCGCGTTCGTTTTCGATCGCGATGGCGCCGAGCGTCTTGTCCTTGTTGAGGGCAATCGAATCCGGCTGGCCGCCGAGATCGCAGGTGTGCTCAATCTTTTTCGTCGCCACGTCGACGATCGCGAGGCGGCCGGAGGGTTTGGCCTTGCTTTCGGAAGTGTTGACGGCAACAAGCGCCTTGCCGGCGCTCGAGGTGACCGATGTCGGTTCGCCGTCCATCATCATCGCACCGTCGGCCTTCGGGGCCCTGGCGTCGGTAATGTCGATGAAGCCGATCGCACCGAGCGGGCTGTCGCTATAGATCAGCGTGTTGCCGTCGTCGGTTGCGGTGATGATTTCCGCGGATGTCGGCGAAAGCTTGTCCTTGTCAGCAGGCAGGTTCTGGGCGACCGGGAAGGAGGCGATGCGGTTGAAAACCGGTTCGGCCGCGGCCTGGACGGCAACGGATGCGAGAAGCACAGAAGCGAGCGCTGCCTTGCGCGATAAAATTGTCATGAAATCCCCCAATGTCGAAAGATCGAACAGAGGGGTTTTGCGGGACTGCCATGACAGAGACATGACAGCCCGCGCGTTTTCAGAGATCGGCGTCAGGCCGGCCGACTTTCCCGGCGCATCTCGTTTCGCATGATGAAGAGCGACGCTGAAAGAATGAGCGCGGCGCCCAGCCAGAGATAACCGGCCGGCGCATAACCGAAAAACAACCAGCCGGCGAGCACGTTCAGCGGCAGCTTCAGATCATCGAATGGCTGGACATAGGCGGCGTCGGCACTGGCATAGGCTAGGGTCAGCAGATATTGCGCCACGACCGTCAGGAGGCCTGCCAGAAGGAAGAGCGCGAGTGTCGTGCCTGTCGGTACGGCGAAGCCCGCCGCAAGTGCCAGACCGCCGTTGATCGGCGTCAGCAGCACCAACAGCCAGACGGTGATGGTCTCTGGCCTCTCGATACCGGTCAGGCTCTTGGTGATAAGCGAGGAGGCACCCCAGAGCAGCGCCGAGAGCACCGGCAGGAGCGCCGCCCAGGTGAAACTATCAGACCATGGCTGGAGGATGATCATCGCGCCAGCAAAGCCGACACCAGTCGCTGCCCAGCGGGCCGGGCCGACGCGCTCACCGAGGAACAGGCGGGCACCGAGGATAATGAAGAAGGGCGAGGTCATGACCAGCGCGATCGCCTGCCAGATCGGCACTGAGGCAAGACCGGAAACCCAGGCCTCGACACCAAGCGCGGCAAAGAGGACGCGCACGACGTGTCGCCAGGGATGGTCCGTACGCATGGCCGAAAGGCCTGATTTGCGCAGGAAGGGCAAGGAGAAGAGTAAGGCGAAGGAATATTGCCAGAAGGCTGCGGAGGCCGGCGGAAAGGCGAGCTTCATGGTCAGCCACTGGGTGACGACGTTGAGCAGCGAGAAGGCGACGCCTCCAAGCACCATGAAAGCAGCGCCGGCAACGGCGCGAGATTGCGAGACTGCAAGGGAATTCTGATTCATGTCTTCCATCCGGAACTACAGCGCCGCGCGTCTTTCCAGACGCGCAAAAGACGCTCTAGCGCTTTTAATTGCTGCATAGTTCATCCTTAAATCGATTCCGATTTAAGGAATTATGCAGGCGACCAACATAAATCAGGACGCATGAGGCGACGGCGCGCAGAGGCCGGCAGTCCCCTGCCCGCTCACGGCCATGCTCATTCTCTTTCTTCCGGACTATACCGTCGGCTCCGGAATCGCACCGGATCTGCTGCCCCCTTCCCCGGCCGAAGCTTGAGAAGGCGCTCGCGGGCTCGGGCCACAGCCCTTACCGCCGGTGGGGACATTCACCCCGCCCTGAGAACAGCATCGTTCGTAAAACAAGGCGCTGCCTACGGCAAGCGGCAAAACAAAAGGGGTCCGGCAGCGCCGAACCCCTCGAAATCCTGCTCAGCCGTTCTCGTTTACGACTGCCGGACGATCAAATCAGCCGTTGACGGCGTCCTTCAGGCCCTTGCCGGGCGTGAACTTCGGCACGTTGCGGGCTGGAATATCGACTTCAGCGCCGGTCGACGGGTTGCGGCCCTTTGTTGCAGCGCGATGAGAAACGGTGAAGCTGCCGAAACCAGCGAGGCGGATATCGCCCTTGTTCTTGAGTTCGGCCTGGACAACGTCGAAAACCGCGTCAACAGCGGAAGCCGCGTCAGACTTCGTCAGTCCTGCCTTTTCGGCCACTGCGGACACGAGTTCATTCTTGTTCATGTTTCCACCCCTTTCTAAATGGTATGAAACGACTCAAATCTAAGCTAGGCGCAGAATAGGTTTCATCAGGCCCGCCGGGAACCCAAAAGCCCTGCAAATCAAGGAAAAGCAAGCGTCTCCATGACGTTTTCACAAAAAAGGCTGGCGTTTCCGCCAGCCTTTTTGCGTCTTTTGCTTCAATCGGGCATAAATGTGGCAAACGCCACTCAATGCGCGATCGTTGCGCCCGTATCATCGAGGCCTTCGACCGACGTGATGACGGGCGTTTCCACCGTGCCATCCCACTCGATCGGCTCCGGCCGACGGATCAGCGCATGCTTGATCACCTCGCCCATCCGCGAGACCGGGATGATCTCCATACTGTTCTTCACGTTATCCGGAATCTCCGCCAGGTCCTTTGCGTTTTCTTCCGGAATCAGCACTTTCTTGATGCCGCCGCGAAGCGCTGCCAGCAGCTTTTCCTTGAGACCGCCGATCGGCAGCACCCGGCCGCGAAGGGTGATTTCACCGGTCATGGCCACATGCTTGTTGACCGGGATGCCGGTCATGATCGAAACGATGGCGGTTGCCATGGCGACACCGGCCGACGGGCCATCCTTCGGCGTCGCACCTTCCGGCACGTGCACGTGGATGTCGTTCTTTTCGAACATCGGCGGTT
This sequence comes from Rhizobium sp. BK049, assembly GCF_014193135.1. NCBI lineage: Bacteria > Pseudomonadati > Pseudomonadota > Alphaproteobacteria > Hyphomicrobiales > Rhizobiaceae > Rhizobium > Rhizobium sp. BK049. Next base: position 62,454 of record NZ_JACHYV010000004.1, read on the forward strand.
CGATGCCGAAATCGACAGCGCGCGAGCGGACGTAGGAAGCCGCCGCCGAGATCGATTCCTTCATGACGTCCTTCAGATTGCCGGTAACCGTCATGCGGCCCTTGCCCGGCATCATCACGCCTTCGATGGTCAGCAGCTCGCCGCCGACTTCCGTCCAGGCAAGGCCGGTCACGACGCCGACCTGATCCTCGCCCTCGGCTTCGCCATGGCGGAAGCGCGGGACGCCAAGATAGTCGGCGATGTTGGCGGCCGTCACGTGAACGGACTTCGTCTTGCCCTTGATGATCTCGGTGACCGCCTTGCGGGCGAGCTTCATCAATTCGCGTTCGAAGCTGCGGACACCGGCTTCGCGGGTGTACTGCTGGCTGATCGCCATCAGGGCATCGTCGCTGACCGAGAATTCTTCCGGCTGCAACGCATGTTCCTTGATAGCCTTCGGCAGCAGGTGCCGCTTGGCGATCTCGCGCTTTTCATCTTCGGTGTAGCCGGCGATACGGATGATCTCCATGCGGTCCATCAGCGGTGCAGGGATGTTCAGCGTATTCGCGGTCGTGATGAACATCACATCCGACAGGTCGTATTCGACTTCCAGATAGTGGTCCATGAAGGTCGAGTTCTGCGCCGGATCGAGCACTTCGAGCAGGGCCGAAGACGGATCGCCACGGAAATCCATGCCCATCTTGTCGATTTCGTCGAGCAGGAAGAGCGGGTTGGACTTCTTCGCCTTCTTCATCGACTGGATGACCTTGCCGGGCATCGAGCCGATATAGGTGCGGCGGTGACCGCGGATTTCGGCTTCGTCGCGAACGCCGCCGAGCGCCATGCGGACATACTCACGGCCGGTCGCCTTGGCGATCGACTGGGCGAGCGAGGTCTTGCCGACGCCCGGAGGGCCGACGAGGCAGAGGATCGGGCCCTTGATCTTGGTGGCGCGAGCCTGCACGGCGAGATATTCGACAATGCGTTCCTTGACCTTGTCGAGACCGAAGTGATCGGCCTCAAGGATCTTCTCGGCATTGTTGAGGTCGGCCTTGATCTTCGACTTCTTGCCCCACGGAATGCCGAGCAGCCAATCCAGATAATTGCGCACGACCGTGGCTTCCGCCGACATCGGGCTCATCTGGCGCAGCTTCTTCAGCTCCGCCTCCGCCTTTTCACGGGCCTCCTTGGACAGCTTGGTCTTGGAGATGCGCTCTTCCAGTTCGCTCATCTCGTCGCGGCCTTCCTCGCCGTCACCGAGCTCCTTCTGGATCGCCTTCATCTGCTCATTGAGATAATATTCGCGCTGGGTCTTCTCCATCTGGCGCTTGACGCGCGAGCGGATGCGCTTTTCGACCTGCAGCACCGAGATCTCGCCTTCCATGAAGCCGAGAGCCTTTTCGAGACGCTGCTTGACGCTCGTCGTCTCCAGCATCTCCTGCTTCTCGGTGATCTTGATCGACAGATGCGAGGCGACCGTATCGGCGAGCTTGGAATAGTCGTCGATCTGGCTGGCGGCACCGACCACTTCCGGCGAAATCTTTTTGTTCAGCTTCACATAGCTTTCGAATTCGGAAACGACCGAGCGAGACAAAGCTTCCAGTTCGACAGGATCGTCATGGGGCTCCTCGAGCACATGGCCGAGCGCCTCATAGAAATCCTCACGGCTCGTATAAGTGTCGATCTCGGCGCGGGCGCGGCCTTCGACCAGAACCTTGACGGTGCCATCAGGCAGCTTCAGCAGCTGCAGCACGTTTGCCACGGTGCCGACATTGTGGATCGCCGAAGGGTCCGGATCATCGTCGCTGGCGTTGATCTGCGTCACCAACATGATCTGCTTGTCCGAGCCCATGACCTCTTCGAGCGCACGGATCGACTTTTCCCGTCCGACAAACAGCGGCACGATCATATGCGGGAAAACCACGATGTCACGCAAAGGCAGAACAGGGTAGGCAGTGCTGCTCGCTACAGACGTTTTCTTCGTCATTTTTTATCCTTTCCATCGTCCCGTTACCGGGCTCTTTGCACGGCCGCTTGGGATCGGCCGGCACTCTCACTTGGCCTACAAGTGGAGGTTCTTACTATGCTTTTCAAGCCACGCTAACGCCCGCGTTCCCCGTATATGACAGCTTCGTTACAACGGAACACCAGCACTATGAAACGCGTGGCTGGACCGGCGCTTACCACTTCCGACCCGGCTAAATACAACGCCAGCAATACACTCACGGAATCACTGCATCATTGCAAGCACCGCCCCTTGCGCAACATCGGCAAAGGCAAGCTCCAGTTCCCACCGGCAAAATACTAACAGCGCCTCGCATGGTTTTTCAAATAGAAAGGGGCTCGCCCATGGCAAGCCCCTTAAAATAACGGTGCGAAAACCATAAGATTACGCGGAAGCGTTGGCTTTTTCTTCCTGACGATCGGCATAGATGTAGAGCGGACGAGCCGAGCCGCGCACCACCTCCTCCGAGATGACCACCTCGCGCACGCCTTCCAGCGTCGGCAGTTCGAACATCGTGTCGAGCAGGATCTTCTCCATGATCGAACGAAGGCCGCGGGCGCCGGTCTTGCGCACGATCGCCTTGCGGGCGATTTCACGCAATGCATCCTCGTGGAAGGTGAGTTCCACATCTTCCATCTCGAACAGCCGCTGATACTGCTTGATCAGCGCGTTCTTCGGCTCGGATAGGATCTGGATCAGCGCGTCCTCGTCGAGATCCTCGAGCGTCGCCAAAACCGGCAGACGGCCGATGAACTCGGGAATGAGGCCGAACTTGACCAGATCTTCCGGCTCCAGTTCGCGCAGGACTTCGCCGACGCGGCGATCGTCCTGAGCTTTCACAGTCGCGCCGAAGCCGATCGAAGTCTTCTCGCCGCGGGCGGAGATGATCTTGTCGAGGCCGGCGAAGGCGCCGCCGCAGATGAACAGGATGTTCGTCGTGTCGACCTGCAGGAATTCCTGCTGCGGGTGCTTGCGGCCGCCCTGCGGCGGAACGGAAGCGACCGTGCCTTCCATGATCTTCAAGAGCGCCTGCTGCACGCCCTCGCCCGAGACGTCGCGGGTGATCGACGGATTGTCGGACTTGCGCGAAATCTTGTCGACTTCGTCGATGTAGACGATGCCGCGCTGCGCGCGTTCGACGTTGTAGTCGGCCGCCTGGAGGAGCTTCAGAATGATGTTTTCGACATCCTCGCCGACATAGCCTGCTTCTGTCAGCGTCGTCGCATCCGCCATGGTGAAGGGAACGTCGATGATGCGGGCGAGCGTCTGGGCCAGATAGGTCTTGCCGCAGCCTGTGGGTCCGACGAGCATGATGTTGGACTTCGCCAGCTCGACTTCGCCGTTCTTGGAGGCGTGCGCCAGGCGCTTGTAATGGTTGTGAACGGCGACCGACAGGATCTTCTTCGCCTGCCGCTGGCCGATGACGTATTCATCGAGGACCTTGATGATGTCCTGAGGCGTCGGGACGCCGTCGCGGGACTTGACCATCGAGGACTTGTTCTCCTCGCGGATAATGTCCATGCACAATTCGACGCATTCATCGCAGATGAAGACGGTCGGTCCGGCAATCAGTTTCCGGACTTCGTGCTGGCTCTTTCCGCAGAACGAACAATAGAGGGTGTTCTTGGAGTCGCCGCCGTTGCTGCCGCTGACCTTGCTCATATCACTTTCCTTCCAGCACGCCGCATTTCAAGGCGAAATCGCGGTCCACTCTATCAGCTCCTGGCGGCACTCCGTTTCCGGAGCCTTTGCCGAGAAGGGCTTCAGGGGCTACAAACCGGTCCCAATCAACCATGTCAGGGTTCCGGTGGCAACGAATTCCCCTTCGAATGCCAAATGCTATGTCATAAAAATTCAACATAGCATTAATAGTTACTATTAGCGTCTTCGTCGCCAGTTGAAAGCCTTGTTCGATCACAAATGAGATAGAACTGTGGCGAGGAAAACACCATCCCAATTAATTACTAGGCCTGCTCGCCTTCCATCTCGAGGCGTGATGTCAGAACCTTGTCGATGACGCCCCAGCCCTGGGCCTCGTCCGCATCCATGAAATGGTCACGATCGAGCGTCTTTTCAACTTCCTCGTAGCTGCGGCCGGTGTGCTTGACATAGACCTCGTTCAGCCGGCGCTTCATCTTTAGGATGTCGCGGGCGTGGCGCTCGATGTCCGAGGCCTGGCCCTGGAAGCCGCCCGAGGGCTGGTGAACCATGATGCGGGAATTCGGCGTGGCGAAGCGCATGTCTTTATGGCCGGCCGCCAGCAGCAGCGAACCCATGGACGCGGCCTGGCCGATGCAGAGCGTCGAAACCGCCGGTTTGATAAACTGCATAGTGTCGTAGATCGCCATGCCCGCGGTGACGACGCCACCGGGAGAATTGATGTAGAGAGCGATTTCCTTCTTCGGGTTTTCCGCCTCGAGGAAGAGAAGCTGGGCGCAGACGAGCGTCGCCATGTGATCCTCGACGGCGCCGGTCAGGAAGATGATGCGTTCCTTCAACAGACGGGAATAGATGTCGTAGGAGCGTTCACCGCGGTTGGTCTGTTCGACGACCATCGGCACGAGGGCCATTGCGGTATCAACTGGGTTTCTCATGTGCGTCCTTTGTCAACGTCATGCCGGCACGCCGGGAATCAAAGAAAATGTCTTATCCCTACATAGAGTGTCCCTGCCCTCCTCTTCAAGACACGCATTGGGATAACGTTAAGAAGACGGGGCAGGGCCCCAGGGCTTGGGCGCCGACAGCCTCTTTCTCGCAAACTCCTGTCGGCCGCGAGCCCTCGATGTCGTCTCCCCTCGCTTTTCTCCATGACAGAATGAAGGAACTCCATTCGACAGCGCTCAAGCACGTTTACCCAACGGAAAGCCTATCGCCAGATACCGGCCGAAAATCATGCCGCAGTGCAACGACATTAAGGAAGTGGCGAGCTTCCTCCGCAAGAATGCGGGCCAACAGACAAGGTCGACGGGCAAGGGGTTGCTGCCGTGTTCAATATCGCTACAGGTCTCGCCATCTGGTGTTCGGAGGCCATGACACTCGCTCTGGTGCTCTTCGTCGCCTGGCGCCACAATGTCAGAAATGAAGCCTATCTCTATTGGGGCCTGGGCTTCTTTCTGACTGCCATAGGCTTTGCGATGATCTCGCTGCGCAGCGAAATCCCCAGCCTGTTTTCCATCGAGGTGGGCAATGCCATCGCGCTGCTCGGCCAGAGCGCCTGGGTGGCGGGTTTTCTCGCACTCGACCGCAAGAAGATGGAATGGTGGGCTCTGCTGCCGCCGGCAATCTGGCTGGCCGGGGTCTTTCTGCCCTGGGTCAACACTGATTATTCCAACCGCGTCGTGCTCTATAATCTCGCTTCGGCGACGGGCGCCACGGCATTGGCCATGGCGGTGGCCGCCGGCGACATCCGCCGTGAGCGCACCCGCACTAAGCTTATGGGAGTGTTCGTCATCCAGGGCTGCCTGTGTTTCGGCTCGGCGCTGACGATGGCGGTTACGCTGCCGAGCGATATCGAGGCAACTAATCTCGGCGGCGTCTCGGCCATGGCAAGCGCCTTCCTGCTCACCATCGCCTTCGCGCTTACCTGTCGACTGGTGATGGAGCGCTCCGAACGGCATCTGCGCGCCATGACGCTGACCGATTCCCTGACCGGCGTGCTCAACCGCCGTGGCCTGCTCGGCTATTTCGAGTCAATCCAGGAGAGAGCCCATAGCGAGCAGCGGGAGGTCGCGGTGATCCTTTTCGACCTCGATCATTTCAAGCGCGTCAACGACCGTTTCGGCCATCAATCCGGCGACGCGGTGCTCACCGCCTTCGCGCGCATGGCCCGGCAATATATTCCAAACAACATCTTCGGCCGCATGGGCGGGGAAGAATTCGCCGCCTTCGCAGCCGTCGCGGATCAGACGGAAGCCGAGGCGATCGCCGAAGCGATCCGTACCGAATTCTGCCGCCTTCCCGTCAGCACTGGCGAAGCAATCGTTCCGGTCACGGTGAGCATCGGCATCGCGCTCGCCTCCTCGATCGAAGCCAATATCGACAAACTGATCTCAGCCGCCGACCGGGCTCTCTATGCGGCCAAGGCCGCCGGCCGCAATTGCACGGTCACCTTCGGCGAAGAGGAAGCGGCGGCTCCAGCGCCAGCCACGCCGAGCACCACCGCTGGCGAACTCGTGCCCACGGTCGACGACCAGGTCGAGGCGCTGCGACGCATGGGCACGCTGTCACGGGCCGGTTAGCCGCAAGTCTGAAACAGATTCATTCCCCAGGCTTATACAAAAATCTCGATATGGTCAGCGCGTCTGATCGGGCGTGCCCGGCTTCCGCCGGCCTTTCTCTCCCGCATCTTTTACAGGTCGGAGAAATCCGTTAAGCCTCAACGCATGACCATACCGCCCTTTCTCTCGATCGATCGCGCCAGCCGCCATGTCTCGCTGGATGCTCGCAACCCGGCCTTCTATGGCAATCCGAACGCCGTCTATGCGGCTCTTCACGCCCACTGCCCGACCTTTTACTGGGAGGAGCAGAAACAGTGGTTCTTCACCGGCTACGACCATGTGAACGGACTGTTGCGCGACCGCCGCTTCGGCCGGCAGATCCTCCATATCGCCAGCCGGGAGGAGCTAGGCCTCGCCGAGCCGATGCCGCATCTTGAAAGTTTCGATCTCTCGGAACGTTACTCCCTGCTCGAGCTGGAACCGCCGGAGCACACGCGTCTGCGCACGCTCGTCAACCGCGCCTTTGTCTCCCGTCATGTCGAGAAGATGAAGCCGGAGCTTGTCGAGCTTGCCAATCGGCTGATCGACGGCTTTGCGGAGAAGCGCGAAGTCGAGCTGCTCTCGGCTTTTGCCGACATCATCCCGGTGACGATGATTGCCCGCATGATCGGCATCCCCGACGATATGGGGCCGCAGTTGCTCGCCTGGTCGCATGCCTATGTGCGCATGTACATGTTCGGCCGCACACGCCAGCAAGAAGAAGAGGCCGAACGGGCGGCCAGAGAATTTTCCGACTATGTCAGAGGGGCAATCGCCGAACGCCGGGCAGAGCCTCGCGATGACCTGCTGACCCACATGATCCGCACGGAGCACAAGGGCCAGTATCTCACTGAAGAAGAACTCATTTCAACGACGATCGTGTTGCTCAATGCCGGCCATGAAGCGACCGTGCACCAGATCGGCAACTCCGTGCACACCATCCTCAACAGCGGTCGAGATCCGGCAGAACTCTTCCGGGACGATGCGGCGACGGAGCGCACCATCGAGGAGACCCTGCGCATCTGCGCGCCCGTCCACATCTTCCAGCGCTGGGCGCTCGAGCCCGCGGAGATCGATGGCGTCTCCTTCCAGCGCGGCGACAAGGTAAGCCTCATCCTCGCCGCCGCCAATCTCGACCCGGCGAAATTCACCGATCCCCTCGCCTTCCGGCCCGACCGCAACGAGGCGCCGAACCTCTCCTTCGGCGCCGGCATCCATTTCTGCATCGGCGCGCCATTGGCGCGGCTGGAACTTAACGTCGCGGTGCCGATCCTGTTCGAACGGCTTCCCGGCCTCAGGCTGGCAAAGACGCCCCTCGTCAAGGACGTCTATCATTTCCACGGGCTCGACCGCCTGGATCTCCGGTGGTGATCGGCACAGTATCCCAGATCGGCCGAAGTTCCGCCCAGCCTGCTGCCGCGATCTCGCGGCATTACGCTGCCTGTTCTTGAAGCCTGCTGGATATGTCGAGCGCCGACATCGGTTTTCCGATCAAATAGCCTTGCAGCTGGTCACAGCCGGCCTCCCGCAAGATCGCCGCCTGACGGCTATTCTCGATGCCCTCCGCCGTAACGGGAATCTGCAGAGCGGTCGCCAAAGAGATGGTCGCCTTGAGAACATCGGCGCCATTCGAGGCCTGGTCGAGAGCGGAGACCAGCGAGCGGTCGATCTTCATCCGATCAAAGCCGAACTGCCGCAATGCGCCGATGCTTGCATAGCCGCAGCCGAAGTCGTCGAGCGCGAATTTGATACCGACCTTTTTGAGGTGATCTATCGACCGACGCGCCTGATCCGGATTGGTCATGAGGACGCCTTCGGTGATTTCCAACGTCAGCCGCCTCGGATCGAAATCGAGTTCCTGCAGGAGGGAGATCACGTCGGCGGCAAATTCCGGATTGCAGAGCTGAACCGGCGAGACGTTGACGGACAGGGCCATACCTGGCCAATTTCTGGCGTGCTCGATCGATGTTTTCAGCATATGACTGCCGAGCGCATCGATGAGGCCGCATCTTTCGGCAAGGGGAATGAAAATTTCCGGACTGATATTTCCGGTCGCAGTCCGCCAGCGGGCGAGCGCTTCAAGACCGGTCACCGCGCCGGTCGTCGCAGAAACGAGAGGCTGGAATACGGCTTCGATCGCGCCATTGCTGATCGCACTCTTCAACAGAGCTTCCAGTTCGGCGATCCTTTGGCGCTCCCGATCCAGTTCGGGGTCATATTCGATCGCCCGGCCTTTGCCATTTTCCTTGGCGCGGTAGAGCGCCATATCAGCCCTGCGCAAAAGCTCCAGCGGCTCAATGTCTTCGTCACGGGCAGCAGCGCCGATGCTCGCTCCAACCTCGATCGTTCGCCCTTCAATTTTGAAGGGTTCGGCAAAAAGCGCCAAAATCGTGTCTTCTATCTCGTGACGCGGAGCAGTGCCGATCTGGACAAGAGCGAACTCGTCCCCCCCTAACCGAGCCGCAGCAACGACTTCGGGATGACAGGCGATCAGCGCCTTAGAGACCATCCGTATCAAATCATCCCCTACCGCATGGCCCCAGGCGTCATTGACCGCCTTGAACCCATCGAGATCGACCAGATAGAGCCTGGGCAGTGAAAGGTCCGAGCCTTCGAGGTCTTCCAACATGCAGAGAAGCCCATGCCTGTTCAGGAGGCCGCTCAGACTATCGTGATTGGCTTCGAAAATCGCTGCCTGCGCCAGTTGACGCAGACGCCGCGCCTCGGATGCGCCCACCAGCAGAACGCCGGCCAGGAATAGCACGAGGATGATGGTAGCGGCAGCAACAAAGGGATAGACCTGTTGGAACACAGCGCTTCCCGGCGCTTTGCTCGGCCAGACGAGATGGCCAATGACACCGCCCTTCATGTCCGTGATCGGCGTGTTGAGCAGACCTGGCTCGGGCGCTGCAGCAAGGCGCAAGCCCTCGAGTTCGTGTTCGTTTGACAGCGTATTGAGAACGTCCGAGTTGAACTCTTTGTAAAAGCTCAGCACGCTGAGCTTCGGAAGCTCGCCTTCTTTCTCGAAAGGCTGGATTGGCTGTGATGCGATGACAGCGATGCCGGTTTCCGTCTTAATGAAATTGACCACCGGCGCCTGTGGGAAATCGATGGCCGTATTGATCTGCCGGTAGAAAGCTTCGCCGAAAAAGGCGCTTGGCTGGAAGGGCTCGCCTTTGGCATAGGCGGAGACGATCGACGAGCGATCGGGACCGGTCACGATGGCACCGTCATAGAGCGGGTAATCCTCGCTGGTCTTTCCCCAGTTCTCATAAGCCCAATCCGCGGCTCCGGGAGTTGCGATCGCCTTATAGGCATCATCCCATACGGCGTTGTCGGTTGTCGTCGCGCTCAGGCGGCTGACAAAGGCTGCGATCGCTGCGCGTGAGGCGCGACTGGCCCTGGCATCGTCGATTTCGTTCGCCGATCGGGTCATCGAGAGCACGACGTGGGCCATGAGGCCGGTCAGAACGAGCGCGACGACAAGGAAGAAAACGGTGGTCGCAATGATGGAAGACGTTTGGGTCCGAACGTGCCTACCCGCAAGATTCGACGACATGCCAATCCCGAAAAGATGAATTTCAAGGCCATGTCTATAGTGACGGCAGGAGACATCATGTCCGCAATGCGCTGCAGATAAGGTCTAGCACTTGACGATTTAGGTTCGATTAATAGGCAACATCAAATGCCTTTTATCGGCGGAGGGGAAGCGGTTATTGCAGGAGAAACGGGTCACAATCGCAGCAAAGCGGGACAGGCCCGCCAACGTGAGAGTCGGCTCTGAGCCGCTGTTCAGACCTTGATCACATAGTCCTTGCGAGTCGTTTCAACGACTTCCCAGGTTCCCTTGAAGCCCGGTCTCAAGATCATCCGGTCACCCGCCTTGAGATGAACCGGCTCACCGTCGTCCTCCGTGACGATCGAATGGCCTGACAGCAGGCTGAAATATTCCCACTCCTCGTAGACGATCCGCCATTTGCCGGGTGTTGCCTCCCAGATTCCGGAATAAAGACCGCCGTCGATCTCCTCCAGATTCCAGGTGCGAAATTGCGGATCGCCGGAGACGATCCGAGCGGCCTCCGGGGCGCCGAACTCGGGTTCGACGCCATCGATGTTGAAGGTGATGAAATTCGCCGCAACCATCATAAACCCTCCGTCGCCAGTGTCTTTCGCGGCAAACGTCTGCGCGCGAATGTTCGAAATCTTTGCAACTTGTCTCTCGTCGCACAGGGCATTGACCGCCCTTGGGAACTGAGCCCTTTTCCCATCACCTTCAGCGACATTTGTGAAGATCGCGGTTAGAATTGACGGCAATGCTTTCAGTTCGTGAGAATTTTGCCTGCCTTGGCAGCGGTCGTATCTGACGCATGCCAGGCTGACAGAAGCCGCTTGAAAGAGGGGCTATCTTGGCGCGGCTGAGCGCAGGTCCGGTCGCCGCTCTGTCACTCCGAGGGGGACAATTGTCAGAGCAGCGATACCCGCTTCATGGGCTGCAAGCAGAAGCGCCTCGCGGAATCGTTCCGGGCTAATTTTGCCGGTAATTGCATCGACACAGGCTTTTACGGCAGCGACGTATTCCTCGCCGTCATCAGAAGGCCAATCGTTGATCAGGAGATGTGCCGCATCGCCGAGCGTCCGGACGATCTTGCGTGTTGCCGGACCGCGCAAAGCAAGCGCGACCGGCGTGAATGCCCCTGATGTATTCCAGCACATCGTCCCCGACCCCTCAAGGCATGGTTACCGCAATCCTAACCGCGCAACATACGCTTGTTTTCTGAAATTTGGAATTGAAAACTGAGCAATAAAACTGCTTCACCGTGAAGTAGCGGGAACTAAAGAAAAGGGCTCAAGGCCTCCTATCCGAGCGCCCTGAGGCTCGGCAGCAATTGTTCCGACCGATTTGCAACTGGTCGCCACCGAAGCGCAGCCGCTCAGCGTTTGGCACGAAGCCCACAGCCGTCATGATGATCCGTTCCTGCGGGTGCTGGTCACTCTGACATGATAGCCGTCGGGGTCGACAAGGCGAAAATCGCGCAGTCCCCAAGGCTGCATGGCGAGGGCGGAAAGCGGCCAGCCGCTCTCTTCCGCCTTGCGATAGGCATCCTCGACATCAGTGACCTTCAAGACGATCTCGACCCTGAGGCCGACCCTGTTGCCAATTTCGCCGCGTAACGGATGATCGCTCGAAAGGACGCTTCGCGAATTAATCGCGATAACGGCGTCGCCGTTTCTCAGCGTTGTATATTCCGTGCTCGCCGAGCCCTCGACTTCAAAGCCCAGGACTCGCTGGTAGAAATCAATCGATGTCTGAGGCGTTTGGACAAACAACTCCAAAGTCAGGTGCAACTGGGCCTCCCTCTCTATGCTTTTAGCAGAACAAGCAGATGAACGCCGCACTGGAACGGCCAAACTTCAACTGCCTGGTCCGGATCAAACAGGCTACCGCCGCAATTCGCAAAGGGCTCGTTCCGCTCCCTGTTCCAGCGTCAGGTTCGATGTGAGAATTTCGCAGCCGTATGCCGCTGCTTCATGCCGTAGGAAGGCGGCCCAGTTCATCATATCCGGATTTGCCAACTCAGGCTGGCCTCGATCAATCGAAAGGCGCCTGGCTCGGGCCTCGTCGTCGCAATCGATCAAGAGAAAGGAATGCGAACCGATCCCGGCACGTTCGGCAGCTTCGGCCAGAAAGGAAAAGCGCGCCTGGTCCTCAAACAGGACGCTGCGCCCCTTTGTCAGGAGCGGCGACAGTGGAGCCATCCATTCGAAAACGGCCTCTCTCTGCCATCCTTCGACAGAGCCGAATTGATCAACCATCTCCTCGACGGGCGGAACGCCGATGCGGTCCTGGTAAAAGACGTCGATCTCTTGCCCATGCAGCCGCTCAACAGCTTCGGCGATTGTCGTTTTTCCGGCCCCCGATGCGCCAGTGAAAATGACGACAGGCATGATTGCTCCATCCACGGCAGTCAGCAAAAGGTATCAGCAAGGTAGCGTCGGTCGTATTCCAAAGATCGTCGGGCCGACATTACGACGTCCGCCGCGAAGGCGAGCGAGAGCCGCCTCTTCAACGGACGCGGCACTTCAAAGGCGAAACGCCTTAGATCGTTCATCGAGCGCGCCGGCGTCTTCGGTCGCGAGGCTATTGCGCGAACTCTTGGACTACCGCAGCACCATCGTCACGTGAGCAGGCGCTGGAGGCCCTCGGTCAAGAACTGAGGCGACCCGCCAAAATACGAACAAGTCGTGTGACCTAACTCCGCCAATCAGAGAAGCACCATCTATCGCCTATTAGACTTTGTTACTGGTCTCGTATCCGATTTCGAGTGCGCTGAGATTTGCGATGTTCCCATGCCTCGGAGCGATTAATGGAGGGCTGCGGGCGCAGGCGCGATCAGGGGGAACCGCGCGATTAATATACTGGTGAGTTCCTCCTGGGTGCGATGGCCGCGATTGAAAAGGTCGATTGCCGCGCTGCAGATCATTTCCGATGTCTTGTCGTCCGGTTTGGCCTTGTAGTGCCTAAACCAAGATTGAACGGACAGCGAGAGCACGGCCCATTCTGTTTCTTGGACGCTCGTGATCAACATTCCTCATCTCCTCACAAGTTGAAACGCGGCAGCTTTGCAGGGCTTTACAAGTGAGCCTGCAATCCCATTTGTGCCGTGACGTTGAAGAATATCTCCTGCCATTCAGTGCGAGATGATCGCACGACCGCTGGAGGCCAGATGCTGTGTAATGGCGCGCCGGATTTCAGTAACCGTGTCGAAGAGCCTGTTGTCCAAGTCGATGACATTGAAGCGGACAGCGATGAATTTGAGGCGGTTTTCCACGGGAACCGCGATCCCGACTTCCTGACCATTGAATACGACAGCTTGCTTTTGCATAACAAACCTCGGGAGCGCCACACGGGAGCACCATCTTAGAAAAGTGGAACAAAGGGTTTACGACGCGTCAGATTGCCGTCGTAGGTCGGTATCGGATCGAGACGAGATCACGCATTCGCTGCACCACCGCGAAGAAACGAAGACGGACAAACAAAGTCATGATCCTCCCTCAAGCGAGGTCAAACGATCGCTGAGCAGCGCCGACAATCGCCGATATTTCGGAACTTCTCGCTAAAAAACGTAGTCGAGAAATTTCAAGTAAGCAACTGATTTTTGTATTTATTTAGCGTTTTAAATCGTATGACAATTACCGCAGGTGCGAAGTTATAGATGATGTACGTTCATCCAACCTGTCGTCGAGGCCGGCTGGTGGGACCGACGTAAGCGACAGGGCCGTTATTGGGCAGGTCGAAAACCCAGGACGAACGATAGCTAGCGCCAATGTTTGCGGGGCTAACCGGCATAACAGGGGCGATGATCCGCTCCTGCGCTGCCTTCCAGAAGCTGTCGGGACCTACCTTCATGATGGCGGTACGCCTTCCGGCATGGCTTCTCGGACCTAAGTCCCTATCGCGAACCAAATTACCAGTTCGCTGTTTCCTTCGTATCACGAAGGAGGAATGCCATGAGCTTTGAGCCTGAAAGCCTAGCCAACGATCAGCTTGCGAGCGTGCAGGCCGCGGTGTCAGCGGAACCAGAGCTGGAAAGCTCGTCCATCTCTGTAAGCATGGTCGGCAGAAGCGTCCTGTTGGAGGGCTATGTGGCCGGCTACGGTGATCGGGAGAAGGCGACGGCGATCGCCGCTTTGATCGCGGGCCCGGAGAACGTGCATGATAGGATGCAGGACCGGGAAGAGATAAACGGGTAACGCGTCAGCAAGCGGGAACTTTCCCACCGGTCTTGTGCTCACCGCCGGTTCGCCGCCGCCTTATCCGCCTGGCTATATGACATGTTTGTGACATAGAGCTGTCCCATCACCGCGACGCAGGAAATCGGCCGACACTATATTGATTGAGCGCGAAACAACGGTACGTACAACGTCGCCGCGGCGGACCGTGTACCAGGCTGCGGGAGTTTGCCTGACGGCTCGGGCGGACGAAACGCCTCTAGTGCTTGTGCGGAGCAAACGCACAGGTGACTGGGGGATTCCCAAAGGCACGACCGAGGATGGCGAGGCCAGTGCCCAGACCGCCGAGCGCGAAGCTTTCGAAGAAGCCGGAATAATTGGCTCGGCGGTCACGAAGCCAGTGGGTCATTTCGAATACGAAAAAGAGAGTAACGGCACCCAATACCACGTTACTGTCAATATCCTATCGGGAAGCGGCCTTGCGGTCGATATTCCGAAAGCGGAGTTCTGGAGCGGCTTTGCGTTCCGTTGCTGGGCAGCCCGCCCCGTTGTCCTCCATTGCAATAATTATGTCTGGTCCTTCCATGGCCGGCGTAATCTCAACGCTTCCGCCCTTGTCGTTCGGGAAGGCATACTTGAAAGCGTTCGTGACCACAATCAGACCGATTGACCAGGCCTTGTTGGAGGAAACGAGTAGTTGCGGGCTGCTGCCCTGAGGGCGATTGGTCTCACATCGCGCAGCAGATCGGCCAGCCCCTGCGCCAGCTATTCCAGGGTGTCGGGGATGTCGACTGACGCGCAAAAGCGAGGCCACGGCAGCCAGGACAATCAGATCTTCGAGAGCGCCTGCTCTAGATCGGCGATGATGTCCTTGACGTCTTCAATGCCGATGGAAAGCCGCACCACGTCGGGTCCGGCACCGGCGGCGATCTTCTGCTCGTCGCTCAGTTGCCGGTGCGTCGTCGAGGCCGGATGAATGACGAGCGAGCGGGTGTCGCCGATATTCGCAAGATGGGAGAAGAGCTCAACTCCTTCGACCAGCGTCTTACCAGCCTCATAACCGCCCCGGACGCCGAAGGTGAAGACAGAGCCTGCGCCCTTCGGCGAATAACGCTGCTGCATGGCATGGTTCGGATCGTCTTCGAGGCCGGCATAATTCACCCAGGCGATCTTGCTGTGCGCCTTCAGCCACCGGGCGACGGCGATGGCATTGTCGCTGTGGCGCTGCATCCTGAGCGGCAGTGTTTCGATGCCGGTGAGGATCAGGAAGGCATTGAAGGGCGAAATCGCTGGGCCGAGGTCGCGCAGGCCGAGCACGCGGGCAGCGATCGCGAAGGCGAAATTGCCGAAAGTCGCGTGTAGAACCATACCGTTATATTCCGGCCGCGGGCTCGACAGCATCGGGTAATTGCCTGACTTCGACCAGTCGAAGGTACCGCCGTCGACGATAAGGCCGCCCATGGAATTGCCGTGGCCGCCGAGAAATTTGGTCAGCGAGTGCACGACGATATCGGCGCCGTGCTCGATCGGACGGATGAGATAGGGTGTTGCCATCGTGTTGTCGACGATCAGCGGCAGGCCGTGGCGATGCGCAACGTCGGCAATGGCGGCGATATCGACGAAGGTGCCGCCCGGATTGGCAAGGCTTTCGATAAAGATGCCGCGGGTCTTGTCGTCGATCTGGCTTTCGAAGCTCGCCGGATCGGCGGAATCGGCCCATCGCACCTGCCAGCCGAAATTCTCGAAAGCATGGCCGAACTGATTGATCGAGCCGCCATAGAGCTTGCGGGCGGCGATGAAGTTTTCGCCCGGGCGCATGATGGTGTGGAAGACGATCATCTGCGCCGCGTGGCCGGAGGCGACGGCAAGGGCCGCCGTACCGCCCTCGAGCGCGGCGACGCGTTCCTCGAGCACGGCCTGCGTCGGGTTCATGATGCGGGTGTAGATATTGCCGAAGGCCTGTAGGCCGAAGAGGGCGGCGGCATGATCGGAATCGTTGAAGACGAAAGCGGTCGTCTGGTAGATCGGCGTCACCCGTGCGCCGGTAGCCGGATCGGGCTGTGCGCCTGCGTGGACTGCCAAGGTGTTGAATCCAGGATCGTTCTTGGCCATGTCGCCCTCCGAATTGTTGCTCACAGGGCAGGATCATAGCTTGTCGCCGACGAAAGTTAACCGCGATCCGTTTCAACCCTTGGGCGTTCGGTGGAAAATCCGTCTCAGGCCAGCCCCCATCAGGCAATGAGACGAGGATATTCGATCGCCGGGCAGCGGTTCATCACCACTTTAATGCCGGCAGCCTCCGCCTTTGCCGCCGCGGCATCGTTGCGGACGCCAAGCTGAGCCCAGATCACCTTCGGCAACGGCCTCAGCGCCAACGCCTCCTCAACGACCCCATCGAGATATTCGGCGGCGCGAAAGACATCAACCATATCGATCGGCACCGGGACGTCGGCAAGACGGGCGTAGACGGTGCGGCCCTGTATCTGTTTGCCCGCCTGCCCCGGATTGACCGGTATGACCTCATAGCCGCGCGACAGCAGATAGCCCATTACGCCATTGCTGGGCCGGGCCGGATTGGGCGAGGCACCGGTCAGCGCGATGGTCTTTACCGACTGCAGGATTCCGGCGAGATAATCATCCGTGTAGGCGTCGTGATCCATTTCCGTTTCTCCATTCCGGCAGCGCCTTTGAGCCTGCCAGCATTTTTTTGCATTTCGGCAGAACCGGCTGCACGTGTTTGCGTATATAAGAGTTGAATGGCTCTGAGGATGATTCAATGAGAAAAATTGCTCTTGCCCTCATGCTTGTGCTCGCCGCATCACCGGCAGTAGCGATCTCGCGCTACAATCCGCTCACCATGAGCTGCGCCGGCGTGCGGGCGGCCATCCACAATGAGGGCGCCGTGATCTTCCGCTACCAATCTCCCCGCGGGCTGCCGCTTTATGATCGCTACGTGCGCAACAGCAATTATTGTGACGCGACCGATTATGCGGAATGGACCCATATCCCGACAAAGGACGATCCACGCTGCCCGGTTCTGAACTGCCAAAGCCTAGACAACCTTGACGGGATGCTCTTCGTTCCGCATCATCAGCTCTGACCTCCCCGCCGCCGCAACCCCTGCAGGCGCCGATCGCCTTCCGCGCTTGCAAACAGGCATCCAGTTCAATCGCGCGATGCGATTTCTCTGAGAACATACAATCTGAAGCTTCTTTTTTCGCGTATATCAAAGTTATAGAAGAATATCTGTATTTCAGCAGCATAGAAAGATCCGCCATGGAATTCCCTCAGCTGCTTTCCCCTTCCATTCCCCATAAGGTCACCATATGTTCTCTCGTCCATTAGAAACATCTCATAGTTGAGAAGATCGCGTGGATTGAACGCATATCGCGCGCACGTAAAACTTGTCGTCATACCCCGCCATTGTTTGCAAATTAAAAGGATGATATTGGAGCCGAGAACGCATCCGCGACCGCGGCAATGCATTTTCGTGCAAATATCAGTTGTCTTTACAGAATTCTGCCCCGTCGGGGCGAGGCGCTTCGCCTTCTTCCGCAGCACCGGATTTATCCCTTGCCTCTCGACGTCATCCTGCTCGTTCTGTTCGGTGCGTTGCTGCATGCGACATGGAACGCGATTGTCAAAGCGGGCAGCGATAAATCCCTGGATGCGGCGTTGATTTCGGCCGGCGGCGCAGTGTCCGCGTTGCCGTTTCTGGCATTTCTGCCATTGCCACAAAGCGCGGCCTGGCCGTTCATCGGCGCCTCGGCCATCCTGCAGTTCGCCTATTTCCAGCTGGTTGCCGCCGCTTACCGAGCCGGTGATATCGGCCTCGTCTATCCGCTGATGCGTGGTTGCGCGCCGTTGCTGGTCGCCGCGACAAGCGGCATCGTCCTGCGCGAACATCTTTCCGGCGCCGCTCTTGCCGGCATCATGACGATTTCAGCCGGCGTCCTGACGCTCGCCCTGGAGACTCGGCGCAGCAGCGGCCATGCGGTCGCCTTCTCGATTGCCAATGCGTTCGTCATCGCCAGCTATACTTTTGTCGACGGCATCGGCGCACGCCTTTCAGGCAATGCGGTTTCCTATACGTTGTGGATGTCGCTGCTGCCGCCGATACTGCTGTTTGCCTGGGCGGCATCCCAGCGCGGCAGCTTGACGGTGTTGCATCACGTTCGCCGAAACTGGTGGCGCGGCCTGATCGGCGGCGCGGGATCGATTGCATCTTATGGGCTGGCACTTTGGGCGATGACGAAGGCGCCGGTAGCGACCGTTGCCGCACTGCGGGAAACTTCGATCCTCTTTGCGCTGGTGCTCTCCGTTGCCGTCTTCAAGGAAAAAGCCGGCATCTGGCGTTACGTCGCCGGCGTCGTCATCGCGGTCGGCGTGCTGGTTCTGAAACTCGCCTAATCATTCGCCCTTCCATTCCGGCTTGCGCTTGCCGAGAAAGGCGCCGATCCCTTCCTGCGCGTCCTGCGTCAGCATGTTGTCCACCATCACCATAGCGGCATAATCATAGGCCGCCTCCACCGGCAGTTCGAGCTGCCGATAAAACGCTTCCTTGCCGATTTTCAGGATCAGTGGCGATTTGCCGGCAATCACGGCGGCATATTTGGAAACGACCTGCGCAAGATACTGCTTCGGCACGATGCGGTTGACGAGGCCGAAATCCTTGGCGGTCGAGGCGTCGATCGTCTCACCGGTCAAGAGCATCTCCATAGCCTGCTTACGATGCGCGGCACGGGAAACGGCCACCATCGGCGTCGAACAGAACAGGCCGATATTGACGCCCGGCGTGCAGAACGTCGAAGTGTCGGTGCAGATCGCCAGATCGCAGGATGCGACGAGCTGACAGCCGGCAGCCGTTGCAAGCCCATCGACCTCGGCGATGACAGGTTTTGGCAGATGCGCAATCTTCAGCATCAAATCGGCGCAGAGCCTGAAGCTTTTCTCGAAGAAAGCAGCGCCCTGATCTTCGTCGACGCGATGAGCCGTGAGTTCCTTAAGGTCGTGGCCGGCGGAAAAAACGGCGCCGGTCGAGGCGATGACGACGACGCGCACATCCAAATCCGCCTCCGCCTTTTCGAGCTCGGCCATCAGCGCTTGGAGAAGCGCGATCGACAGCGCATTAGCCGGCGGGTCGTTAAGAATGAGCCGCAGCACGCCGTCGCGCAACGAGCGGAGCAACAATCCGTCGGTCCTGTCCGCTTCCTTTCGGAAGGATACGATTTCAGCCATGATGCTGCTCCCTGCGCTCGATTTCCACACAGCCGTTCTGCCACACGGCGCCGCCCATTTCGAGCAGGATACGCCGTCGCAGTCAAAACCAGAACCATGATTTCGATCGCTCTGCCTTCGCCTGCGCAGGGGTCAGACCGATATCGCGAAGCTCGTCATCCGTGAGTTCCGACAGCTTGCGGCGGCTGCGACGCTTTTCGAGCCGACACACTATGGCCGCCAGCAGCCGCCTGCCCCAGCGCGCCCTCTCGCGGCGTTTCAGCCGAAGGGCGCTGAGAGGTATCTCCAAGCTTTCGTCGAATTCCACGGTCATCCTTCATCCTTTCCTGACGGACGAAAGATGCGCTGGAAGACGCAGCGAAAGAAGCTTATGGGTATTATTATATGCATAAGGATTTCTTTGGCATGCTCCTCAATCTCGATCAGCTTGCGACCTTCATCAATGTCGCCGACCTCGGCAGCTTTACGGCTGCGGCCGACAAGGAAGGCATGACGCAGCCGGCCGTCAGCCTGCAGATCAAGGGGCTCGAACAGCGGCTCGGCGTCAGGCTGATCGAGCGCGTCGGGCGGCGGGCGCAACCGACGGCGGCGGGCATCGACCTGCTTTCGCATGCAAGGCGTCTGCTTCAGCAGGCAGCCGCGGCGGAAGAAGCGATGATGCCCCACAGGGATGGCGCCAGCGGCCGGGTGCGCATCGGCAGCGGCGGCACGGCATCGATCCATCTGCTTCCCCGCGCCATCGCCGCCGCCCGGCAGTCCATGCCTGGCCTCGAAATCACCGTCTCGATCGGGAATGCCGACGATATCCTGCGCGATCTGGAAGCCAACAGCCTCGACATCGCCGTTGTGGCCCTGCCGGCATCGGGACGGAACTTCGAGATCGAACCCTTCTACGAAGAGGAATTGCTGGCTGTCGCCCCCGCGGGCAGCCCCGTGCCCAAGGGTGGACCGGACCCGGCCTTCATGCGCGACAGGACTCTGCTGCTTTACGAGGGCGGCAATACGAGGCGGGCAATCGACGCGTGGCTAGCCGCCCCGGATATCAGGATCCGACCGGCGATGGAGTTCGGCAGTATCGAAGCGATCAAGGAACTGGTGGCCGTCGGACTCGGCTGGTCGATCCTGCCGGGGTTAGCGGTGAAGCGCGACCGCGGCGGTCTGCTGACGACATCGTCGCTGCAGCCGAAGCTGACACGCCGCCTCGGCATGGTTCTTCGCCGGGACAAACATCTGACACGCGGCCTCCGGGAAATGATAAAAAGCCTGCGTTCCTTTGAGGATTAGCGATGGTTTTCGACCGACGGCGGCGCAACGCTGAAACGTTAAACGGGCAAATATTCAGCCCGATTTGTGTGGTATCACAACACCACACAACTAAACGTTTGTTTTCACTTGTTCTTTTTTCCGACCGTCGAGAAAGCCGATATTGACCCTGTGTCACATTGCCTTTATACACCGCGACAGAACGCAGCCTGTCCGGGCTGCTTTCTTTTTGGCAGGTTCGCGCTTGCCAATCCAAGCAACAAGAAACGCCCTTAAAGCCCTCGGGCCAAGGGTCCTAAAAGAGAGTATTGACATGGCAACCTTCTCACAGAAGCCTGCAGAGGTGGAGAAGAAGTGGGTGATCATCGACGCCGAAGGGCTGGTCGTTGGCCGTCTCGCTTCCATCATCGCTATGCGCCTGCGCGGCAAGCACAAGGCAACCTTCACGCCCCATGTTGACGACGGCGACAACGTCATCGTCATCAATGCCGACAAGGTGGTTTTCACCGGCAAGAAGTATTCCGACAAGGTCTACTACTGGCACACCGGTTATGCCGGCGGCATCAAGGAGCGCACTGCGCGCCAGATCATCGAAGGCCGCTTCCCCGAGCGCGTCCTCGAAAAGGCCGTCGAACGCATGGTTCCGCGCGGCCCGCTCGGCCGTCGCCAGATGAAGAACCTGCGCGTTTATGCCGGCCCGAACCATCCCCATGAAGCCCAGCAGCCGGTCGCCCTCGACGTCGCCGCGCTCAACAAAAAGAACGTAAGGAGCGCCTGATCATGGCTGACCTCTCCTCCCTGAAGGATCTCGGCACGTCTTCCGAAGCTGCCGCTCCGGCCCACGTCCGCAAGGTCGACTCGCTCGGCCGCTCCTACGCGACCGGCAAGCGCAAGGACGCCGTCGCCCGCGTTTGGGTCAAGGCCGGCTCCGGCAAGATCATCGTCAACGGCAAGGACTTCACGGCTTACTTCGCCCGTCCGGTGCTGCAGATGATCCTGCGCCAGCCGATCGTCGCGGCTGCCCGTGACGGCCAGTTCGACATCATCGCAACCGTTGCCGGCGGCGGTCTTTCCGGCCAGGCCGGCGCTGTTCGCCACGGCCTGTCCAAGGCGCTGACCTACTTCGAACCGGGCCTGCGCTCGGTACTGAAGAAGGGCGGCTTCCTGACCCGTGACAGCCGCGTCGTCGAGCGCAAGAAGTACGGCAAGGCAAAGGCCCGCCGCTCCTTCCAGTTCTCCAAGCGTTAATCGTTTCGGACAGACGGAATTACGAAGGCCGGGGAAACCCGGCCTTTTTGTTTAGGCGTTTGAGGAATTCCGGCATCGCCTCGCCGGTCGCCATTGCCGCACTCCGGTTCTGCTGGTAGAAATCCGACAGATCGCTTCGCAAACGAGCGGAGCCGCAATCAAGGTCGCATCATGGGAACAACCAAGTCCGCAGACAACTAAGCCGCAACAACTTTGCGCTGTTGTTGCGGCATCTGTCCCAGCAAATCCGATACTGATGAAAGACAGATCGCCGCCGAATGAAAATCATTTGAGCGGATCTTACCCATGTCTTATCAGAAAATTCCGTTGTGGAATTATTCCGTGCCGGCAAGCTTGTTGCTGATGGCTCCTTTCGACATCCTGGCGTCGCTTGCCATGGACATCTATCTACCGGTTGTGCCGACGATGCCCCAGGCGCTCGGCACCTCGCCTGAAGTCATCCAGTTGACCCTCAGCCTCTATATGCTTGTGCTCGGCGTCGGCCAGATTGTCTTTGGTCCGATCTCCGATATCGTCGGGCGGCGGCCCGTGCTGATCGGCGGGGCGGCACTATTTGCCCTTGCGTCCTGTCTGCTTGCCGGGGCCTCATCCGCACTTCTCTTCGTGGCCTTGCGATTGTTGCAGGCGATCGGCGCCTCGGCGGCTCTTGTCGCCACCTTCGCAACAGTGCGCGACGTCTACGCCGAGCGGCCGGAAAGCAGCGTGATCTATAGCCTGCTCGGTTCGCTGCTATCGCTTGTGCCTGCGTTCGGGCCGGTCGTCGGCGCGGTGATTGCCGACCACTATGGGTGGCGAGCCATCTTTCTCGTCATCGGCCTGCTGTCGATCATTGCAACTCTCAATGCCAGCATGCGCTGGCATGAAACCCGCCCGGTTACGTCGGCGACAACCATCGCAATAGGTCCGATCCTCGCGAGCTTTCCCTTCTGGATCTACACGACCGGCTTCAGCGCAGCGATGGGAGCTTTCTTCGTCTTCTTCTCGACCGCGCCCCGTATCCTGATCGATCGGGCCGGTTTTTCCGGCATCAGCTTCAGCTTCATCTTTGCTTCAGTGGCATTGGTGATGATTGTGACGGCGCGCCTTGCCAAACGCTTCGTCACACGCTGGGGCATCGCAGGCAGCCTCGCAAGAGGCATGGCGCTGCTGCTTGTCGGCGCGGTGATGCTTGCCATGGGAGAGATGCTTTTGCAGGAACCGCTTGTCCGCCTCATTCTGCCGATGTGGATCATCGCCATCGGCATTGTCTTTGCGACAGCCGTTACGGCCAATGGTGCGCTTGCCGCATTCGGCAATAGCGCGGGAACGGCCGTGGCGCTCTACTTCTGCGTCGATGGTCGGTGCTGCAGGCACATTGTTCGTGATTCTGCTCGACGGCGACACGGCCTGGCCGCTGGCGGCCTATACCGGGGCGGCAGCGCTGATAACCCTGGCTGGATTGCGCCAGCTTGCCCGGAAGGCCGTCTGAGGCCGCAGAATTGCGGCAGCGCCAACCGCAGAGCGACCGTCAAGCGGGGATCGCTTGAAATCTCGGCGCACCTCGCCTACCCCTTACCTGCCCCGAAAGGAAACATCCATTCCTTTTCGGGGATCGGGCAGTCGTGACCGGTGGCCAGGCGATATAAGGTCGACATCGAATGCGATTATGCTCGCGCGGACAGAGAAGGAGCCCCCCTTGGCGAACAAGACCATCGATCATGCCTTCACAGCGACCAACCTCACTTCGGCCGCCAGCGATCCCACCTTTGCCGGCGCTCTGTCCTTCATGCGCCGCCGCTTCACCAAAGAACTTGCCGGCGTCGATGTCGCCGTCTGGGGCATCCCCTTCGACGCCGCCACATCGAATAGACCGGGCACGCGCTTCGGCCCGCAGGCGATTCGGCGCGCCTCGGCGATATTCGACAACGATGCGCAATATCCCTTCAACCGCGAACTGTTTGCCGACATGGCGGTGATCGACTATGGCGATTGCCTGCTCGACTACGGCAACCATCAGGACACGCCCGGCGCCATCGAACGCCAGGCCAATGCGATCCTCGACAGCGGCGCCTTTCTGCTGACGCTGGGCGGCGATCATTACGTCACTTGGCCGCTGCTGAAAGCCCATGCGGCAAAACACGGGCCTCTCGCGCTGGTGCAGTTTGACGCTCACCAGGACACCTGGTTCGACGAAGAGCGGCGCATCGACCATGGCTCCTTCGTGGCGCGTGCCGTGCGTGAAGGCATCATCGATCCCGACCGCTCGATTCAGATCGGCATCCGTACCCATGCGCCGGAGGATTGCGGCATCAATATTCTCTATGGTCATCAGGTCGAGGAGATGAGCGGCGGCGACATTGCCTCAGCGATCATCTCTCATACGCGCGGCGCCCCCGCCTATCTCACCTTCGATATCGATTGCCTGGATCCTGCCTTTGCCCCAGGCACCGGCACGCCGGTTGCCGGCGGTCCGTCGAGCGCCAAGATCCTCTCGGTGCTGCAGCGTCTGCACCAACTCGATATCCGCGGCGCCGACGTGGTCGAAGTGGCGCCGCCTTACGACCATGCCGATATCACCGCCATTGCGGGGGCAACGGTGGCAATGTATATGCTTGGCCTTCATGCCGAGCGGCGCGCCATTGCGGCGTCACAAGGCTGATTTATCATCGTTCAAATTGAATCCGGAAATCCTCAGAACCCATTGAAAGCGCAGGTCTAACATGGCACCGAAAATCTTCATCGATGGCGAACACGGCACAACGGGTCTGCAGATCCGTACGCGCATGGCCAGCCGCCGCGATGTCGAGCTTCTGTCCATTCCCGAGGACGAGCGGCGCAACGCCGCCATGCGCGAGGACATGCTGAACACCGCCGATATCGCCATTCTGTGCCTGCCCGACGACGCGTCGAAGGAAGCGGTTCAGATGGTTTCGGGCAACAACAACGTCCGCGTTATCGACACCTCGACGGCCTTCCGCGTCAATTCCGGCTGGGCCTATGGCTTTGCCGAAATGGACGGTGCACAGGCCGACAAGATCAAGGCCGCCCGTTTCGTCTCCAATCCCGGCTGCTATCCGACAGGCGCGATCGGCCTCATTCGGCCGCTGCGCGCCGCCGGCATTCTGCCGGATGGCTATCCGGTGACGGTCAACGCGGTTTCCGGTTATACCGGCGGCGGTAAGCAGATGATCGCGCAGATGGAAAACCCGGATCATCCGGATGCGATCACCGCGCCGCATTTCCTATATGGCCTGCCGCTCACTCACAAACATGTGCCGGAGATGACCGTGCACGGCCTACTCGACCGCGCACCGATTTTCTCGCCGTCGGTCGGCAAATTCGCACAGGGCATGATCGTGCAGGTGCCGCTGCATCTCGACGATCTCGCCGAGGGCGCGACGATGGAAAGCATCCACGCGGCACTGGTTTCCCATTATGCCGGACAGGGCATCGTCACCGTCGTGCCGCTCGCCGAAAGCAAGGCGCTCCCCCGCGTCAACGCCGTCGAGCTCGAGGGCAAGGACACGATGAAACTCTTCGTCTTCGGTACGCCGGGTGGTTCCCAGGTCAATCTGGTGGCGCTGCTCGACAACCTCGGCAAGGGTGCCTCGGGTGCTGCCGTGCAGAACATGGACCTGATGCTCGCCAGCTAAGGCCATGATGCTGGATAGGCTTGTCGCCGACATGCAGACGTGGCTTGCCGCCGCCCTGCCCGGTCACGGCATTTATGCGCTGGTGGCGGTTGCCTTGATAGCCGGGCTAGCCCGCGGCTTTTCCGGTTTCGGCGCAGCGTTGATCTTCGTCCCGCTCGGCGGCGCCATCGTTGGCCCGAAGCTGGTCTCGCCGATCCTGCTCGTCATCGACGGCATCGCCACACTTGGGATGATCCCGCCCGCCTGGCGCGACGCCAACCGGTCCGAAGTTTTCGTCATGGCGGCTGGTGCGGCACTCGGCGTCCCGGCCGGCACGGCGCTGCTGGCGCTGCTCGACCCGACGCTGCTGCGCTGGAGCATCACGATCATCGCCATCAGCCTGCTCGCGCTTCTCCTATCGGGATGGCGCTACCAAGGCGCGCCGTCAGCGCCGCTCAGCAGCGGCGTCGGCCTGATCGCCGGACTTTTCAGCGGCGCCGCGCAGCTCGGCGGACCGCCTGTCGTTGCCTACTGGCTCGGCGGCAAGAGCGACTTCGCGCGCGTCAGAGCGAATGTCGTGCTGTATTTTTCGATCTCGTCCGTCTTCAGCGCCATCAGCTATTATATCGGCGGTCTGTTCGTGCCCGCTGTCTTCGCCCTCACCGTCGTTATCCTGCCGAGTTATGCGCTGGGTCTCTATGGCGGCTCGAAACTGTTCGGGCTTGCCGAGGAGCGGACCTTCCGCATCGCCTGCTACATGCTGATCGCAGCGGCAGCCATCATCGGCATGCCGCTGCTCGACGGCGTGCTGCGTTAGAACGAATGACAGCCTCCCGCTTTCAATCGCGTTCGGTGATCATCGTCTCGTGCGGGTATTCGCCGTAAAAGCCACGCCAGTTGGCGACGGCGAAACCGAATACAACAAGCGCGCCGGCCTGATGCAGCAGGCCCCAGTGAAGCGGCACCTGCATCAGCAGCGTGGCAATGCCGATCGCCGCCTGAACGGTCACCAGCGCGAAAAGCACGACGGCGCGGCGGGCATGGGTGGTCCAGGGTGCGGCGCGAAGGGCGATCACCATGTTGATCAGCACCAGTGCGAAGAGCGTATAGGCGCCGATGCGGTGGATGAACTGCACTGTCTTCGGGTTCTCGAAGGCATTGATCCAGAAGGGCTGCTGAATGAGCAGATCGGAGGGAATGACGGCGCCATCCATCAATGGCCAGGTATTGTAGGAAAAACCGGCATCGAGTCCCGCCACCAGGGCACCGAGATAGATCTGGAACAGCGCGAAAATGGCGATCACGGCAGCGAAGCCGCGCGAGCTGCGTGCCGGCGCCGGATCGTTGGAGTGCGGCGACAGCCCGCGCATGATCCACATGCAGCCGGCAAAGATTAGGCAGGCCATGACGAGATGTGTCGCCAGCCGGTACTGACTGACATCAGTGCGAATGGAAAGGCCTGAGGACACCATCCACCAGCCGATGAAACCCTGCAGGCCGCCGAGCGCCAGGATGCCGACGAGCGGCCAGCGCAGGCGTTTCTCGATCCGCCCCGTCAGCCAGAAAAAAAGAAGCGGCAGCGCGAAGATCACGCCGATGCCGCGGGCGATCAGCCGGTGCGCCCATTCCCACCAGAAGATGCTCTTGAATTCGTCGACGGTCATGGAACTGTTCAATTGCTGAAATTCGGGAATGCGCTGGTAGAGGCGGAACTCCTCTTCCCATTCCGCGGCCGACAGCGGCGGAACGACGCCATGGATCGGCTTCCACTCGGTGATCGAGAGGCCGGAATTGGTCAGCCGCGTTGCCCCTCCGACGAGCACGAGACAAAAGAGCGCCAAAAGCACAAAGCCGAGCCACAGCCGCAAGGCGCGGCGGTTGCGTTTCTGCTTGCATACTTCGCTCAGGATCGCCTGTTCCGTGGTGAGGTTCGCGACGGCCATGATGTCTCCTTCTATCCGGCAGTTGATTTGCCCCACCGGCTCATGCAAAACAAGCCCCGAAGCTTTGCGGCATGCCGTCGCGCCGCTCCGCGCTACCCATACAAGAGATAAACAATGCCCGTCCGCCTTCGCAAATTCATCGGCACGATCCTTATCATCGTGCTTGTGCTCGTCTATGCGCTGGTGGCGAACACGATCGCGGTGGCGACGCTCGGCAACGCCGCCTGGTGGGGGCACCTGCTCTATTTCCTGCTGACCGGCCTGCTTTGGGTATTGCCGGCAATGGTGATCATCAAGTGGATGGCCGGGCCGCGGCAACAGTAGGCCATTAACGGCCGAATAACCGTGATCGGCGGAAAACCCCGCGGATGGGTGGCGGTTAAACCAAATATATGTCCTGCACACCTACCTTCCCGTTCAGCATTTTGACCGGAGAGTTCCCGTGCAGACGCAAAAGCTCGATATTGATGAACAGTCGTCAGATGATGGCGCGCTGGCCGATATGGCGATCTCACGCCTACGCCAGGTGAGTATGAAACTTGCCATGGCAAAAATCGAGATCTCGGTTTTCGACGCGATGCAGCCACTGGAGGATGATTGGCGGGCTCTGGAGGTCGATGATCTCCATTCGCTTCATCAAAGTTATGATTGGTGCGCCGCCTGGGTCAATGCCTTTCAGCGGCCGCTGGTAATTCTCAAGGGCACCTATGCCGGCGAGACAGCCTTCATTCTGCCGATCGAGATTGTCAAATTCCGTGGATTGACCGTCGCAAAGTTCATCGCTGCCGATCACAGCAATATCAATACCGGTCTGTTCTCTGGCAATTTTGCCGAAAGTGGCGGCAGCATCGACGCGCAAAAGTTCGCGGCGCAGCTTCGGCAGGCCTTGAAGGGCCATGCAGATCTGCTGCTGCTGCAAAACGTCCCGCTTGAATGGCGCGGGCGGCAGACCCCGCTCACCGGGCTGCCGATGGTGCAGAACCAGAACCACGCCTATCAATTGCCGTTACTCTCCAATTTCGAGGAGACGCTGAAGCAGCTCAACGCCAAGAGCCGACGTAAGAAATTCCGCGTTCAGTCGAGGCGTCTGGAAGCAGCCGGGGGCGTCGACTACGTCATTCCACAAACATCGCAAGAGCAACACCACCTGCTCGACATCTTCTTCCGTTTGAAGAGTGCCCGCTTCGCGAGCCTTGGCCTGCCCGACGTCTTCGCCGATCGCGAAACTCAGGCCTTCCTGCACGGCCTCATCGACAAGCGAGATGATGCGAGACAATATTTCGCCCTGCAGATGCATGCGCTGCGGCTGAAGGGTGAAAATAAAGACGGGATCGCCGCGATATCAGGGATTTCGCGCAAGGGCGACCATGTCATATGCCAGTTCGGGGCGATCGACGAAGACCTTGTACCGGATACAAGCCCCGGCGAGTTCCTATATTGGCAGGCGATCGTAGGGCTGCATGGCAGAGGTGTCGCGCTGTTCGATTTCGGCCTCGGCGACCAGACCTATAAGCGTTCCTGGGCACCAGTGGAGACCGAGCATTATGACGTGGTCCTGCCGGTCTCGCCGTTCGGAGTCGCCGCAGGCGCCGCGCACCGGATCGTCACCCGTAGCAAGGCGCATATCAAGGCGCGTCCCAAACTCTATAAATTGGCCCAGGGCATCCGCGCACGGATCGGCTGAAATCGCTGAACACTTTCGCGCGACATGCTCTAGGCAGCCTGCCCGAGCTCCTGCTCGTCCGCTTGGCCGCCCGACATCAGCACGACGCGCTGATAGCCCGCCGCCTGGAACTCCGTCATCAGGGTAACGAAGATCGTCTCCTCTAGCTGCGGCAGGGAGAGGATAATTTCAACATCCCGGCTGCGCGTCAGCCGCGAGACGCCGGCGACATCGGCCGCACCGCATTCGACCACCACGACGTCGTAGGCGGCGGCGAGCGCATCGAGCAGCAGCGACAGCCGGTCGACACCGCGCATGGCGCGGCGCACGTCGCTCTGGCCCTGCGGGATCAGATGGGCATCGGAAAGCCGATCGCCATGGATCGTGTCGCCGAAGGCGGCCTCGCCGCACAGCAGATCGGTGACACCAAGAGCTGTCTGGTCCTCAGCCATCAGTTCTGTGGGATAGCCGGAGCCGGTCATATCAATCAGAATGACGCGGCGGCCGGCACCGGCGAGCATGCGCGTCAACGCAACAGTCGCCGCCGAACCGTTGTCACCAGCTGGAGATATGGCGATTGCCAGCGGCGCGCGGCTGCCCGTGAGGTAGTCCGCAACGGAGGCAATGGAAAATTCATTGTCGTCCTCCGGCGCCTCTGCGGCGGCCGCCGTTACTTCGATCCCGTCCTTTCCGTCATCCTCCGTGACAACGGCGAGCATGCTCGGCTGGACGGGCCTTCTGGCGGCCGGGGCGGCCTGCGCCACTTCCCTGTCTTCCGCGACCGTTTCCGCCTTGACTGCGTCACGGGACATATCGACGGCACGAAGCGCCCGACCGCTGAAGAGTTCGGCGAGCATGGTGACGATGGCGCTCAGGATCAGCGTCGCGACGGCGGCGACGACAACGATCGGCACCACCTTCGGGAAATAGGGATCGACCGGCTCGATTGCCCGGGAAACGATACGGGCGTCCGCCGGGCTGGAATTGCTGTCGGCGCGCGAGGCGGCCTCCCGGTAACGCACCAGATAGGTTTCGAGCAGCTGGCGCTGGGCGTTTGCCTCGCGCTCCAGCGCGTTGAGGCCAACCTCGTCTTCGCCGGCACGGGCGCTGTTGGCCTGAACCGCGTCCTTCTGGCGCTCGAGTTCGCTTGCGCGGAGGTCGGCAACCTTGGCCTCATTTTCGATGCTTGCGAGGATCTTCTGCGTCTCCTGGCGGATTTGGCCGCGAATATCGGAGAGCTGGGCGCGCAGGCTCTTCAGCCTCGGATGACTGTTGAGGAGGCTGGTTTGCAGATCCGATATTTGCGACTGCAAGCCCGATTCCGTCGCCTTCAGCCGCTGGATCGCCTGGGAAGACATGATGTCAGGCAGCGTATCGGAGGCTTCGCCCGATGACAGCGCATTGCGCACCGCCTGCGCCCTCGCCTCGGCATTGGCCTTGTCGCCCCGCACGCGGGTGAGTTCTGCGGAGATGTCATTAAGCTGCTGGGCGGGGAATGTGGTCGTGCCGTTCGTTTGCAGCAGACCGTGGTTGGTGCGATATTCGGCAACCTTCTTCTCGGCCTCGCTGACCTTCTGCCGCAGGTTTTCGATCTCCGGCTCGAGCCAGCGCGTTGCTTCCGAATTGGAGGCGAGCTTGGCGCCGCTCTGGGTGGAAAGGTAGACATTCGCCATGGCGTTCGGGATGGCGGCCGCGAGCTTCGGATCCTTCGACGTGAAATTGATGCCGATGACGCGCGAACCCGGCACTTGGTAGACCTGCAGCCGCTCGACGAAAGCGTCGATTACCCGTTCTTCCGGCGGGTTCTCGATCGGATTCTTCTTCAAATGCAGCTTCACCAGGATGCTGCTCATCGCCGAGCCGTTGGCGGCATCGTCGAATTCCGGCAGATTGTAGAGTTTCAGGTCGTTGATCACCTTCTTGAGGAGATCAGCCGATTGCAGGAGCTGCACCTGGCTGGCGATATTCAGCTCGTCCATCAGCGGCCCGGCGCCGGCTTCGTTCGCCTGCTGAGTGCTGGCGAAGGCCGGCGCGCGGGGTTCGATGAGGATGCGTGTTTCGCTGCGATATTGCGGCGAGATGATCTTGGCGCCGGCAAAGGCGACGCCGGCCGCCGCGAGCGTGATCGTCAAAATCCTGAGCCGGCGCGCCCAGACGGCGCGAACCAGCTGGCCGAGGTCGATGTCCACATCCTGATCACGCACTACGCCGGACATGCTCTTACTCCACAACAAACGTGCCGCAAGCGTAAACGACCATGGTAACGCAACGGTTAATGGTGATCCTGCCAAGAAATAGCGGCGATCGGCAAAGAACTGCGAATTGTCATACGCCTTTTACCCGGCATTAACCCTAACGGATCGATAACGGCTGCACCGAGTTCATTTTCTGTGAGCACAAGCGGATGTCTGTCGCCCCGCCCAATATCCTTTTGGCCCTGAGCCTTGCAGCCATCACGGCGGCATTGGGCGGATGCACGACGTATAAGCCGGCTCCGAAAGCCTTCAACGAGGCGACCATCCAGCCCTATACGCTTGATAGCGGCGACCGGCTGCGCATCACCGTGTTCGACCAGCAGAGCCTGACCAATACCTACACCGTCGATCAGGCCGGTTATATCGCCTTCCCCCTCATCGGTCAGGTCCCTGCCCGCGGCCGAACCCTGCAGCAACTTTCAGGGCAGATCGCCCAGAAACTGCAGCAGGGCTATCTTCGCGATCCCGATGTCACCATCGACGTCGACCGCTACCGTTCGATCTTCATCATGGGCGAAGTCGGGCAGCCTGGCCAATATGCCTATGTTCCGGGCATGACCGTACAGAATGCCATCGCCGTTGCCGGCGGCTTCTCCAGCCGCGCCAACCAAAGCATGGTCGACGTTACCCGCAAGATAAACGGACAGGTCCTGACCGGTCGCATCAGCATATCCGGCCCGATCATCGCCGGCGACACGATCTACGTTCGCGAACGGCTCTTCTGAGCAATGACAAGAGAGAGGCCGCTCCGCATTCTCCACTGCTTCAGGTCGCCGGTCGGCGGAATTTTCCGCCATGTCCGCGATCTGGTCGAGGAGCACAGCAAGGCGGGCCATCACATCGGCATCCTTTGCGACAGCTCGACCGGCGGCGAGCACGAGGACAGACTGTTCGACGATATCCGCCCATATCTGTCGCTCGGCCTGACGCGCGTGCCGATCCGCCGCTCGGTCAGCCCGTCCGATATCGCGACGATGTGGGATACGTACAAGAAGATTAAAAGTTTGCGGCCGGATGTGCTGCACGGGCACGGCGCCAAGGGCGGCGTGCTCGCGCGACTTGCCGGCTCAGCCCTGCGGGTGAACAGGTATCGCGTAGCCCGCCTCTATACCGCGCATGGCGGAAGCCTGCATTATTCGCGCTCCTCATTCACAGGACAGTTCGTCCTCAGGATGGAGCGCCTGCTGGAATATTTCACCGATGCGCTGGTCTTCATCTGCGAATACGAGCGCGACACCTATACCCGTAAGGTGGGCAAGCCGCGGACGAAGACGAAACTGATCTATAACGGCATCGGAGAGCGCGAATTCGAGCCGATCCACACCCGGTCGGATGCCGTGCATTTCATTTATGTCGGAATGCTTCGGGACCTCAAGGGTCCCGATCTGTTTGTCGATGCCTTCGCCAAGACCGAGCGGCTGCTCGGCAGGCCCCTTTCGGCGCTGATGATCGGCGACGGACCTGACCGGGACCGCTACCGCGAGATGATGATCGAGCGCGGCCTCGGCAAACGGATCGGCATGCTGCCGGCAATGCGTATCCACGAAGCCTTTGCCATGGCGCAAAATCTCGTCGTCCCCTCTCGCGCCGAAGCCATGCCCTATATCGTGCTCGAAGGGCTGGGAGCCGGCAAGACGATCATCGCCAGCCGCGTCGGCGGCATTCCCGAGGTGCTCGGCAAGGACAGTCCGGCTCTTGTCGAGCCAGGCAATTCCGACGATCTCGCCCGCGTCATGGCGGAAGCCCTCAGCACGCCGGGCTGGCACGCCAGAACAATGCCGTCGCATGAGGCGGTAAAGGCCGTGTTTTCCTCCACGGTGATGGCTCAGGATGTGCTGAAGCTGTACCATGAACTCGTCAATCCCGCCGGACAGGCAGTGTCGGTCGCCCTGTAAATATTTCTTAGGGGCTTTCTGGTATTCGCTTGCTGACAACGAGCGATAAAACCCCATGAACAAATTGGAAAAGAGCGATCAATTCGACGTGGAAGCGCTGCGCAAGCAAATTTCCGACATCGAGGCGCGCCGCAACGCAGGTCAGGCGCACTCCGCCGAACCGGTCGAAATCAATCCTTATGCCCGGCAGATCGCCGAACAGTTCCGCGACGGTACCCGTTCGCCTGTCATTATTATCGGTCAATTGCGGCTGCTGGAATTCCTGGCGCTCTTTTTGATTGCCCTGATCGTCCACTACTTCTGGCCGGGCGACGGCAGCGATCCCCTGCTGGTGCGGGCAGGCATGGCCGCGATCGCTTCGGCCTCGACCGTCATCGTCCTGCAACTTGCCGACACCTACACCATTCCCGCACTCCGGGCGAAGCTGCGGCTGATGCCCCGTATTCTCGTCTCCTGGACGATCGCGCTTGCCCTTACCATCGGCCTGTTCACGCTCATCCGCGGCACGACATGGGCGATGGCCGATGTCTATGTTCCCTGGTTTGCCGCCGGGGTGCTGTTTCTCTCTGCCGAGCGTTTCCTTGTCGCCTACGGCATCCGCAATTGGGCGCGCAACGGCATCATGGAGCGGCGCGCCGTCATCGTCGGCGGCGGCGAACCGGCCAAGGAGCTGATCCGCATCCTCGAACAACAGGCCGACAACGACATCCGCATCTGCGGCATCTTCGACGACCGCGGCGAAAAACGCTCGCCGATCATGGTCGCCGGTTACCCGAAGCTCGGCACAGTGGCGGAACTCGTCGAATTCGTGCGGCTGACGCGCATCGACATGCTGATCATCGCCCTGCCACTTTCGGCTGAGGCGCGTATCTTCGATCTCCTGAAGAAGCTCTGGGTCCTGCCGGTCGATATCCGGCTTGCGGCGCACGCCAACCGCCTGCGCTTCCGGCCACGCGCCTATTCGCATGTCGGCGCTGTTCCGATGCTCGACATTTTCAAGATGCCGATCCGCGACTGGGATTCCGTCGCCAAACGTGGCTTCGACATCTTTTTCACTCTGGTCGCGCTTGCGCTGCTCTGGCCGCTGATGGCCGCAACCGCGGTCGCCATCAAGGCGACCTCGGAAGGCCCCGTCTTCTTCATGCAGAAGCGTCACGGCTTCAACAACGAAGTCATCAACGTCTTCAAGTTTCGCTCGATGTACACAAACATGGCCGATCCTACGGGCAAGGCCGCGGTGACCAAGGGCGACCCGCGTGTCACTCGCGTCGGAAGGTTCATCCGCAAAACCTCGATCGACGAGCTGCCGCAGCTTTTCAACGTGCTGCGGGGAGATCTCTCGCTGATCGGTCCGCGTCCGCATGCGGTTCTTGCCCAGGCGCGCGACCGCGCCTTTGCCGATGTCGTCGAAGGTTATTTCGCCCGCCACCGCGTCAAGCCGGGCGTTACCGGTTGGGCGCAGATCAACGGCTGGCGCGGCGAGGTCGACAATGACGAGAAGATCAAGTTCCGCACGGCCTACGACCTCTATTACATCGAGAACTGGTCGCTCTGGTTCGATCTCAAAATCCTATTCCTGACGCCGATCCGGCTGCTCAACACGGAAAACGCCTATTGAGCGCGGTCGAGGCGACATATTCGCGTGTCGCCCAGCCGCAACGGGCGGCGCTGGGGCTCATCGGCTCGGCCTTCGTTGCCTTTGGCGTTTTCCTCTCCGGGTTTGTCATCGATGAGCCGGCGCCTTATGAACTCTGGATGGCGGTGCTGATTGGCCTCTGGTTCATCCTGGGCCTCAGAATTTCGCGCAGCGTTGCGCCGTTGCTTGCCCTGCTGCTCACTTTCAATATCGGCGGCATGCTGTCGCTGACCCAGATGAAGGACCTCGCAACGGCACCGATGTATATTGCCGTCTCGACGTTCCTGGCGCTGACCGCGGTTTTCTACGCGGCGATCATCGAGGACAGCCATAAGCGGCTGCCGCTGATCTTCAACGCCTGGACCATGGCTGCCGTCGTCACGTCGGCGCTCGGCGTGCTCGGCTATTTCCACGCCTTTCCGGGCTCGGAAGTATTTACTCTTTATGATCGCGCCAAAGGCGCGTTCCAGGATCCGAACGTCTTCGGCCCGTTCCTGGTGCCGCCGTCGCTCCATCTCGTCCACGGCATTCTGGTCGGCGATCTGAAGAAATCGCCGTTGAAGGCGGCGGCCCTTCTCGTGATTGCCCTCGGCATATTTCTCTCCTTTTCCCGCGCCGCCTGGGGTCTCTTTGCGCTCGGCGTCATGCTGTTGATTTTCATCATGCTGCTGAAGGAGCGCAGCGGCGCCTTCCGCTTGCGAGTGCTGATCCTGTCGCTGGCCGCGATCATCTTGCTGGTCGCATCGCTGCTCGTGGCGCTGCAGATCCCAAAGGTCGCGGAGTTGTTTTCGACACGCGCCCAGCTTGTGCAGCAGTATGACGGCGAACATCTCGGCCGTTTCGAGCGCCACAGGATCGGTTTCACCATGATGATGGAGCGCCCGCTCGGCATCGGCCCGCTCGTGTTCGGCACGATGTTTCCCGAGGACGAGCATAACATCTGGCTGAAGTCGCTCACCTCCTATGGCTGGCTCGGCTTCGTCAGCTATGTCGGAATGCTCCTCTGGACGCTCATCCTGGGTTTCCGGAACCTGCTTCACGACCGGCCCTGGCAACCCTTCCTGATGATTGCCTGGATCTCCGTTCTCGGCCACGCGGCGATCGGCAACGTCATCGACATTGACCACTGGCGCCATGTCTATCTGCTCTTCGGCACGGTCTGGGGCTGCGCGGCGCTGGAAGTGCGCCACAGGCGAGGCCGAACTCCCAAAGGAACGGCGTAGTCTGCCGCCTGATCACGGGCCTATTTCGTCGCGCCTGCCGTCAGGCCGGCAATAAACCGCCGCTGGAAAACGAGATAGGTCAGGATTAGCGGGGCGATGACAATGACGGCCCCGGCGGTCAGAACCGGCGTGTTGACGGTATAGCGCCCCTGGAAAAACAGCATACCGAGGGGCAGCGTCCGATAGGCGTCGTCATTCACCAAAATGAACGGAATCAGAAACTCATTCCAGGTCCAGATGAAGAGGAACAGCGCCAGTGTCGACATCGCCGGCACCATCAGCGGTACGACGATCTTGCGTAAAATATAGAATCGCCCCGCGCCATCGAGGACGGCCGCTTCCAGAATTTCTTCCGGCAATTGCTGCATCGCGCTGGCAAGAAAGATCGTCGAGAATGGTATCGACATCGCGATCTGCGGCACGATGACGGCCGCATAGGTGTTGATCAACCCAAGATACCGCATTTCATAATAAAGCGGGATGATGAAGGCCTCCGCCGGCACCATCATGCCGAGTGTCAGGATAGCGAACAGGGTGCGCCTTAGCGGAAAGGACAGATAAGCGAAGGCAAAACCCGTCAGCAGGCCCAGAAGGACGCTTGCCACAACGACAGGAATGACAACGATGATCGAATTCCAGAAGTAGATGTTGAAATGCCCGGCGTTCCAGGCATCGAGGTAATTTTCGAAATGCGGATAGGCCGGCAGCGCGAATGCGCCCTGCAGAACGTCGGCCTTGCTCTTGATCGAGGTCAGCAGCAGAAGCAGGAACGGCGTGATCGTTACAGCTGCAAGAAGCCAGAGGACAAGGCGAAGAAAGAGCGGGGCGGCGGGAATGTTGGACTTACGGCTCATCAAGCCATTCCTTTACTTTTTCGAGCCCACCAGCCGGTGAATTGCAAAATTGATTGCGAATGTCAGCAGCGCGCCGACAATGGCGATGGCCGCAGCCGCGCCGAACCGATTGAGCTCGAAACCGAGCTGATACATGTAGATATTCGGTACGAGCGTGGCGTTGGCGGGTCCGCCGCGGGTCATTGTAAAAATCAGGTCGAAGCTTTTGATCGAGGCGATGACCGTCAGCAGCAAAACCACCCTGATCTCCGGCATGAGAAGCGGCAGGGTTATCCAGAAAAACGTCTTTCGCGCCGAAGCGCCATCGACTTTGGCAGCATCAAAGAGCGATGGATCGATGCGCTGAATTCCCGTGAGGAAAATGACCATGCAGAAACCGAAGAAATACCAGGTGGCAACGATCCCGACCGCGGGAAGCACGAAGTTGAAATCTCCCAGCCAAGGGAGTGCGAACATGCCTAAGCCCACTGCTCTCAGAAACTGGTTGAACGGGCCGAATGCAGGATTGTAGAGCCATGCCCAGATGATGCCCAACACGGCAGTCGGCATGATATATGGGAGGAACAGGAATGTCCGCAGAGCGAGCTGTTCCCGTTGCTTCAGATTCCAGACGCAGGCGGCAAGACCTATGCCGAGCCCGAGCGGCAGGACGCAGTAGAATATCATCAGCTCGGCATTGTTGCGCAAGGCGATGTAAAAACGATCATCGGAAAAGAGATCGATGTAATTGCCGAGGCCAACCCATTTGGGCACGGTCAAGCCATCCCAACTGGTCAGGCTCAACCCCAGAGCCGCGACAATCGGCCCGAAGACAAAGGCCGCGTAAAGCAGCAATCCGGGGAAGAGATAGATCCAATTGGTATGTTCGGAGCCATCAAGTGGGGAGCGCTTCATTCCGGTACTCCATGAAGCCAAAGCTATGGTCGTCGTGCAGCAAGCCTGAGATCGCGGCGCTGATTTCTTGAAATGATGTCGACGGGACGCAGGCCGCGGAAGGTCGCGGCCTGCGTCCGCGCCATTTATTTCTGACCCTTCAGGTAAGCCTGATAATCCTTGTCCATGGCATCGACAAAGGCTTCAGGCGTGATCTTGCCGGACAGGAGAAGCGGCGTGTTATCGTCGATTGTCTTCAACATCGTC
The DNA here is from genome assembly GCF_014193135.1 of Rhizobium sp. BK049. NCBI lineage: Bacteria > Pseudomonadati > Pseudomonadota > Alphaproteobacteria > Hyphomicrobiales > Rhizobiaceae > Rhizobium > Rhizobium sp. BK049. The sequence continues at coordinate 100,415 of NZ_JACHYV010000004.1, forward strand.
GGGCTCGACCAATCGGGATAGTGGCCGAGAGCATCATTGGCGTTGAGCGTCTTCCACATCTCGATGCCGGCGCTCAGCAGCGGCGTGAGCTTGGGCTTCGCATCCGCCGCAAGCGACGTTGCCGGAAGATAGCTGGCATTGGCCCAGGTTTCGGCAGCCTTTTCCGAAACCATGTAGTCGATATATTCACCGGCCAGGTCCTGCGTTTTCTGATCTTTGGCAAGGCTCGTTATCGCCCAGGCAAGATCCACGCCGCCGACGCTCAGCGGCTTGGTAATGCCTTTCGGGGCAGGAATGGCCATGAAGCCTATATCCTGGTTGTGCTGCATATCACCGAAATACCAGGTTCCCGAGATCAGGAATGCGCCCTGCCCTGATATGAAAAGCTGGACGGCGTCGTCACCCGAAATGCCCTCGAAACCGGGATAGAAATAGCCGCCCTGCGCCCACTTCTGCACCAGTTTTGCGGATTCGATGTTGCCCTTGGTGTTCCAGGAGCCTCCCCTGCCATAGATCAGATCATCAAGCTCGGCGCGATTGCTTGCGTCGATATGGGCTTGATCGATGGCGCCAATCATGTGCAGGGCCAGATGCTGCTTTGCGCTGCCCATCATGAATGGCGCAACGCCCTTTTCCTTCAGCTTGTCGAGATCGGCCAGGAGTTCCTCGAAAGTCTTCGGCAGCGCTATGCCGGCATCGTCGAGGATCTTCTTGTTGTAGTATAGGCCGACGATCTCGGCGAGGCCTGATATGCCGTAGGTCTTACCGACGCCAAACTTTGGCCCATCCCAGCGATCTCGCGCCAGCACGGAATCGGACTGCCGCTTATCCCAGCTGTATTTCTTGATGTAGTCGTCAACCGGCAGGAGCAGTCCTTCCTTGACCATCGCGCCCATATCGCCGGCGCCCTGGTTGACTTTCGTGACGACCGGGCCGTTGCCTGCCGAAACCGCAAGCTTCAGCGTCAACTTCATGTCATCGAATGTGCGGGCGGTACGCTTGATCGTAACGCCGGGATGCGCAGCCTCGAAGTCCTTGTTCAGTTGCTCGATGACCGCACTCTGACCTTCATAAGTCTGGTCGTCCCATACAGCCAGATCGTCAGCGCGCGCCGCCGCCGAAAGGCTGAAGCTTACAAGCGCAGCGCCGGTCAGCGCGACAGCTGCCTTCCATTGGCTTGCCGACAGAATGTTGATCGATTTCACGCTACTTCTCCTCTGTTCCACCTTTATTCGGTTTATTCTCCACTCCCCGTTCAGGCCGGGCGCCACGCACCGGCCGAACGTTTTCTTCCCTCAGAGCTTTGCCGGGCTGGCGAATCTGAGGTAATCATCAATGCATCAGCCTTCTCGCGGCCTGAAATGACAAAGCCCCGCAGGAGGTGGCAATGTGATGGACACCAATTGCTTCATCCGTCCGGCGATTGATGCGGATATCGACGCCCTTTTCGACATCTGCCTGAAAACCGCGAATGGCGGAGACGATGCGAGCGCGCTTTACAGCGACCCGCATCTGCCCGGCTACATCTGGTCGGTACCCTATCTCAAATTCGCCAAAGACTTCGCCTTTGTTCTCGTCCAGAACGACCGCCCGGTCGGCTATGTCGTCGGCACTCCGGATACCAGCGCGTTCGACAGAGACTTGCAGGCGAACTGGTGGCCGTTCGTGCGCCGGGAGATCGCGGGACTGACGCCCGCCCTTCCGCGCGACGCCGACGTGATCGAGCGAATTCACAATCCCCGCAGCGGAACGGCGTGGCTTCAAGACAAGTACCCCGCGCATCTCCACATCAATATTCTTCCCGGGCGTCAGGCAGCCGGCTGGGGACGCAGGATGATCAGCACCGAGCTTCAGGCGCTCAAGGATCATGGGGTCGGAGCTGTACATCTCGGCGTCGATCCGAACAACGAACGCGCCAGGGGCTTCTACCGCCACCTCGGCTTTTCGGAATTCGAACGGGATGGCGGCGTCGCCTTCGCAATGCTGATCGATTAGGGATTCGGCTAGAGCCGACGACGCCGTAGAGTTCATGACATCGGCTCCGCATTTGCGGCGTCCAGCCCATATTTGAGAACCACCGCCGCCGGCATGGCGCTCCAGCCCTGGAGCAGCGAGCCGCGCCCGTAAGGCGGCGAGAAATATTCCACCGCGCCGATCCAGCCGTTGTCGAGGCAGGTTTCCCACCAGCGCGTCAATGCGTAGCGCGCGCCTCCAAGTCCGTGGCGAAGGCGTTCTTCGGCGTAGGCGCCGTCCCAATAAGGCCAGTCCGAGCCGTTATGGTAGCGGTAGGGAAAGGCGGTCTTGGATCGCAAATCACTTTGCCGCTTGAATGGTGGATAGGCGCACATCACACCCCAACTGCCATAGGGCTGTTCCTGATTGTTACGCGTTTCCAGTCTGGTTTCAAACGCTCTCAGGAGACCGACAGCCTTCTCCTCTGAAATAGCACTAAATCGCGACAAGGTCAGGCTGTCGAGAGCCAGATGATCCTCGACAAAAGAGCCAGGCGTTCCGTAGTCGAGATATCCTCCCGTTGCCGGCACGAAGAGCCTGGCTTCGATTTCCCGGCGAGCAAGCATTGCGGTTTTGCGCGCATGTTCGGCAAGGCTCGCATCGTGCCCCTCGCCCAGTCTCGCCACCGCATCCATCGCGCCGACGAAGAGGCCGAGATCATAGGAGACAAGGCCGTCACGGAAGACATTGTCGGCCCAATCTCGGTCGTTGCGCGGCTTCAGCGGCAGAACGCTGTCGGGACCGGCCAGACTGACATAGCGATCCATGATCGCCCTCACTGTCGGCCAATGAAACTGCACCTCGGCCACGTCTTTCGTAACGCCGAAATAATCATCCAGAAAAAGAATGAAGAAAAGCGGACTGTCGAAGTGGTCGCTCCACCAATCCTGCGAACGATTATGATACTCCGGAACTGCTCTTTTGTGGTTTTTGGGATTGGCCTTGCAGTCAGCGACGAAGCTCTGCCAGGCATCTGATTGCGCCGGTCCCGTCAGAATAACGCCGCTCGGGGCCTCTCCGTCGGGCTGGATTCCCTTGGCGAGCAGCCGGATCTCGTCGCGCACCGCCTCCGGAGCAAGCGTCAGAAGAGGCTGCATCGTCCAATAGCCATCGCGGTAATAGGTCCGCGCCGGAGCGCTATAGGCCTGTCCGGCGGCAAGGCCGGCGAAGGCGCCGTTTTCGTCGCGCCTTATGCTGGAAAGGGCCGCATGTATGCCCTGGCTGACCATGCTGCGCATCAGCGGGTCGGCCTCAGGCATCATGTCGCAACGCGCCACATATTCCTCGGCTTCGGTGATAATGGCTTCACTGGTGAGATCGAGCGCTCTCTCGGCTTCATTTCTCGAGGCACCGCCGGCAATCCGCAGATCGGACTCTTGAGCTTCCACGATAAGGGCGCCCCAGCCCATTTCGAAAATCTGCCGATGGCCGCTGCGGGACACCTTCGCTTTCGCGTCTCGCCCATCAGGCTCGTGCCACCAGGCGCAACGGCGCGCTGGATAGACGCCCTGCAGGCTCACTCCTTTGATCAGCATCACCGGCAGCGACTGCGCGACGAAAACACCGCCCTGTTTCGAGACGAGCCGGTTCGGAGCGTAACTATATGGGCCGGCGATCGGAGAAAACCGCACGCGCCCCAAGCTGCCGGCACCCCAAAGGGCAAGATCGGCATATCCGTCCGGATGAACATCCGCCTGAAGGCGTGGCGCCATTATAGGTAGCAATACGCCGGCGTCGGCTGAAAGCTGTCCATCCGTCGAGGGCTTTATCATACACAGGTCCCCGACAGCCGCGTTGAGGAACCCGTAGAACGCGAAACGGAGAAACAGCCGAACCAGCCTGAGCCGATTCCTCTTCGGGCGATCTTGGCGCGTGCGCGCTGACCCAGACAATATGTATGGTGCATACTTGTCCACGACCCTCTTCAATCGCGCATGTGATTACGCGTTGATCCCCAGCCTACAGGCGGCTCCTCTTTTGTCAAGGACGTAGACAAATTGTCGACTTCCGTGTACTGAACTCGGCTAACGAAACGAGGGTTGAGGACTAAACCCGCCATTTCGCGATGGTTGAGAACCGGACCGACCTTACATTAGGGATACACCTCGAACTAATTGGAACGAGCAGCCGGATGGCAACGACCTCTTCTATCGTACAGACTCCCATCGCACGAAAAATCTCGACCAACGCGGTGATCCGGACCGTGTTGGCCAAGGGGAAGATCTCTCGCGCCGATATTGCCAAGCTGACCGGCTTATCGAAACAGACGATTTCCGATGTCGTGCGCGATCTTGAGGATGAAGGGTGGCTGAAAGCTGTCGGGCAGACCGATGGTCGTCGCGGCCGGAATGCGATCATCTATGAAATCAACGCAAGCGCGGGCCTGGCTGTCTCCATCGATCTCGGAGGCACCAAGATCGCTGCGGCTATCTGCGATCTGTTGGGCAACGTCGTTGCGGAAACCAAAATGCCCACCGATCCACGCGGTGGACCGCATCTCGTCAACCAGTTCAGCGACCTGATCACTCAACTCGCACTTGCGGCAGGGACGACTGCCGACAAGCTGCGTCTCGTCGTTCTCGGCAGTCCCGGCGTTCTCGATCCGGCTACCGGACATATCAATGTGGCGCCGAATATTCCCGGCGTGGACGCGATGGATCTGCGGCAATCGTTCAGCGACAAGATGGGCATACCGGTGATCATCGAAAATGACGTCAACCTCGCCGCGCAAGGGGAGAGATGGCGGGGACACGGCGTCGATGTCGGCAATTTTGCTTTCGTGGCGCTTGGCACCGGCGTCGGCATGGGCATTATCGCCAATGGCGCGCTGTTGCGTGGTGCCCGTGGCGCGGCCGGCGAAATCGCCTATCTTCCACTCGGCGGCGATGCTTTTGATCCCGGCGGTTTTACACTGGGAACCTTCGAGAGCGCGGTCGGCAGCGTTGCGATGCTGCGGCGCTATACCGGTTTCGGCGGCCGCAACGCTTCTACCGTGGCCGACCTCTTCGCGGCGTTCAATGCAGGCGAAACGAGCGCTATCGCCGCAATCGAAGAAACGGCGAGGCTGGTGGCCATCGCTATTGCCGCCATCGGAGCAACTCTCGACCCCGAGCTGGTGATCACCGGCGGCAGCATTGGTGCAAGGCCGGAACTCGTAAACGCCATCCGCGGTTTTCTGCCGCGTTGCACCCCCTACCCGCCGCGCATCGAGATCAGCCGCTTCGGCAACCGCGCCGCCCTCATGGGAGGCATGGGGATCGCCGTCGAGCGCATGCATGACGATCTGTTCGGTGTAAAATTGCGGGAGGCTTGAACATTACGGCAGGTCGCAATCGGCCGCTGCGCCACTTGCGAAGCGCGGCAAATGCGCTAGATTTTGCGCCATGATCACAGCAACGCAGATACGCGGCGCGCGCGCCATGATCGGAATGAGCATCGAAGAGCTCGCCGCCGCAAGCGGCCTGCCGGTCGAGATCGTGACGGCGTTGGAAAAGGGCGAGTTTGAGGGGGAGCCGCATGCGCTGTTCGACGTGCGCAGTACCCTCGAGGCGCATGGCATCATCTTCCTGTCGAGCGGCAATCAAGATGAAGGCGGTCCCGGCATCCGGTTGCGGGCACGCACATCAACCGATGACGGCATCCGGCCGGAAAATCTCAATGCCGCCAATGATGACTGACCAGATCTATCCGTCAGGTTTCGCGGTCCCATCCTTTATTGCGGGAACCAGGTATCAGAGATAGGTCTTGGCAAGGTCGGCGAGTTTGCCGCCGTCTCTCACGCCCTGCCTGTAAAGCTGAATGATAACCGCACCGATCCTCTCGGCTTCCGGCGTCGTTCTGACCAGGCCGCGTTCGTCGCAGACCTTGTCGAGCACTTGCGAAAGCAGGTCGAGATCTTCCGAAAAGAGCGGTAGATCATGCGGATGAATTGATGATCGTAACATCACGCCGCACTTCCCTCCGAGGGCAAACGCCTACACGCTTGCATCGCCGGCCGCCCTCCGCAACCGGCAATGAAGTTATTATGCGTGAGGGTCCTAACTTTAGCAACTGCGCAAATTCCTGCGGAAGAAATTTTCCTCCCCGCGCGTGCAGCGTGTTTTGCAGGAGGGATCTGCGAATGCAACGTTGAGTAAAAAACACTTTCCCTCCCCGTCCAAGTCTTATCTCCAGCCACCAGCCTGATCGTTTCCACCGCCCGCGACGCCGTCGAATATCTGAACCGATGGCCGGGCAAGCGGGGGCGCGATTATCGCGTTGAGCTCCAATATTGTCCTGATGCGCTCGATCGGCTGCGCAGCCCGCACGCCACAGGAGTTTCCTTTGTCACAGCGGCGAAGGCCACAGGATTATCGGTGTGAGAGCGGCTCAGGCGTGTTGCGCTTTTTTCAAATTCGCTGTTCGCGGCTTGATCCTGATCCCGGCGTTGCCGTAACGTGCTTCAGCCCTTGCAGCGGCCGCCAGCGGCGATGAACGGCGGATCGATGAAGCCTTCGGTGATCACCTTAGCGGTCAGCTCCATCACTCGTTCCTCGGCAAGTTCGGCAAGCGCGAGGGCGACGTCGCCCTCCGACCAACCGGCCTTGACCGCCTCGTCCGACAGAGCTTGGAAAGCACCGGCAAGGGCCTGCCTGCAAGTTAGAGTCTGGTTCATATCCACCATGCGCTCGCACCAGGCAATCTCTGAGAGGAACAGTCCTAATCTACACATATTCGCAAAAATGCGAAACGCTAAAAGGTTCTCTGAAATTCAAAACCAAGCCTGTCGGCCTAAAACTCTGTACAGTCTTAACAAAATAGACAGCTTTTCGTCCGTCTATTGATGGGTTTCAAAAATAACCAGAAAAGCTATTTTTCGACCACTCCCGTCAAGGCAGCATTTCATCACATGATTTACTTCACGTGGTCAAAATCAAACCAGATAGACTGACGATTTTCTCCACCTGATGACATGGATCCGAAGTCCGGCCGTTTTCAGCATCTTCGCGTTCAACTGTCAATCAGCTCCGGGATATTCCCGCCGCGAGCATGACCATCACTCGCATCGTGGTGAAGAGGAGCTTAAAGCGGTTCGGCCGACGGGCATCGGAGGATGCGGCGAATGCCGACCGGCGTTGATCACCTTATTACCATAACGGCACCACACTGCCGTCAAAGTCCGCCGTACCATTGCCTCGGCACGTGCAATTTTTTCAGGAGGTAAAATGTCTATCGAACTGGACGCTACTACCTATGTTCACGCCAAGCCGACGACTGCTCATTCCTATATCCTGCCGACCGTTGTCGATGTTCTTGAAAACACTTTCCACGAGGCTAGCGAAACGGCGGTCTTTGATCTCGGCTGCGGCACCGGCGGCGCTGCCTCGGTGCTTGTGGAGAAAGGCTACGACGTCGTGGGCGTCGATCCGTCGGAGGACGGTATTGCGAAAGCGAAAGCGGTCCATCCCGATCTTCCGCTGGAAATCGGTTCCGGCTACGACGATCTTTCCAGCCGCTACGGGACCTTCGATGCGGTGATCAGCATAGAGGTGGTGGAGCATGTTTACGACCCGAAGGCTTTCTCGGCAACCATGTACGATCTGGTGAAACCGGGCGGCATTGCGGTCGTCTCGACGCCTTTTCACGGTTACTGGAAAAATCTGGCTTTGGCCGTAAGCGGAAAGATGGATGACCATTTCATGCCGCTCAAAGAGCATGGCCACATCAAATTCTGGTCCCCGGGGACGCTCAGCACGCTGCTGCTCGACACAGGTTTCGAAGACGTCGACTTCGAATATGTCGGAAGAATTCCGCTTCTGGCAAAATCGATGATTGCAATCGCGCAGAAACCGCACTGACGGCCCGTTCTCTACCGCAGCCACGCACGCGCTGCACTCACATTTATCGTGATGTTCTGACTGGGATTTCAAGGGGATAAATGGTCGGGGCGACTGGACTCGAACCAGCGACCCCTTGACCCCCAGTCAAGTGCGCTACCGGGCTGCGCTACGCCCCGACCTGCCGAAACGGCTTGATTGCTTTATGAAATCGGCCTTCATAGCGCAAGGGGAAAATGAGGGTCGTGGAATAAAAATAGAACGGAAGCCGTCGAAAAGCACAGATCGGCGCAAACAGTCCCCCGAAAGTCCCACGCGATGTTTCCGATGGCGAATTCGTTGACCACCCTTTCCATTTGAAACGCAAGGCGTGCTCAGCCTTCAATGACGGAGTCTCGTCGTCTGCAGTAGAAGCGAGCTCATTTGCAATCTGCGCCCGACCTTTGGCGATTGCAGCTTTCTTTTCATCAGCGATGGCTTTGACTACCGCCAACCGATGCTCGCGCTTGTGTCGTGCGACTGATGCGCCTACCGGAGTTACATTCACAAATCCAACGCGAGGTGTCGAGGTGGAAACCGGCGGTGCGGAGCATCATGTGCACGTGTTTCTCGCCGGTTCGCAAAACTTCGAATGCGAGTGGTATGCCAGGAAGAAGCTGTTTGCAGATAATGGCTCGGCTAAAGGCTATTGATCGCCAACAGACTCTTGATGTCGAAAAACAATCGCGAAACCGAGCCTGAAGTCCGATGTCACCACATGCGGACATGGTGGGGTTGTTTGATTCACCGCGGTCAGACCACCATTTGCTTTTGGTCTCACTGCTCTACCTCAATCGACAGAGACAGTGGAGGAAGTCGCAGTGCGTAAGCCGATCATATTGTTTGCCTTTGCCGCGTTCGCCCTACCCGCTGATGCGATGGCGCAGTCGCCTGAGCTCGAGGATACCTGCAAATCCGTGGCAAAGAGTTTCTTCATGACCGATCAGCTCGCTATCGGCACCGTGCAATCCTTTCCCGAGTTGAAGCCGCCGGGTGTCCGCATGTCCTATTCGACGCGGCAGGGAACCGCGCCGGCCGAAATGACCGACATATTCGAATGCGAGTTCGACAAGGCGGACAAGCCGCACAACCTGGCGGGCTTCTGCGTGTCGAGCACGTGCTATTCACCGAACGCCGATGACGGTGACCGCAAGCGCCGCTTCGACGAAATGCGCATTCTCCTCAACCGCGCTGAGAAATAGGACGGGCGCCGTGCTCGGCATGATGGCAATCCCGCCAGGCCGGACACTGCGCTTCGCTTCGAAGCGACGCCGGTAGCTGGGGTGCTGATCGACGCTAACATGGAGCACAGCGCCGAGGGCTGCACAGGACCACCCTGGTCGGGATCGCGACCGACTTTTTAAACCGAACTCAACCCACCGTTGCAAGTCAATCAGGCGGAAGTCTCTTACGTCAATATGATTCCACTGACATCAGTTCGCCCGGTAACGTTCAGATTGCGACGACCTTCAGCCGGCCTTCGGCGGTCTGGCGAGGCTGCCACGCCCGATAATTGGCAACCGAAAAATGCGGAGTTTCGAAAGGCGTGGCGTGGGTTTCGGTGACGACGGTGACATCGGCGCCGGCGGCCTCGCCGGCAAGAATGCCGGCAACTGCATCTTCGAAGACCAGGCAGTTCACGGGATCGACGCCGAGGCGATTTGCACCGAGCAGATAACCTTCTGGGCTCGGCTTGCCCGATTTGACAGTTTCACCGCTGATCATCACCTTTGGCATCGGAATGCCAGCTGCAGCCATGCGGCGCCTGGCGAGTTCGATCGGCGCCGAGGTGACGATCGCCCATCTGCCGTCGGGGATAGCGTTGAGGAAGCGGACGGCATCGGGGATTTCGACGATGCCGGCGACGTCCTCCATCTCCTCGGCCAGCAGCAGATCCGCCTCGTGCGCCGGATCAACACCCGGCAAGCCGAGGCCGCGGATCACGTCGGAGGCACGGATGCCGTGAATCGTTTTCAGGAAAACCTCCGGCTCGAAACCATGGCGTCTTGCCCATTCACTCCAGACGCGCTCGACGACGGCAATGGAATTCAGCAGCGTTCCGTCCATATCGAAGAGGAAGGCGTCATAGGATCTGTCGAGGACGTCGTGGTGACCGGACACGGGTGTTTCCTTGCGAGCACGAGGCAGCCCGGGCCTCTCCGGCAGGCGAGTAGCCGAGAGCGGCGACGGCGTCAACGTCAGTCGTTGACATCGGGATGCGTGACGTTGCGAACATCGGCCAGACCACGTGCGGCGTCGCGATTGCCGGTTGCGGCGGCGGCTTCGAAGATCCGCATCGCGTCATCATACATTTTCAGATTGAGATAGCAGTAACCGCGCAGAACCATCAGATCGATGCGCTCCTGCTGCAACTGGGCGCGCTGATCGAGATAGATGAGGGTTTCACGGTAACGTCCCGCGTCGAAGGCCGACAAGGCGCGATCGGCGAGGATCGCCACCTGCAGTTCGGTAGCGCGCTGGCGGCTCTGCGGCGCCCTGGTTGCCGCGACGGCGGCATTGCTGGAAAGACCGGCGCGCAGATAGGCGAGACTCTGACCATAGGCTGCGTCTTCGCGGATCTTGCGGACCGGGCTCTGCAACGCCGTCTCGAAGGCCGAGACCGCCTCCATCGGCCGGTTGATATCCATCAGGCACCAGCCGCGCGACAGCGCCTCGCCCGGCCCCAATCGCCCGGCGTCGATGGTCGTCGAACAGTCCCGCGCCTGGCGCGGACCGCGCTCGACAGTCACCGTCTGCATCGCCGGCCTTGCGGCGCGGATGGCGACCTCCGGTTCCGGCTGCCGCACAGTCGGCGGCTCAGTCGGAACCGGCGCCGTGGAAGCTGCCGGACGCTGCGGCTCTGCCGGCTGGCCCGGCTGCTGCGCCGCGAGCGGCGCTTTTGCGGGCTGCGTATCGGCGCTCGACGCCGGCAAGGAAGTGTCCTGAAGATTGGCGATTCGCGCCGACCGGCCGGCCCAGCCGCGCTGGAGGTCGAGGACACCCTTGCGGTCGTTCAGCTGCTCACGCGTGACGGCAAGGCCATAGGCGGACGGTTCGTCGTCAGGTTTCCAGGCCAGCGCGGTCTCGAACCAGCGCGCGGCGGTCTGGAACTGGTTGAGAGAACGGGCATACCAGCCGAACTGCTGCGCCGTCGGCACATATTTCCGGGCGATGACTTCGGCTGCGATCCGATGAAGCACTTCCTCGGTCAGATCGGCCGGCGGTTGCAGCGCCATCAGGTTGGCGGTGGCGGCAAGATAGGTCGCGGTCGCATCATCGGAATCGGCGCGCCAGCGGAACATCACGTCCTCGGCTTCCCGCGGCGCCTTGCGGGCGATCAGCGCCAGCGCCAACCCCTGCGAGGCGGCCGCCGTATCCTCCCTGTCGCGGGCGGCACGAAACCACTTTTCGGCATCGGCAGGGTTGTTGCGGCGAAGCTGGTGCCAGCCGAGCAGCAGCGCATCGGAGGCCAGTCCCTGGCTTTCGGCAAGCTTTTCGAGGTGAGCGATATAGTTCGGCGCAATGGCGAGCTTCGGATCGTCGTTACTTTCAGCGACGAAACGTCGGGCAAGGTTGTCGCGGATTGCATCGAATTCCCTGCTGCCGTCGACAGCTGGTTTTTCCAGCGCCAGCAGCGCCTGCATCGGCTGGTAGTCGAGCAGGGTCGAGGCTTTTTCGACCGTCGCCTGCCGTTCGGCAGCGTCGGTGCAGTTCTTCAGGATATAGGCATAAGCATCCTGCCCGCGCTGCGCCCTCTCCGTCCGGATGAAGGCTTCGGCGACACGCCAGAGCACGTCGACCTCGCTGCAGGTGAGCAGGCTCGGCGTCGCCGCGGCGATATCGACCACGGTCGCATATTGCCTGAGATCCGAAGCGTTGATGAGGCGGGAGCGGGCCTCGGCGACACCAAGCCGCTCGAGCAGATCGGCCGGCGGCTGCCATCCGGCGTCGGCGGCCTGACGGTCGGCGAGCGCTTTGCGCAACTCGGCATAGCGGCCATCGGAATAAAGCTTCCACATGGCCTCGAGCTGCTTGTCGCCGTTTTGCGGCACGGCGAGCGGATCGGCCGGCGGAACCCAGTTGGGATAAAGCGCCTGAAGCCGAGAGATTTCGGCCTGCAGGCGCACTTTGTCGCCCCGGCTGGCAAAATAGCGAAGCGCGCTTTCATCGACGGCAGGCGGCGCGGACGCCGCAGCCTTTTGAGGCGCCGGCGGCTCGGAAACGATCGGCGGCGCGACCGGGGCCGGCTCCGCAGCTGTCTGAGGCGCATCGGGTTGCGGTGCTGCCGGCTGCTCTGCAGCGACATTCGACTCACCGCTGCCCGGTGCCGGTGACGAAGTGATCGCTTCGATCCTGTCGGCGACGGTTTCGGCATTGAATTCGGAATTGCCCGCGGGAGCGTCGTCCGGCTTGATGCGGCCCATCATCAACAGCTCCGGCCCCGGCCTGTCTGCGGAGCCAAGGCCGAGCTTTTGCTGCAGGGCGCCACGATCCTTCAGTCCGGTGACGAGGGTCGCCACCACGACTGCCGCTGACATCGCCACGAGAGAAGCTTTCACAGACACTCCGGATGCTTCTCCCCGATAAAGGCCAGCCCCAGCAATTGAAGCGTGGCCGGATAATAGAGCGTGGGTGCGAATTGCAGAGCCGAGACCGGCAGCCTGGTCCCGTCGACTACACAGGCCACAACATCGTTAACAATTCTATAACCCGGATCCAGCAACACGGTCTTCGGCCGGCCTGTGGTCAGATCGATCGTGGCCGGAATGCCATTCTGCGACATCCCCATTCGCAGGCGGTTCAACAGCGCCTTGTCTGTGATGCCGCCGCGCGCGAGATAGAGCGGGATGCGAAGGGCATTATAGGCAAATTCGGCGTCGAAACCCTCTGCCGGTCGCGGTGGGCCACTGAGGCTGACCCATTCGGCAGGAAGCTTGCGCGGACCGAATTGCATCGTCTTCAACAGCGCCACGCCATCGTCCGACAGCTCTTTCCAGGCATCGGAGGGAGCAAGCGCTGCCATGACAGGCATTGCCTCGTAAATCCAGTAGGAAGGATTGACGACGGGGCCGTCGTCACGATCGGCGGCGCCAAAACCTTCGCTGCCCGGCATCAGCAGCGTCCGGCCCGCCGAGTGGACGACGGCCTTCGCAAGCAACGCCTGCGCCATGCGGGAGGCGGCGAGGATATAGTCGTTGCGCTTCCATGCGGTGCCGGCAAGCGCCAGGGCATAGGCGATCAGCATGTCGCCATCCGTGGCATTATTGGTGTCGGTCACGTGCGGCTTGACGTTGGGATCCCATTTCCAGACGGCCAAGCCATCGTCGCGCAACAGCAGCTCGGTACGGGTAAAATACCAGATCTGCTCGAAATCCGCGGGGCTCGCCGAGAGATAAGCGAGCAGCATGCCATAGCCCTGTCCTTCGCTATGGCTGATATTGCCATTGCCGTTATCGATGATCCGGCCACTCGCATCGAGAAATTTCGCCTTATAGGCAGACCACGCATCGGCATTGATCATCGCCTGCTGTGCAGCGGCGGACGGGCTTACGGAGGCGAATGTAACCGTCGCCGCAAGCAGAAGCACGCGCCACCACCTCATTTGGACCGGCCCAGCGTTTTGAGCATGCGCGAGGTAGCGACGCCGATCAGCAGCACGAAGACGACGAGCAGCGAAGCATAGGAGAGGATATTCGTCGACAACCAATTGGCGGCGATCAAGCGGTAATTGGCGATCGACCAAGGCGTGGACGGGACGAAATCGAAGCGGGTGACGGGCACCGTATCGATCTTGCCCGTCTTGCTCGAATAGGTGGTGATATGGCCTGATATCTGCGGCCAGTTCAGCTGACCGGTCAGCACCTCGAACCCTTCGCGCAGATCCTTCGCCGAGGGTGCCGCCACCACGGTCCACGTACCCTCTCCCAAAGGGCTGGAGCCCTGCGCAATCACGAGCGTGTCGGCGTTGGAGGGGGTGAAGACCTTCTCGGCGCCGGGGATAAACTGCAGCGAACTGCGGGTGATATCGAAATTGCGCCCCAGCCATTCACGGAAGGCAGTGATGCGGCTGCGCAAGATACCGCCGCTCACCTTGGAATTCCACTCCTCGAAGGCCGTGCCGGTATCGACGACGCCTGGCTGCGTGTCGGCCACCGGACGCCACGAGGCTTGGCTCGCCGTCGAGATGTTGGCCTGCGTCAACGCGGTTGCCGGCATCTGCGAAATCGAGCCGATGAAGATGGCGTCCCGATCGCCGATGGTATTCGGCGAGGCCACGGTTTCGAGGGCGATCGGATGACCGGCCATCACCGCCATCTGACCGAGCAGCGTAGCGGCGGCCGAAAGCGTATCGGCATCGACGCGATCGATGAAGAGCGGCGTCGGTTCCGTCGCCCGGCCATAGGGATAAGCTGTGCCGGACATTGCGGCCAGATTCGGACGCTGCCCGACGCGGGCAAAATCCGGAATGTGCACTTCGGAGGTATCGAACAGGGCAAAACGGGGATTGGCACCGGCGGTAGCACCCGGAGCACAAGCGGCATCGTCCTTCGTCATCAGGATCGTCTCGATCGCAATCGTATTGAGGCCGGGTTTGAAGTGGCGCATCGTCACGCGGATCGGCAGATGACGGAGAATGCCGCCGGTGGTCGAAGTAAGCGGCACGGTGGAGGCGATGTTGTCGTTGACGTAGATATCGATATGGCTGCCGGGAAGCACATTGTCAGTATAGGCGGCGTCGAGCAGCACCTTGGCCTCGCCATAGGCATTGGCATAGAAGTCGGCCGGCACGGCGACATTGAAGCTGGTGCGGAACCGCCGGCCGGAAAATTCCGTGGTCTTCACGCCGAGTTGCGAGAGGGCGATGCTGGTGTCGGAAAAGACCAGCGGCGCATTCGGCGCGCTCCAGCGCTCGGTGGTCAGTGCATCGCGGCGGACGTCCGCGGACCTGTCAGTCGGCGAAACGATGGTATCGATCGCGGAGGAGACTGCTTGCCATGAGGGGCCGCTGATCAGAAGCACCGGCGAGCCGCTGCGCGGATCGGTCACGAAAGCGGCGAGCGGCGCGCTTTCGGCCCGGGGGGCAGACCGAGAAACAACGGCCGCAGTTCCGCGGCGGTCCCGACGAGCACACCGAGCTTGCCAGGACCGGCGGCCGGAAGGGAGGCGGTGCTGAAGGCAAATATCTGGTTCGGCATGCTGCTCAGCACCGACAGGCCCTGTGCCAGCCGCAACAACGGCTTGATCGTCCCCGGCTGCTCCAGCGCCGGGATGACGATATCGAACTCCGTCCTGCCCGCGCCATCGATGCCGATGGCGCGGATCGCGTCGGCGCTCGAAAGCTCCGCGGCATTCCCGCCGGCAAAGCTCAGATAGGTTCCGGCCGGATCGATATTCGACCATAATTCATAGGTGGACTGGATGCTGCAGTCGGTGCGGTGGCGCTGCTCTGCCTGGAAGGTCACGAGATTGGCGCCCGGCTGCAACAGGCCGGGGGGAACTTCGAAAGTGACGGCGGAAGAGCCGTCCGCCGAGCTGACCCGCTGCTGACCGATCGGACGATTGTTGAGATAGACGGTCAGCGCGGATGCTTCCGGCGCGACGACGATCGAATTCTGATAGGCGAAGGTGAAACTTGCCTTGGCGGCCGCCTGCTCGGGCGTCAGATAGACAGACCATGACCGGCGGTCATATTCGCCATTGAGGCTGAATTTCGAAAAGGGCACTAAGTAACGCCTGATATCGCGGTGGCGCGGCTGCGAAGCGGCATTCGCCGCGCCGGGCTGAAGCGCCGGCGCTGCCGGCTGCGGCACGACAGTGATCGGCGCAGGAGCGGGTGCGGGCGCAACGGAAATGGGTGGCGTGACAGGTACCGGCGCCGTCGCTGCGGGCGGAGCAGGCGGCGTCAATCTCGGGGCAGTAGACGCGCCGGGCGGACGCTCGCCGGACATGTCGAAGGGCGCCGTCTGCGCCTGGGTGACAGCGGGGGCATGCAACAGGAGGAGCGCGGCGGCGACGATCTTTCTCATCCGGCATTGACCTTTGCCGCCCGCTGCTGCGCCTCCCGCTCCGGCCGCATGCTGCGGAAGAGGTAAACCAGGCCGCGGCTGGTCTGATAGAGGGACAGGCCGAGAAACCAGATGGTGCCGCGAATGAGACCCGGATTGCGGCGCCGAGATTCCTGGAACTGGGTCCACTGATCGGAATTGGCAAACATCAGATCGGCGATCAGGCGATGATCAAGCGCGCTTTTCGGCACGTATTGGCAGCCGACATTGCTATGATATCGCCTGATGGCTCGATGTTGCGGACGATCAGCGGCAGGGTTTCCAGATCTGCACCGCTATAGGGCCGGAAGCGCATCTCGCCGGGGGCGCCGACGAGCAGTTCATCGAGATGCTTGTTAAAGATATGCAGCCTTGCGCCATGGACGGAGACGTCCTCGATCGAGGCCGCATACCACTTGCCATTGGCATAGAACTCGCAGCGCCGGTTGACGCGGACGCGCCGGGACAACGCGCGCTCGCCACGTTCCGATACGACGCCGAGTGCGCAGCCGGCCATGATCAGATTGATCATGTTCCACCCGCCGACGACAAGTGTGACGTCGGCCTTATAGGGCTCGGCATAGATCCTGTAGAAGGTAATGACGAGCGCGATGATCTGCACCGCAAAGATCACGAAGAAGGGGCGGCTGATCTCCGACAGGCGGCTGACGGCGATCGATTCATCCTTGGCGGTAACCTTGAAGGTCGGCTTCCGCGGATTGAGCATGACCGAGACGACAGCTGGCAGCAGATGCACCGTCTGGACATATTCGTAAAGCTCGGAAATCCAGGGCCAGCGGAAGGATCCGTAGAGGTAATTCTGCATCATCAGGTTCACGAGCATATAGGCAAGCGTATAGGCAAGGAATTCGCCGCCGGAGGCCGTGAAAATTTCCAGGTCGAAGAACAGGTAGAAAAGCGGCGCAAACAGGAAGATCGTGCGCGGGAACGGGAAGAGCCAGAAAAGCGTGGATGACATGTAGCACAGGCGCTGCGGGATCGACAGGCCGCGCTTCAGAAGCGGGAAGCGGAAGCGCAGGATCTGCATCATACCCTGCGCCCAGCGGCTGCGCTGGCCGATGAAGCTCGCGAAGGTGGCCGGTTGCAGCCCGGCGATCAGCGGCTTGTCGACATAGATGCTGTTCCAGCCGCTGCCATGGAGAGCCAGCGCCGTCTCGCAATCCTCGGTAATGCTGATGCCCGAAACCCGTTCTGGGATTCGAGCGCCTTGCGGCTCAAGACTGCAGCCGAGCCGCAGAAAAAGGCGGCATTCCATTTGTCGAGGCCGCGCTGGATGATGCCGTAGAACATCTCATTCTCGCTCGGCATTTTTTCGAAAGTGCGCAGATTGCGTTCGAGCGGGTCGGGATTGATGAAGAAATGCGGAGTTTGGACGAGAAAGAGCTTCGGGTCGTCTTCGAAGTAGCCGACCGTCTCGAGCAGGAAATCGCGAGCCGGCGCGTGGTCCGCGTCGAAAACGGCGATGAGTTCCCCGGTCGAATGTTTCATGCCGTTGTTGAGATTGCCGGCCTTGGCATGCTCGTTGCGGTCGCGCGTGAGATAAGTGACGTCAAGATCCTGGCAGAGCTGCTTCAGCTCGCCATGGCGGGCCGCCGCCGCCTGGGCCTCGAGCAACTTGCCGGAATTGCGCTTCTGCATGGTGCCGCCGTCGTCGAGCAGCCAGACATGCAGCTTGTCGGCCGGATAGTCCATCGCCTTGGCGGCAGCCAGCGTGTTTCCGAGAAGGCCGGCATCCTCGTTATAAGAAGGCACGAACACATCGACATGGGGCAAGCGCCCGGGATTGGCGGCTCGCGATGGGCGCGGCGGGAGCGGTGTGGCGACGATGAAAAGGCTGAGCGCCAGCATCGCGACGCTGTACATTTCGGCAAGGTAGAGAAGCAAGCCGGGAATGAAATTCTCAGGCTGGTTCAGCGGCGGCAGGGTGTTGGCGGTGCGCCAATAGACGTAGCGCAGCACGATCGACGTTCCGAAGGCAAGCGCCACCAGGCGCCATGTCCCCTCGCCCTTCAGTATCTTAATGAGCGCCATCACCGAGACGACCGTAATGCTGGTGATGAGCTGGGTCTGCAGATTAACCGGCAGAGTGATCAGCACGATCATGCAGAGCGAAACAACGGCCCATATGAACACACTGCGGGCTTTGCGCATCGACGTTCCTTCGAAATTGCGCCGGGGCACCGTCTGTTACCCGGGGGCATACTCTATCTCCGGCAGACGGCCGTCATGCCCGCGTCGCCTATGCAATCCGGCGAGGGCACCGTGACGCCGATCGCTCTTGCCGATTGTTCCAGTGGCGCGGCGGCCGGATCCGGCGCGGCACTCGTCTGTGGCGCCTCGCTCGGCAGCGGCACGCGCGGACCGATCGGCGTCGGCAAGGGCGCGGCGTCCTGCACCGGTTGCTGGCTTGGGGCGCTACGAACCGGAGCGGTCCGCGGCAGGCGCACTACCGCAGGGGCCGACTCATAGCCGAGCGGCATCGGGCTGGCGCGATATCCGCCCTCATCGGGATAGATCGGTTCGCCGGTACGACCGAGCGCCGCGCTGGCTGGGGGCGGGTTACCGTACGGGTTCCAGGTCGGGCCATCGAAGGTGCCGGTGATGGTATAGCCGTAGACGATGCCGAGCAGTTGGCGCTCGGTTGCGCGAGCATCGCACAGGCGCAGGCGCAGCTGGATCATGCCGAAATTGCGGGCCTGGGTATTGGCGGCCGCGCTCGAGCGGATCTGCTGCCAGGCATAGATGCAGGTATCGCCGGCGCGACTGCGGCCGGAAGCATAGCCGAAGGGGCCATATGCGTTCTGCAGGAAGGTCGCCGATGTCGTCATCGGCACGCCGGGAGCCGAACGGGCCACCTCGCGAGCAATGCCGCTCTCGTTGATCATGCTGAAGCTGGCATTGCCCATCCCGGGATTGGCCCCGGAAGCGCCGAAGAACTCGGCTTTCAGAAAATTCTGCCCGGGTACGGAAGATGAGGTGAACAGCGAGACCGTCTGCTCGACACCATTGCCGCGCTTGCGCTCCACGACGCTGACAATCGACGGCCCGCCCGGCGGCGGCAGGACCAGCGCCTTTTCAGGGGCCACCGTCTCCGGTCCGGAAGGCTGTCGCACACCGCCTGTCGACGTGCAGCCGGCCATCAGACCCGCCACGGCCAACAGCGATATCGTCTTCCCCAACCGCATGTCTCGAGCCGCCGTAATCCTCTTTCCAGAAACCCATTCGCAGACCGAAACGCGCCGGATCGTCGAATCAACGGCCATCCGGCCGTTCACGTGACATAAATCGCCGACATGGTTAACGAAGGGTAAAGAGCCCGGCTGTGATGCCACCAGACGACTCGCATTGAACATGATTCGGACGGCTCAACCGTATGGTGCATAAAGGGGTTTAGCAACAAACAATCGGCGCGCTGGCCTCTGTCACGACATCAAGGCGGCGGAACTATGCCGTATGGCCGGCGTTGCGTTGATGTCTAGAATCCACAAGGAGAACACCCCATGCGCAAGATCATGCTGACTACGGCCGCGATGCTGACCATCTGCTCGGCGGCCTTCGCACAGAGTACAGTGGTTGTCACTGATCCAGCACCAACCGGCTCCGTCGTCCTGCCAGGCGAGGTGCGTACCTATGTCATGGAGCAAAACACGCCATCCGTCGTCTATGACGGCGAAATCACGGTTGGCGCGACGCTGCCGGATACGATTGAGGTCCATACCGTGCCCAATGCCGACGGCTATGCCTACACCGTGGTGAACGAGCGTCGCGTGATCGTCGAGCCGAAGACGCATCGGGTGATCCAGGTTCTCGAATAAGGAATTGGGGCTGGGGGCGCGCAGCCTGCACGCCTTCACGTTCCCTCATCTTCCGCGGTCACCGGGACGTTCAAGAGTTCGCGGATCTTATGGGCGAGTTGCTCCAGGCTGAATGGCTTGGCGAGCAGCGAAACGCCATGATCAAGCACGCCATTGTGGACGATGGCATTACGCGTGTAACCAGTGGTGTAAAGAATCCTGATTCCCGGCCATTTTACCTGAACGGCATCCGCGAGCTGACGTCCGCTCATCTGCGGCATAACGATATCGGTGAAGATCAGATCGACGTCGGGGTTCTCCTCCAAAAGGAGAAGCGCCTCCACGCCGCTTGCCGCCTGCAACACGCTGTAACCGAGTTCGTGGAGGCTTTCGGCGGTCATGGTGCGGACATGTTCATCGTCCTCCACCACCAGGATAGTATCGTTAACGCTTCCCTGAGGAATCGGCTGGGCGCCGACGGCGGCCAGGCGGGCATCCGCCTTGCCGACATGACGCGGCAGATAGATCTTTACCGTCGTTCCCCGGTCGATCTCCGAATAGATCTTGATGTGGCCGCCGCTCTGTTTGATGTAGCCGTAGACTTGGCTCAGCCCGAGACCGGTTCCCTTGCCGGGTCCTTTGGTGGTGTAGAACGGTTCGAAGGCGCGGTCGATTACATCGGCCGACATGCCGATGCCGGTGTCGGTGATACTGATCATCACATACTGGCCCGCCTCGACTTCCGAATGCATGCGCGAATATCGCTCGTCAAGTTCGGTGTTGGCGGTCTCGATCGTCAGATGACCGCCGCCGGGCATGGCGTCGCGCGCATTAACGGCAAGGTTCAGCATGGCGTTTTCAAGTTGGCTGAGATCGGCGAAAGTCGGCCAGAGGCCGCCGGCAAGCACAGTCTCGATTCGGATATGTTCGCCGAGCGTGCGCCGGAGCAACTCCGACATGCCGCCGACCAGCTTATTGACGTCGATCATCTCCGGGGCCAGTGGCTGCTGACGAGAGAAGGCCAGAAGACGTGCGGTCAATACCGCCGCTCGCTGGGCGCCGTCTCTGGCGTTCTGAAGGGAGTTCAGCAGGCGCGGATCCTCGTGTCCGGTCATCCGCCGCTGAGCGAGATCGAGATTACCGATGATGATTGCCAGCATATTGTTGAAATCATGGGCGACGCCGCCCGTGAGCTGACCGATCGTCTCCATCTTCTGCAACTGGCGCACCTGCGCCTGGGCGGCGGCATTCTCTTCCATCTCATGCCTGAGTTCGGCAGTGCGCTGCACCACCGTTTCCTCAAGGCGCGCATTGAAACTGTTGAGCTCGCTGCGGAGGCGACTCTGCCTGCCATAGGAGACAATAATCGTTTCCATCAGACCGATGATGATCACCGCATTGATGAGAAAGGTCGCAAGACCGATCCATTGGCCGGCGCTCACCGGCCAGAAGGCATCGTGCGGTTCGACGAAAAACTGCTGGACGAGGAAACCGGCGAGCATGGCCGCCACGAAGCCAGGCCCGGCGCCGCCTATGAAACTTGCGAGCAGGATCGCCGGAAGGAAGCTCAGAAAAGGAAATCCGGAGAGGTAATCACTGGCGGCAAGTCTTAGAAGAAAGGTCAGACCGACGAAGGCGACGGCCAGCGGATAGGTATAGCCCGGCCTGTGACGCAGCCAATCCGTGGCACTCAACAAATCCATTCCACACCCCTTCTCGGCCGTCGCGGAAACGGCATCCCAGCTTTTGCACATCGAATTTCGCCGGGCAATATGCTGTTCCCAAAGCGCGGCGCGATCTTTCAGATTCGCTTGCCGCACCTTGGATTTTTATGTTTACACATATCGGCGTCTCAAAACGGCTGCACTGTTTTGTGCGACAAGTTTTCCACCACTGCGCGTGGCGTCTTGACGCGCTTCGCGAGCGGTCCACATAAATCTTCGTGCCCCGGCAGGGGAATGGGGGGACGGGATCATGAAAGACATATTCATTGTCGAGGACGATGCGCTGATCGCCATGTTGCTTGAGGACATGCTGAGCGATCTCGGCTATCGGGTTCGTGCGAGCGCGCCGGATCTGGAACGGGCGCTCGCAACCGCCAGGGACGCGGAGTTCGACGCTGCAATCCTCGACGTCTCCCTCGCCGGCCGTAGCTCGCTGCCGGTCGCAAAGCTGCTCGACGAACGCGGCAAGCCCTATCTCTACGCAACGGGATATGGCAGCGCCCCGGAAGGCAGCAGCCCCAGCGCGCTCCCGGTGCTGCGAAAGCCGTTCCAGCTCAGTGAGCTCGAACAGGCGATGAAGCAGCTTTGCGGAACCTAATCAGCGCACCTGATCGAGCAGACGCTTGCATTCCAGGAGGTCGTAGAGCGCCTCTTGAAGCAGCGCCCTGTCTTCCTTGCCGACGCTCGATTTGCCGATCGACACTTCCGGCTGCTCGTCGTCGCCGGCGACGAAATTGAAGAACCGGCGGGTGATCGGCGGCTTGGCGCGGCCGACAATCTGATCCTCCTCCGCCATTCCGACACGCGGTTCCCCGGCGCCCGCCTCCTGCGCACCCGAGGCAAGCGCCTCGACACTGGCGAGATCGCCGTGGCCGACCGAGATGACGAACTTGTTGCCGTTGGTCTTCAGAAGCTTCTGCACGCCCTTGATCGTATAGCCGTGATCATAGAGCAAATGCCGGATGCCCTTGAGGAGGTCGACGTCCTCCGGCCGGTAGTAGCGACGGCCGCCGCCGCGCTTCATCGGCTTTATCTGGGGAAACCGTGTCTCCCAGAAGCGCAGCACATGCTGCGGCAGATCAAGATCGTCTGCGACTTCGCTGATGGTGCGAAAGGCATCGGGGCTCTTGTCCAACGTCATATGCTACGCAACCTCGCAGGCTCAATCCAACGGCGACTCACCATATTTCAAAGGTTTGGCGTCAACAATTCAAGTCATGTCTCGACGTTGCGCACAGGGGATCGACCAGCGTGAAAAAAACACGCACCAACAAGAGGAAGTCCGATCTCAGAGAGCCGGATTCTGCGGCTTCAGCTTGACCTTGCGGGAGACATGCGCCTTGAGGATACGTGTCTTCAGGACATTCGAAGCCTTGAAGGTCATCACCCGGCGGGGAGAGATCGGAACCTCCTCGCCGGTCTTCGGATTGCGGCCGATCCGCTCGTTCTTATCGCGAACCTGAAAGGTCGCGAAGGAGGAAAGCTTGACGGTTTCGCCACGGACAATGGCGTTGCAGATTTCGTCGATGACGGTTTCCACAAGTTCAGCGGATTCGGTCCGGGAAAGACCAACCTTGCGGAAAACGGATTCCGCCAGGTCTGCTCGCGTCACTGTTTTTCCGGTCATGGTTTCCCCGCCCATTACAAAATATTTTTTGAAAGCGAACGAAGAGTATTTGTCTTGCGCCTCACGGTCAAGCTCTTGTTCGCCGCCAGTTTTTTAGGATTCGTGCTTACCAGCGGAGCAGAACAGCGCCCCAGGTGAAGCCGCCGCCCATCGCTTCGAGCATCACGAGGTCGCCCTTTTTGATGCGGCCGTCGCCGGCAGCGGTCGCAAGCGCGAGCGGGATCGAGGCGGCTGAGGTATTGCCGTGCAGGTCGACGGTGACGACGACCTTGTCCGCATCGATGTTCAGCTTCTTCGCCGAACCGTCGATGATGCGTCGATTGGCCTGGTGCGGCACCAGCCAGTTGAGGTCTTCGGCAGTTGTCCCTGTCGAATCGAAAGCGGCCTGAATGACATCGGTGATCATGCCGACTGCATATTTGAAGACCTCGCGGCCTTCCATGCGCAGCTTGCCGACGCTGCCCGTCGTCGACGGTCCGCCATCGACATAAAGCTTGTCTTTGTGCGAACCGTCGGAGCGCAGATGCGCGGTCAGCACACCGCGATCGGCAGACGTGCCCTCGCCTTCTGCCGCCTCGAGCACGATCGCGCCGGCGCCATCGCCGAAAAGCACGCAGGTGGTGCGATCGTTCCAGTCTAGAATGCGCGAAAAAGTCTCGGCACCGATGACGAGAACGCGCTTTGCAAGGCCGCCGCGGATATAGGCGTCCGCGGTCGTGACCGCATAGACGAAGCCGGTGCAGACGGCCTGGACGTCGAAGGCAAAACCGTGGCTCATGCCGAGACGGTTCTGGATGTTGACCGAGGTTGCCGGAAAGGTGTTGTCCGGCGTCGAGGTGGCACAGATGATAAGATCGATATCGGCGGGCGTCAGGCCGCCATTGGCAAGGGCCGCACGCGCGGCGGCTTCGCCAAGCGAGGCCGTCGTCTCGTCGTCGCCGGCTACGTAACGCTGGCGGATGCCGGTGCGCTGGACGATCCATTCGTCCGACGTATCGACGATGGCCTCCATATCACGATTGGTCATCACGCGCTTCGGAAGTGCGGCTCCGAATCCGCGAACCACTGAACGGATCATATTCGATTGAACCCCATAGCTCATGCCGCTTCCGGGCCTATGGGAGGCAGCCGCTTGGCATGATATTTCTTAAGATCGTTTTCTATTTTCTGATTGAGGCCGTTCTTAGCCATGTCGTAACCGACCTCGATGGCAGCAGCGATGCCTTCGGCGTTGGCGCCGCCATGGCTCTTGATGACGATGCCGTTCAGCCCGAGAAACACTCCGCCATTGACCTTGCTCGGATCGAGCTTCTCGCGCAGCATATCGAAGGCGCTCTTGGCGAAGAGATAGCCGATACGGGCGAGCAACGTGCGGGACATGGCGGCACGCAGATATTCGGCGATCTGCTTGGCGGTGCCTTCGGCGGTCTTGAGCGCGATGTTGCCGGAGAAGCCTTCGGTGACGACAACGTCGACCGTGCCCTTTCCGAGATCGTTGCCCTCGACGAAGCCGGAATATTCGAGCGAATCGATATTCGCCTCGCGCAACAGGCGGCCGGCCTCCTTGACCTCTTCCTGGCCTTTCACCTCCTCGACACCGACGTTCAGAAGGCCGATCGTCGGGCGTTCGATCTCGAAAAGCGCGCGCGCCATGGCGCCGCCCATCAGCGCAAAATCCATCAGTTGCTGCGCATCTGCGCCGATCGTCGCACCGACATCGAGCACGATGCTCTCCCCCTTCAGCGTCGGCCAGATCGCTGCGATCGCCGGGCGCTCGATATTGGCCATCGTGCGAAGACAGAATTTCGCCATCGCCATCAGTGCGCCGGTGTTGCCGGCAGAGACAGCGACATCGGCATCGCCCGTCTTCACCGCCTCGATCGAGCGCCACATGGTCGAGATATAGCGGCCGCGGCGCAGCGCCTGGCTCGGCTTCTCTTCCATGCTGACAGCAAGCTCACAGTCGTGAAAGACCGATTTTTCCTTGAGTTTCGGGAACTTGGCGAGAAAGGGATCGCACTGTTCTTTAAGACCGTAGAAAACGAAGGAAATATCCGGATGCCGGTCCAGTGCCTTGGCGGCGCCGGGGATGACAACCTGGGGACCAAAGTCGCCACCCATGAGGTCGAGAGATATTCTGATCACGCGTCCCTGATCCTTCTTTTCGCCGAGGCGCGAAATTTGGGCCAAAATACCGGTTTTGGCGTCGCATACAACTGAATTATGTCAAATGCCAGAGGTGCTTCAGTCCTTTTTCCAGTCCTTGAGGACCGCGAAAGCGGAGGGTTTTTTGTCGTTTTCGCCGCTATCCTCGATATGGCCCTTGAACTCGACACCCTGCTTGCGGGGATAGGGATCGATCGCGAGAGCGGCGAATTCGGCAACCACCTCGCCGGCATCGATCGTGTCGCCGACAAAGGTCTCGGGCAGATCGGGACCATCGGGATCGAGCAGCATCTCGCCGGCGTCGTTACCGGGCTGGCGTGCAAGCTTGGAACCCTCAGGCACGAAAATCTGCTCGAAACTTTCGTCGATCACGGCTTCGACCGGTTCCAGCGTCACGACGCAGGACTGGACGATCTTCGCCTGGACGCGGCCCTTGATGCGGACGCCGTCGCGTTTCCAGCGGGCGATCTGCAGATCGGCGCTGAGATCGTCGACGGAGACGACGCTCCAGGCCCCGGCAAGCGCCTTCAACTCGCTGGCATCGGCCTCGATATGAACCTCGACGGGATTGGCCGAGATGTGGCCGACCTTGACGTGATAGGAGAAGGGAACATCGTCCCGATCGTTCTTCATCGTTTCCTCCTTCAGGCGACCGGCGGCAGCGTTGCCGAACCGCTGGCGATCAGCTCTTCCGGAACGGCGGACAGATGAGATTCTGCGGCGATCATCCAGCTGACCAGGCCGGACATATCGGCCGGCGTCTCGGTTTCCGGATAGATATTGCGCGTTAATGCAAGCGCCAGCGCCTCGGCATCGCCGGCATCCATCGCCTTCGAATAGGTTTCGAGCCGGCCGTAGAACATGCCGGCGAGCTTCTTCATGCGTTTCGGCACGCTGTTGTCGCCGATGCCGAGCTCGCGGATCGAATAGTCGATGTCCTGAAAGAAGGCATCGACGATCTCCTGGGCAATCTCCTGGCCGCTGACGGCAGAGGCGCGCGTGCGGCGAAAAAACAGAATCATTACGATCGACAGCATTTCGAAGCGGCCCATGACGGTATCCGGTACATTGAGCCGCTCGTAGAGATCGGGCACGCGCGCGGCTGCGGTCAGCGCTGCATATTGCCTGTCGACGATCATCTGATTGTTGTTTTTCTTGCGGAAGAGCCCGAGGATCATTGTTTTTTCCGGAAATGCCTCATTCTTCACGCCGGCTGGCGTCCGGCCTTGTTGCATGATTTCGAAAGCTGGTTTACCGAAGCAGGCGCGAATTGCAATGCCGTTCGTGGCCAGCTTCAGGACGACGCCTTCGAGGCGCCAGCGAAGCGAATTCGGGAAACTCGACCCGGAATGGCCACAATGGTTTTGCAGGAGGAAAGCGTGCAAGGCCCAAAATGGCTGCTATCGACACCCAAGGGAGTAGATGTCGTTGAAGAAACGGTATTTCAAGTCTGACATGAAACTCTTCAGCAGCGCGGCCATTGCCTTCATAATCGCCTCCACATCAGTTCTTTCAGGCTGCCAGACCGGCACAGTGCTCAACGGCGGCTATGTCGTCGATCAACAGTCGCTCAATCTCGTTCCGGAAGGTTCCAGCCGCGAACAGGTCCTGCTTTCGCTCGGCACGCCATCGACGACGGCGACCTTTGACGGTGAGGTCTTCTATTATATTTCGCAGCGGCGCACGCGCGCCGTCGCCTTCCAGAAGCTGAAGGTCGTCGACCAGACCGTTCTGGCCATTTATTTCGACAAGAACGGCGTCGTCACCCGCCGTGCCAATTACACACTGCAGGACGGCAAGGTCTTCGATACGATCTCGCGCGTCACGCCGACCGGCGGCAAGGAACTCACCTTCCTGCAGCAGATGCTCTCCGGCGGCAGCGCAGCAAGTGCTGCCCGCAGCCTGTTCGGCGGCGGCGCCGGTGGCACGCCACAAAATCCGAGCAGCCTGCGCTGATCGACACGCTTTCAATGAAAAACCCGCCGGAGCGATCCGGCGGGTTTTTCAATGGGTGTATTTTCAGCGCCACGGCGGCCTGCTGCCCTTTTGCAATCTGCATCAGCCCGCGAGAACGGCAAGCAACAGCAGCGCAACAATGTTGGTGATCTTGATCGCCGGGTTGACGGCGGGGCCGGCGGTATCCTTGTAGGGATCACCGACGGTATCGCCGGTAACGGAGGCCTTGTGCGCATCCGAGCCCTTCATGTGGCGCACGCCATCCTTGTCGACAAACCCGTCCTCGAAGCTCTTCTTGGCATTGTCCCAGGCGCCGCCGCCCGAGGTCATCGAGATGGCGACGAAGAGGCCGTTGATGATGACGCCGAGCAGCGATGCGCCGAGGGCGGCAAAGGCCGAGGCCTTGGAGCCGGAAATCAGAAGCACGCCGAAATAGACGACGACGGGAGCGAGCACCGGCAGCAGCGAAGGCACGATCATCTCGCGGATGGCGGCCTTGGTCAGCAGGTCGACGGCCTTGCCGTAATCCGGTTTTTCCGTTCCCTGCATGATACCGGGCTTCATCTTGAACTGCCGGCGAACCTCCTCGACGATCGAACCGGCGGCGCGGCCGACGGCTGTCATGGCGATGCCGCCGAACAGATAGGGAATCAAGCCGCCGAAAAGCAGGCCGGCGACGACGTAAGGGTTCGACAGTTCGAAGGAGATCGTGCCGATATTGGCGAAGTAGGGATACTGGTCGCCGTGGGCCGCAAAATACTGCAGGTCGTTGGCGTAGGCGGCAAAGAGCACCAGCGCGCCGAGACCGGCAGAACCGATCGCGTAACCCTTGGTGACCGCTTTGGTGGTGTTGCCGACGGCGTCGAGCGCGTCGGTCGACTTGCGCACTTCCGGCGGCAGATGCGACATTTCGGCGATGCCGCCGGCATTGTCGGTAACTGGGCCGAAAGCATCCAGCGCAACGATCATGCCGGCAAGGCCGAGCATGGCGGTGACGGCGATGCCGGTGCCGAAGAGGCCGCCGAGCTGGTAAGTGGCGAGAATGCCGCCGACAATGACGATCGCCGGCAGGGCGGTCGATTCTAGCGAGACCGCAAGGCCCTGGATGACGTTGGTGCCGTGACCGGTCACCGAAGACTGGGCGATCGAAACGACGGGGCGTTTGCCGGTGCCGGTATAATATTCGGTGATAACCACGATCAAGGCGGTGACGACGAGGCCGACGAGACCGCAGACAAAGAGGTTCGTACCCGTGACGTCGGCGCCGGCGACCGTGCCGAGCGAGCCCCAGCCGACGGTCAGCGAGGTGGCGGCGCCGAGACCGACAATCGACAGCAGGCCGGTGACGATGAGACCCTTGTACAGCGCGCCCATGATCGAGCCGTTCGAGCCGAGCTTGACGAAGAAGGTGCCGATGATCGAGGTGATGATGCAGGCACCGCAGATCGCCAGCGGATAGATCATCGCAGACTGGAGAATCGGCGCGCCGGCAAAGAAGATCGCTGCGAGGACCATGGTGGCGACGACGGAGACCGCATAGGTCTCGAAAAGGTCGGCGGCCATGCCGGCGCAGTCGCCGACATTGTCGCCGACGTTATCGGCGATCGTTGCCGGATTGCGCGGATCGTCTTCGGGGATACCGGCCTCCACCTTGCCGACGAGGTCGCCGCCGACATCGGCGCCCTTGGTGAAAATGCCGCCCCCGAGACGGGCGAAAATCGAGATCAGCGAGGCGCCGAAACCGAGCGCCACCAGCGCGTCGATGACTTCGCGCGAGCCGCTCTCATGTCCGAGCCCGACGGTCAATATCGTATAGTAGATGGAGACGCCGAGCAGCGCGAGGCCCGCCACCAGCATGCCAGTGATCGCGCCAGACTTGAAGGCGATGTCGAGGCCGGCGGAAAGGCTGGCGGACGCTGCCTGGGCGGTGCGCACGTTGGCGCGGACGGAGACGTGCATGCCGATGAAACCGGCAGCACCTGATAGTACGGCGCCGATCAGGAAACCGATGGCGGCGGTGGCGGAGAGAAGCAGCCAGGCTGCGATGAAAACAACGACGCCGACAAGCGCGATGGTTCTATACTGACGCGTCAGGTAGGCTTGGGCGCCCTCGCGGATGTAGCCCGCGATCTCCTGCATCCGGCTGTTGCCCTGATCGGCGGCAAGCACCGACCGGGTTGCCCAGGCGGCATAGACCACCGAGAGCAGACCGCATGCGATTACGCATAAAAGAATGGTCATTTCGCTCTTTCCTCCATAGGCCGGAACTCACTCCTTTTCCGGCAGATACGCCGCCGACTCGCCTTCCTCTCCACAGAAATGCACAGCTAAGCGGTGGGGAGATTGCGTGGTCGATTACGTGGCGTCAAGTCCGCAAAGGCCGAAAACCATTGCGGTACGAAGAAAGACGTAGGTGAGATTGTTCGGCGCTAAAGAGTTACTTCTTCGCTTCGCCGCGGACCTGCTTGGCGATGCGGTCGAGTACGGCGTTGACGAGCTTCGGCTCGTCGTCATCAAAAAAGGCTCGAGCGATCTCGACATATTCAGTGACGATGACCGCCACCGGGACGTCCTTGCGATCCAGGAGCTCGAAGACGCCGGCGCGCAGGATGGCGCGAACCGTGCTGTCGAGGCGCGACAGCGCCCAATCATCCTGCAGCGCTGCAGCAATCAGCGGATCTAGACGGACCTGATCACGCACGACGCCGGAGACGATGGAGCGGAACCAGGCGGCATCGGCCTTCAGATAGGTCGCGCCGTCGAGTTCCTGGCCGAGGCGGTGCGCCTCGTATTCAGCGACGATTTCCAGAACGCCGGTGCCACCGACATCCATCTGATAAAGCGCCTGAACGGCCGCCAGGCGGGCAGCGCCCCGCTGGTTCGCAGTCTTGACCGGCCGTTCCGTCTTGTCGTCGTTCATTCGTTATGCACCCAGTTTCTGCTTCAGCGCGATCATCGTCAGAGCCGCACGAGCGGCAAACCCGCCCTTGTCCTTGTCCGAACGGCGGGCGCGCGCCCAAGCCTGTTCGTCATTTTCCACGGTCAGAATGCCGTTGCCGATGGCAAGGGATTCACTAACCGCGAGGTCCATCAGAGCGCGCGAGGATTCGTTCGATACGATATCGAAATGGTAGGTCTCGCCGCGAATGACCATGCCGAGAGCGACATAGCCGTCATAATGCGTGCCGCCATTGTCGTCCCCATCGAGCGCCATGGCAATCGCCGCTGGAATTTCCAACGCGCCGGGAACGGTGACGACCTCATAGGTGGCGCCGGCCTGCTCGAGCGCAAAGGTCGCGCCTTCGAGCAGCGCATCGGCCATGTCGTCATAGAAGCGGGCCTCGACGATCAAAATATGGGGAGCGGTCTCTCTCGACATTGTTTACCTTCGGTTGGCGGTACTTTTTCCACTCGACAGCCCGCGGTCAAAACATGCCTTCATCGGAATGGCAAGCACTTTCGGCCGGTGCCGCAACTGCGAAAGAGGAAATATCGACAAGGGGATAGCCGCACCATCCCTGCCGAGCCGGCCAAGCCTCCGAAATCCGCTTTTCCGGAAGCGCGGAAAACGGCAATTCGAAGGCCGTTTTCATGAAGAATTTTTAATGCGTTTTCAGTGGCTTAACCTATTGAATGGCGAAAACGGCAACGCCAGCTCCTTATTGTGACGCAGACGATCCCCTGCACGACAGCCGACCGTCAAAGCAGATGAAAGGATTAAATCATGAACCGCGTTGTCACAATCACCATCGCCGCAGCCCTCTCCTCTCTCGCATTTGCCGGCGTCAGCCAAGCCGCGAGCTTCGGAATGAACTCCGCCCAAGGCATCGAGCAGACGCTCAGGACCTTCCGGGGTAATAACTTCAATGTCGAGCAGGTCCGCAACTGGCACAATCTCGACGACGAGACGACAGGTCCGCGCTCGGCCCCGGAACGCTCCGGGCAGGCCATACGCGGCATCCAGGCCTCGATCGATGCCAACAGATCGCTTGCACACCGTCTGAACAACGAGGGGGTCGATGTCCGCAACATCGTCAATGCCGAACAGGCGGCGGACGGAAGCGTGACCTTCTACGTCCGCTGAGGTCACGACAGCAACAGAGCGTCTGGCGCATCCATCCGAAGTGCGGCGCTCGAAGCATGGGCGGCGTTCTCCTCTCCGCCCATGCCGAGGATTTTCCCGGGTCAGCGCGCGATTGCCATTGAATTTTCCGGCAAGATGATAGTTTCTCATCCTGCAACAGGAGAACATCATGGCGGCGGAATCGAAAACGGTGATCAATATCGCTGATCTCAAGGTCGACCACTGGAAACAGGGCGAGCTCTACGAAGGCGCCGACGTCTCCTTCGGAGCGCTGCTCGGCCTGGCGGGCCTCGGCATCAGCTACAATGAGGTGCCATCCGGCAAATCGAGCTGCCCCTTCCACAATCACCATGTCGAAGACGAGCTGTTCTACGTGATCGCAGGCACCGGCGAATACCGTTTCGGCGACGAGCGCCATCCGATCAAGGCAGGCGACGTGCTCGGCGCACCGGCGGGCGGGCCGGAAACGGCGCATCAGCTTATCAATACCGGCACAACCACCCTCGTCTATCTCGGCATCTCGACGATGGCGAAGACCGAAATCGTCGAATATCCCGATTCCGGAAAGTTCCTTGCCAAGACCAACAGGGACGCGACAGAAACCGGGCGATTCCGCCATATCGGAAGGACCGAAGGCGACCTCGACTATTGGGACGGTGAGCCCGGCGCCTGAACGCGACTTCCACAAGGATTCCTCGTGATCGACATACCCACCTTGGAAACAGAGCGGCTGACGCTTCGCCCTCACCGCCTCGACGATTTCGAGGCGCATGCGGCGCTATGGGCGGACGAAAAGGTCGTTCGCTTCATTACCGGTGCGCCGTCGACGCGCGAGCAGAGCTGGAGCCGCATGCTGCGCATCGCCGGCATGTGGCACCATATGGGTTTCGGCTTTCTGGCGATCGTGGAAAGGGAAAGCGGTAGGTTCATCGGCGAAGCTGGTTTCCTCGAAGCCCGGCGCGATATGGAACCGTCGATCGAGGGAACGATGGAGATCGGCTGGGCGCTGATGCCCGCGGCTCACGGCCACGGTTATGCCACAGAGGCGCTGACGGCTCTGATCGGCTGGGCGGAGGCGCATTTTCCGGGAAAGCCGATGAGCTGCATCATCAGTCCCGAGAACCACGCCTCGCTGCGGGTCGCAGCCAAACTCGGTTTCCGCGAGACCATCCGCAAGCAATACAAAGGCGAGATCATTCAGTTTTCGCGTTAGGGAATTCCGCCAAGCGGGTGACGCAGCGCAGAGCGTCCACCACACAGGCCGATGCTCGTGGAACGCAGAATTGCGAATGCCCGAGAGCGTGCCACCTTCTCCCAGCAATCATTCAGCTATCGAGCGAGATCCGAGGCGTCTTTTGCCGATTTTGCCTGCCCTTCTGCGCAAGCCTCGCGTAATGCCCGAATTCTATGGTCATGGCAAGCGGTCTGCTTGGTCCTTCGGCGAAGCGATCACCGCTCTCGCCGGCTGAGGCTGGAGAGAAGCGTTTCAAGGGAGAAACATTTGCCGCGCGTGTCGATCTGTATACCGGCCTACAAGCCTGATTTCTTTGAACTCGCCCTAAAGAGCGCAATCGCGCAAAGCTATGCGGATGTCGAGATCATTGTCTCGGACGATTGCCCGACGGACGCCATCGAGGCAATCTGTTCACGGTATTCCAGCCTCATTGCTTATAGCCGCAATCCCCATCCCGGCGAATACACCAATATCATGAGGCTGGCCGGTCTCGCTGAGGGCGAATACATCAAATTTCTATTCGATGACGACGTGCTTAGCCCTTTCTGCGTGCAGTTTCTTCTCGAAGCGCTGGAGGCGACGCGCGGCAGAGGGACGAAACTTGCCTTTTCACCGCGGCACGTGATCGACGAGAGGAACAACTTCATCAACCTGATCAACCATTTCCAAGTCGATCGGGGTTTGAAGATCATCGAAGGCCGGGATTTCATCCGCTTGACCGCGATGCATCACCTCAACCTTATCGGCGAATATTCGACCGTGATGATGCGTAAGGCGGACTGCTTTGACGGAAATGGCGAGTTCCGCCTTTTCAGGCCCGAAAACGGCGTCTTCCGTGGCCTTCTTGATCTTTCAGGCTGGACAGAACTCGCCAAGGAAGGCGCGTTCGTCGCCCATCCGCACCCGCTTTCCTATTTCCGGCAGCATTCCAATTCCAAATCAAACCACACCACGAACCCGATCTTCATCTACGCCATCGTCTTTTACGAAGACATTCTGAACTATGCGCACGCCAACGGATTCCTCAGCCCGCAGGATTTGCCGGTCTCCTATCGCAATCTGATCAATGTTTACCAGTATTGGCGCGCCGCCTTTCCGGAACTCGATGCGAGGATCGCTCGCCTGAGCGCGCTGCTTGATGATGTCGGGCGATGGAGCGCGTAGCGGTTGGGCCGCTCGATCCCGGCGAGATTCACTGTACCCGCACGTTTCGCGCAATTCTCACGATTTAATTGATGGTCGACATGGCGCGATCATGCAGACAGAGGGTTTCAAATGATGCAGTTGATGGATGATACAATGGCGGGTTTCGGCGGACGCGAGCAGATCGTGCAGGCGTCTTTTTCCGTCGTCGTTCCCGCCTACAACGCATCAAACGTCATCGGGCGATGCCTGCAGAGCCTATTAAGTCAGCAGGGGCAGACGGCATTTGAAATTATTGTCGTCGACGATTGCTCGGCGGACGACACGATCGCTAAAGCCGAAGAGATAGGTCGTGGGCACAATAACTTTAGCGTCCTGCGCCTCGACAGCAACGGCGGACCCGGCATTGCCAGGAATGCAGGGGTACTCAGAGCAAAAGGCGAATGGATTTGCTTCGTGGATGCCGACGACGTCGTGGAGAACAACTTTCTGGAGATGCTTCAGGCATCCGTCGAAGACTTCACGGATATTCTCGCGTTCAACTCCAGCCTTTATGACGCAGAAACCGGCAATAGCCTGAAAGCCAGCATCCGCGAGGATCTCGCCCGAGTCGAGGGCGCCGAAAGGCTGGCGGATTATCTTCAGGATCGCGTTGATCGATCAGTCATCTTCCATCTGTTCCGCCGCCGTTTCCTCCTAGACAATAACATCATGTTCCGCGGCGGCCTTCACGAGGACGTCGATTATATGTTTCACGCGCTGATGCGCGCGCGTTCTGTCAAGAGTCTTGACAGGCAGATCTACCGCAAGCTCGATACTCAGGGCTCAATCGTAAATTCGCTCAGCACCCGTCATGTCGACGGCTTCTTCGATGCGCTCGATGCCATGCATGCGCTCGTGGCGGACACGCCGATGTGGCCTGACCTGAAAAATCCTTTCCTGACCGGCATCATTAACGTGACCGCGTCTCGCCTGCTCAGGCTGCTGCCCGGCAAGGTGGTCAAGCTCGAGGATGCCGGCAAAATTCTCTCCACGCTTCACGGCCGTGTCATGCGCTCAATGAAGCTTGCCGAGATTGCCTATCCCCTGCCGGTTCCGCCATCCGGCTTCCGCACCAAATATCGGATCACCTTCGATGCCTTTATGAACGGCATGGAAAAAGGCGATACGACCGAAGATATGCTGAGAGTCTTCGCGGAGATCGCCCCGAAGCTCTGGAGCTGCTACGACCTTCATCATTCCATTCTGCTCGGGCCTGGCGAGGTGCGTACCTGCTGCAAGCGCTTCACCTATGAAGGCGAACTGAAAGGCGATGTGGTTCTTTTTGGCGGCAACGGCAAGGATTTCCAGTTCACCTACAGCGATATCAAGCAGGCAAAAGATGCCCTGTTCCTCGAGATCAACCGAGACAACTCGGATGAATGCCGCGGTTGTCCCTTCTTGAAATTCGAGGATTGGGGCCGGCCGCTCGATCAAGGCGTCAAGTATCTTTCCTTCGAGCATCACTCGCTTTGCAATATGCGCTGCACCTATTGCAGCGAAACGTATTTTGGCGGCAAGAAGCCCGCCTATGACGCCGGCGCCTTTATCGACACGTTGAAGGATGCGAAGGCGCTCGAGAACATGGAATATATCGTCTGGGGCGGCGGCGAACCGACGGTCGAGCCGCGCTTCGACGAGCTTCTCAGCAAGCTGGCCGAGGGCATTTCCGATGTAAAGCAACGCGTCATCACTAACGCGACGATGTATTCGGAGACCCTTGCCGACCTTCTCCGGAAGGACCAAGCCCATATCGTTACCAGCATCGACGCCGGAAACAGCAAGAATTTCAGTGAGATCCGCAAGTATAAACATTTCGAGCGGGTATTCGAAAACCTGCGCCGCTATGCTGCCTGCTCTTCGCGCAATGTCGTCATAAAATATATTCTTTTGCCGGAAAACAGCTCCTCAGACGAACTTCGGCAATATGCCGACCTGATCGTCGAGAATGGCCTTACCGATTGCAACTTCCAAATCAGCTGCGATTTCAAAACGGATCGCGTGACCGATGACCAGTTAGTGTCGATCGTAGAACTTCACCATCTGCTGAGAGTTCGCGGCGCGCGCCTCATTTTCCTTGACGATCTCGTTTGGCAGCGGATTTTGACGGTTACGCCGGATACCCTGGAATTGCTGAAATCCAAGCTGCAACCTTCGGTGCTGGAGACGGCATTCGAGCCGGCCTATCCTGAGGGCGTTGTGGTTTGGGGGATCGGCGGACAGGCTCAGATCATTCGCCGCAAGTCGCAGTTCTTTAAAACGAGCAAAATCGCTTATTTCATTGATCCGCGTCCCGAAATGATCGACCAGAGGCTCGGCGGCATTGAAGTGCGCTCTCCTCATTCGGCCCTGTCGGATGACCTGCCGATTATGATCGGCGCCGTGCAAAGCGCGCCGGAAATCTACGATCAGATTGAGGATCTCGGCATAAGCCCCCAACGCATTCTGCAGAAAGTCATCCTGTAGCGCTGAACGCAGATCGGAGCGATGGGAAGTCCACCGCCTCGATCAGCAAGCCTCGGGAAACGCCCGCGGCCTACGATTTTGATCACCGCATCCATTTCCGAGTCTTTGAACACCGGAAGCGGATGGAAGAGAGCTGTCAATCTGCTGCTCCAGCGGTTTGATGCGGAACGCCCCTAACTCGTCAGGGGATGTGGGAGGGATTTGAGAATGACCAAGAGAGCATTGCTGGTCGGCAGCAACTTCAGCGCAGTTCCCCTTCTATTCGCGCTGAAAAGGCGCGGCCTGCATATTTCCGTGTGCGGAAACCGGCCGGATGAGCCCTGCCACGCGCATGCAGATCAATCGCATTTCATCGACTACAGCGATCCGACCGTGCTGCTCTCCCTCGTCGAGAGCGGCGATTTCGATTTCATCGTGCCGACCGGCAATGACGTTGCCTATATGTCGACCACCTTCGTCGCCGAAAAGCTCGGATTCCCGCGCTTCGATTCGCTGGAAACTGCGACCATCATTCACACCAAGCAGGCGTTCCGCAGCTTCACCGAGCAGTACGATATCCCTGCCCCACGTTCAGTGCGTCTGCATGGCGACTCGCCGGTCGAGACCGGCGCACTGCGCTACCCGCTGCTTGTAAAGCCAAGCGACAGTTTCAGCGGTCGTGGCGTCACGAAGGTTTTCGACAAGATAGAACTTGCGGACGCCGTCGCCGACGCCCGGCGCAACTCGCGCGCGGCGGAGATCGTTATAGAGGAATTCGTCGAAGGCAGCCTGCACAGCCATTCCGCCTTCATCAAGGACCAGGAAATCGTCTTCGACGTCTTCGTCGACGAATATTGCACAGTCTACCCATACCAGGTCGATTCATCGAATCATCCGTCGCGACTCTCCGAAACTGTCCGTTCGAAGACGCGTGCCATTATGGCGCGTGTCGTCAAGCTGCTCGGACTGCAGGACGGCCTCATCCATACGCAGTTCCTGTCAAATGGCGACGATGTCTGGATAGTCGAATGCATGCGACGGTGCCCGGGTGATCTTTACGGCTCACTTGTCGACCAGTCTCTCGGCATCGATTATGCCGACCTCGTCATAACGCTGCTGCTGGGCGAGGAATTTTCGGTCAATCCGCGCTTCAAACCGCCGCTTTTTTTTGGGCGCCACACCATCACCTCCGACAGGCCCTCGACGCCGTTTTCCTTCTCACATTCCATTCCATCATCCGATGTCCGCATCGCACAACTCAAGACCACGGGCAAACCGATGAATTCGGCACCGCTCGACAAGCTCGCCATCCTCTACGCCCGTTTCGAGACGCAAGACGAGATGCTGAAGGTGGCGCCGGATTTCAAAACGTTCATTTCGCTCCAAACGATGCAAGGAGACCTCGCATGAGCCGCTCAAGCCAGGGAGTAGCGGGAAAGCTGCGCCTCGCCTTTCTGGGCGGCGCCGTCAATTCTGCTGTAGGTCGCGCTCATCGCGATGCAATCGAACTTGATCAGAAATTCGATCTCGTCGCCGGCTGCTTCAGCCGCCACGGCGAGATCAATCGCGAGACAGCGGAACAGTACCGCATTTTGCCGGAGCGCTGCCATGCCGACTTCGATAAGTTGCTATCGAAAGAAGCCGGCAACATCGATGCTCTCGTCGTGCTTACGCCGACGCAGCAACATACGAAGCAGGTTGTCGGCGCACTCGAGGCGGGTATTCCGGTGATCTCGGAAAAGGCCCTTGCCGGCTCGAGCGCCGAGACGCGCATGATCGACAATGCGCGCAGTAACGGGACCTTTTTGGCCGTAACCTACAATTACACGGGGTACCCCATGCTCCGCGAAATCCGCGGCATGGTCGAGCATGGTGTTTTCGGTGAATTGCAGCAGATCCATATTGAGATGCCGCAGGAGAGCTTCCTCCGTTTCCGCCGCGACGGGACGCCGATGACGCCACAGGATTGGCGCTTGCGTGACGGTCCCGTGCCGACCGTTTCGCTCGATCTCGGCGTTCATGTGCACTCGTTGCTTCATTTTCTTACCCAGCGGGAGCCGGAAGAAGTCTGCGCGACCAGCCAGAGTTTCGGCAACTTTCCGCAGGTACTCGACAATGTACAGGCGCTTGTGCGCTGCGCCGGCGGTCTGCATTGCAGCATGTGGTACGGCAAGACAGCGCTCGGGCAACGCAACGGGCTGCGTGTTCGGCTCTATGGCTCCAAGGCATCAATCGAATGGCTTCAGGAAAACCCCGAGATTGCCTATTTCTACGACCGCAGCGGCCGCAGGCAGGTCCTCGATCGCGCCAGCCCGGAAATTATGATCGCCAACGCTAGCCGCTATGAGCGGTTCAAGGCGGGTCATCCTTCGGGCTTCATCGAAGCTTTCGCAAATTATTATGCCGACCTGGCGGACGCCCTGCTGCAACACAAGACCGGTACCACTCGCTTGCCTCACCCCTATGTGCTCGGGTTCAATGAGGCGGAAGAAGGACTGCTGCTGCTGGAAGCTATCGAATGCTCGCGGCTTGAAAAGCGCTGGGTCGAGATTGAGCCGCGAGGCGTACGACGCCCGGCGATAGACCGGCTCGAAATCCAAGCTCCGCAACTGGCACTCTAATCTATCCTCTACAAGATAAGAAAGCGGCGTGATCGATGGTCACGCCGCTTTCGTATGAGCAGCCGGCTGCATGCGCGGTTCGCAATTACTTGTTTTGGCAGGCAGGGCCCGCGTTCCCAATCTGCTGACAAGGCGGGCCGCCTGGCCTATTGGCGCGCTATATCGCACCGCAGATCGTTTCTATCTGCGGTGCGATACGACATCCGGAATATCGCGTTTTTAAACTGACTCGATCAGCCCACAAACCTTGTCGACGATCTCCATCTCCATGTCCGGATAGATGGGAAGGCAGAGCACCTGTAGTGCTGCTTCGCTTGCGACCGGCAGATTCGACGGCTGGGCGGAAGGCAGGCTGCGATACATCGAGAAGCTCGAAATCAGCGGATAGAAATAGCGGCGCGTATGAATGCCGTTTTCCTTCAATAACTCATAGAGCCCATCGCGTGAAATGGGATAGCCGGGACGGACGAGGATCGGGAAATAAGAGAAGTTGGAGACGGTCTCGCCGGAACGGTCCAAGCATTCAATGCCCGAAACGCCGCGGAGCCGCTCGCGGTATGCACCGTCGATGAGCTCACGCCTTTCGAGTGCAAACTTAATGTATTTCAGCTGCAACAGGCCGAGCGCAGCGTTGAACTCGCTCATCTTGCCGTTCGTGCCTGGCGCCACCACGGTCACCTCATCCACGTAACCGAAGTTCTTCAGCTGGTCGATGCGAGTCTTCGTCTTGATGTCCGGGCAGATGATGGCGCCGCCTTCGAATGTGTTGAAAACTTTCGTCGCATGGAAGCTCAGGATGGAAAGGTCGCCGTGATTGAGAACACTTCCCCGTTCGTCCTCCACGCCGAAGGCATGGGCGGCATCATAGATGACCTTGAGATTGTAGAGATCGGCGATCTTCTGGATCGCATCGACGTCGCAAGGGTGGCCGTAGCAATGCACCGGCATGATCGCCGTCGTCTGCTGCGTGATCGCCGCCTCGATCTTCGCTGGATCGAGATTGAGCGTCACCGGGTCGATGTCGACGAAGACGGGTTTTAAGCCGTTCCAGAGAAGCGAGTGCGAAGTGGCCACGAAGGAATAAGGCGTGGTGATGACTTCGCCCGTGACGCGGAGTGCCTGAAGCGCCGTCAGCAGCGCAATGGTGGCGTTTGAAAAGAGGCTGATGTGCTTCACGCCGAGATGGTTGCAGAGCTCCTGCTCCAGTTGCCCGTGGAATGGCCCGCCATTGGTCAGGATGCGATTGTTCCAGATCGCTTCCAGCGAAGGAATGAATTCTTCAAGCGGCGGCAGGCTGGGCTTTGTTACATAGATCTTTTCGTTTTTCATGACGCCGTCCAGGGTTGGGCCCTATCACGGAATTGGGCCTTGTACGAACATCACGGCTTAACCTGTTGCGAAGCTGACCAGCGAAATTCCTGCCAACAGTGTGGCGCAAGCTTCACGTCCAATAGTCGGCACCCATACGAATGCCGCATCGTGAATCACGAAGACGGCAGCCATTCGCGAAGGACAACGCCTTGACGATCAATCAGCCCATTTCTTCCTTGCCGGCCGGTCTTCCTGATCTGGCGCTTCTCACGGAGAAAGCTGCCGGGACGGGATCCGTCATCATCTATCAGCCTTATCTCGACCCTTCGCAGCGCAGCCAAATCGACGCGGCGGCCATGCCGCTCGACATCTCGTTCAATACGCAGGCCACGACCCGCGAATATGAACTCTTCCGCACCCTGCATCAGCATCATGAGGCGATCGGCCTCGGCGAGGACGTATTCTGGGGGCTGCTCTCCAGCAAATTCGAGATGAAGTCGGTGACGAGCTTCCCGTCCTTTGTCACGGAGGCGGAAAAGGCCAGGGCAGAAGGCGCGGACGCCTATCTTTACAATCCCCTGATCGGCCACGCGGCGATCTACAGCAACGTTTGGGAACATTCGCTGCTTGGCGGTCATCCCGGTATGGACCCGATTTTCCTGCACATCCAGGACCTCGGCTATCCGATTGCGCCGCCGCAGGACAAGACTTCCTTCGCGTTCTGCAATTATTTCTGCGGAAACCGGAAATTCTGGTCCGAGTATTTCGCCTTTTGCGAACGCATTCTCGAATCGCTGGAACACCAGGCGCGCGTCGGCACGCCGGCAGGCACCGCCTATGCCGGTACAGCCAACTATTCGCGCGATGCCAACGCGAAGATGCGCCCCTTCGTGATCGAGCGCCTGCTCGGGCTCTATGTCCAGCAGGCTGCCGCCTCCGGATTGAAAATCGCCGCCTTCGTACCGGCTCTTGCCGATTTCGAATGGAAGTTCGGTACCCGCCTCGGCCGGATGCTGCATGGCCTCTTTGCCGCCAAGGAAGCCTTTCTGAAGACCCGTGACGAGGCTCTGCTGACCTCGTGGCAGGAAGGCCGCCAGCCGCTCATCAAGCAGCCGCATTTGATCTGGATGGCTGACGATCCGCCGGGCTGGATGCCGCGCGGCCAGTTCATCGGCGGCCGCGAATTGATGCGCGCCTATGCTCCGCAGGCCGCAGGCGCCTCCCCGATGCCGCAGCAGCCGGTGCGGACGGAAATGCCCGCTATACCAGCTGCGCCGAAAATCGAGCAGCCGCTCCGCAACCCGCTGCAGCCTTTCGCCGGCGGATGGCAGGCACACAAGGATCGTCATTGCATCTGGATCGTGACGCCCGAAAACTACAATCACAGCCACGCCTTCGACGAAGTCGCACTCGGCATCCAAGGCGCCTTCGAGGAACTCGGCGGCTCGGCACCGATCGTCCGCGACATGAATGCATTCGCCGGCCGTGCGCCGATCATCTACGGCGGCAATCTTCTCCCCGCCGAAATCGTCGGCCATCTGCCGAAGGACAGCGTCATCATCAACCTCGAGCAGGTGTCCGAGGAAAGCAGCTGGATCAATTCGCGCTATACGTCGATCCTGAGGGCGATGCCGGTGCTCGACTACAGCCCGCGCAACCGCGAAAACCTTGCCGCCAAGGGCATCGATCATGCCGGTGTGCTCGAAATCGGTTACAGCGGTTGCCTGAGCCAGATCCAGCACAACCCCGTCAAGGATATCGACGTCCTCTTCTATGGCTCGATGAACGAACGCCGCCACCATATCCTGAAGACGTTGAACGACAGCGGGCTCAAGGTCGCGCACCTCTTCAACATCTATGGTGCGGAACGCGATGCGGCGATTGCCCGCGCCAAGATCGTCATAAACATCCATCATTATGCGAGCGGCGTTTTCGAGATCGTGCGCATTTCCTATCTGCTCGCCAATCGCGTTTGCGTGCTGACGGAAGGCGACATCCGCGATCCAGACCTCCAGCCCTTCATCGGCGGGTTGGCAATTGAGCGCTATGACGACATGATCGAGCGCTGCTACAAGCTGATCGCAGATGCAGACGAGCGCGATGTCATTGCCGCGACGGGCTTTGCGGCCATGCGGAGCCGCTCGCAGGCGGAGATGCTGATGAACGTCATGAAGGCCGCAGAAAAGGTAAGTCATGCGCATTGAGACCGCGGCCATCGAGGGCATTGTTGCAATCACGCCGCCACGCTTCGGCGATCACCGCGGCTACTTCTCCGAGGTATTCAAAGATGCCTGGTTCCGGGAAAATGTGGCCGACGTCACGTTCATCCAGGACAATGAGTCGCTTTCGGCGCAGGCTGGAACCGTCCGGGGGCTGCATTTCCAGATCCCGCCCTTTGCACAGGGCAAGCTGGTGCGCTGCCTTGCCGGTCGGATCATGGATGTCGTCGTCGATATCCGCGAGGGATCGCCGAGCTTCGGCAGATGGCTCTCTCAGGAGCTCTCGCCGGAAACCGGCAAGCAGCTCTGGATACCGGCCGGTTTCGCACACGGATTCGTTACGATCGAGCCGAACAGCGTCGTCAGCTACAAGGTAACCGCACCCTACAGCCCGCAGCATGATCGGGGCATCGCGTGGAACGATCCGATGATCGGCATTCGCTGGCCGTTCGATGAGAGAGAGATGGTGTCGTCCGACAAGGACAAGACGCTGCCGCGGCTCGCCGATCTGCCAAGCCATTTTTCCTATTCAGCACAACAACCCAAGGATTGATCCTCGATGCGCATACTGGTCACGGGAGGAGCGGGCTTCATCGGATCGGCATTGGTGCGCCATCTTGTCAGCGAGATCGGCGCGGAGGTGCTGAATGTCGACGCGCTGACCTATGCCGGCAATCTGGCATCGCTGAAATCCGTCGAATCGGCGCCGAACTATCAATTCCTGCGCGCCGACATCTGCGACCATGCCAGAATGCAGGAAGCATTCGCATCCTTCCGCCCTGATATCCTCATGCATCTGGCAGCAGAGAGCCATGTCGATCGCTCTATCTCGGGCGCGGCCGATTTCATTCAGACCAACATCGTCGGTACATTCAGCCTGCTGGACGCCGCACGGCACTATTGGGACGGGCTTGACGCACGCAGCAAGAGCGCCTTCCGCTTTCTGCATGTCTCGACGGACGAGGTGTACGGCTCGCTCGGCGACCAGGGCCTCTTCGAGGAGACGACGCCTTACGATCCATCATCGCCCTACTCCGCCTCCAAGGCCGCGAGCGACCATCTGGCGATCGCCTGGCACCGCACCTACGGCCTGCCCGTCGTCGTCTCCAATTGCTCCAACAATTACGGCCCGTTCCATTTCCCGGAAAAGCTCATTCCGCTGATGATCCTGAACGCATTAGAGGGCAAGCCTCTTCCGGTTTACGGCAACGGCACGAATGTTCGCGACTGGCTCTATGTCGAAGACCACGCCCGCGCGCTCTTTGCGATCGCATCCAGAGGACGCCCCGGCGAAAAATACAATGTGGGCGGCCGCAATGAGCGCAGGAACATCGATGTCGTTCATCGCATCTGCGCGATCCTCGACGGCGTCTACACTGACAAGGCACCGCATGCGCGTCTGATTACCAACGTCACGGACAGGCCCGGGCACGACGCACGCTATGCGATCGATGCCTCGAAGCTCGAAAGCGAACTCGGCTGGAAGGCGCAAGAGACCTTCGAAACCGGTATCGAGAAGACCGTGCACTGGTACTTGGAAAACGAATGGTGGTGGAGGCCGCTACGCGAAAACGTCTATTCCGGCGAACGCCTCGGCGTTTTCAAGGGACGATAAGCGATGCGCATTGCCGTCACCGGCAAACAGGGCCAGATCGTTCAGTCGCTGCTCAGACGCGGCGCCGAAACGGGCGTCGAAATCAGTGCGGTCGGCCGCCCGGAAATGGACCTCGCAAATCCCGCAAGCATCGCCGCCGCTTTCTCGGCTCTGCGCCCGGATGTGATCGTCTCGGCGGCCGCCTATACGGCGGTCGACAAGGCCGAGAGCGAAGCCGAGCTTGCTTTTTCTGTCAACGCGGCGGGCGCCGGGGCGGTTGCCGAGGCTGCCGCGCGGATCGGGGCTCCGGTCATCCACATTTCGACCGACTACGTCTTCAGCGGCGACAAGGCCTCCGCCTATTCCGAAGAGGATGCGACGGCGCCGATCTCGGTCTATGGGCGTTCGAAGCTTGCGGGCGAGAAGGCCGTCGCGGCGGTGAACCCGAACCACGTCATCTTGCGCACAGCCTGGGTCTATTCGCCCTTTGGCAGCAATTTCCTGAAAACGATGCTGCGGCTTTCCGAGACGCGCGATCATCTTCGCGTTGTCGCCGATCAGACAGGATGCCCGACCTCGGCACTCGACATCGCCGACGCGATTCTTGTGATCGCAACCCGCATCGTAGCGGATCCTGCGCCATCGCTGCGCGGCACCTTTCA
Organism: Rhizobium sp. BK049; assembly: GCF_014193135.1. NCBI lineage: Bacteria > Pseudomonadati > Pseudomonadota > Alphaproteobacteria > Hyphomicrobiales > Rhizobiaceae > Rhizobium > Rhizobium sp. BK049. The sequence continues at coordinate 144,968 of NZ_JACHYV010000004.1, forward strand.
CCTGACCGGCAGCGGCCAAGCAAGCTGGGCGGACTTCGCCGAAGAGATATTCGCGGAGCTTCTTAAATCCGGCGGCAAAAAGGTCGAGGTCGAACGCATCCCGACGGCGGACTATCCGACACCGGCGAGGCGTCCCGCCAATTCGCGTCTCAACGGCGACAAACTCGCCAGAACATATGGAATCCGGCTCCCGGAGTGGAAGCAGTCCATGATGGTGGTCATGCAAGACCTTTTGAATAAAGGTCTTTAAGGAGATGGGCATGAAGGGAATAATTCTCGCCGGCGGCACAGGCACACGTCTGCATCCGATCACAGAGGCTGTCTCGAAACAGTTGATGCCGGTCTACGACAAGCCGATGATCTACTATCCGCTGACGACGCTTATGCTCGCCGGCATCAGGGAGTTGCTGATCATCACCACGCCTCACGATATCGAAGCTTTCAAGCGCCTTCTCGGCGATGGCTCGCAATGGGGAATTTCGCTGACCTATGCCGTACAGCCGAGCCCGGACGGCCTCGCCCAGGCGTTCATCATCGGCGCCGACTTCGTGCACGGCGACAGCTCGGCACTCGTTCTCGGCGACAACATCTTCTACGGGCACGGCCTACCGGAAATCATGAAATCCGGCACGAGTCGTCGTGAAGGCGCGACGGTCTTCGCCTATCACGTCACCGATCCGGAACGCTATGGCGTCGTCGGCTTCGACGAAAAGATGAATGCGCTGTCGATCGAGGAGAAGCCGAAGGAGCCAAAATCGAACTGGGCGGTGACCGGCCTCTATTTCTACGACCAGCAGGTGGTCGATATCGCCGCCAACCTGAAGCCGTCACCGCGCGGCGAATTGGAAATCACCGATGTCAACCGTACCTATCTCGAGCGCGGCCAGCTTTTCGTGGAGTTGATGGGCCGGGGCTATGCCTGGCTCGACACCGGCACGCCGGACAGCCTGCACGATGCCGCGGGTTTCGTCAGCACGCTGGAGAAACGCCAGGGTTTCAAGATCGCTTGTCCCGAGGAAGTCGCCTGGCGCATGGGTTACATCTCGCCGGCCGAACTCGCCAAGCTCGCGGAGAAGCTCGGCAAGAGTGCCTACGGCCAGTATCTGAGGAAGCTATCCCCGGATTGGTGAACCATCTGGCTGGCGCCGCCTCATAGACGGTAGTTGGACGTCTCAGGCGCGCAGATGATGTTCCTCGCGCCCGGCATGCCAGTCGTGGCGCGACACCGGAAAGCAGTACAGGTTTGTAATTCAGGCGCTCGGGAATTCCGCCAGCCTGGCAGCGTAACGCGCCATTGTATCGACTTCGAAATTGACGAAATCGCCGGCTTTGCGCTCACCCCACGTGGTGACGTCGAGCGTGTGGCGGATGAGCAGGACGTCGAAATCGGTGCCGTCGACCGCATTGACGGTCAGCGAAGTGCCATCGAGTGCAATCGACCCCTTGGGGGCGACGAATCTCGCCAGATGCTCGGGTGCACGCAGTCGAAAGCGGGTGGCATCGCCCTCCGATGTCACCGAGAGGATTTCCGCCCTGCCGTCGACATGGCCGGAAACGATGTGGCCGCCGAGTTCATCTCCGATCTTCAGCGACCGTTCGAGATTGATGCGGCTGCCCTGCTGCCAGGTGCCGATCGTCGTCAGCCGCAGCGCCTCTTCCCAAGCTTCCACTTCGAACCAGCGGCCATTGCTGCCTTCATCAGGCAGGCCGGTCACGGTGAGGCAGATGCCGGAATGGGAGATGGACGCGCCCATATCGATGGTCGCAGGATCGTAACTTGTTGCGACGCGCAGCTTGATGCCCTCCTTCAGGGGGGAAACGGATTCGACTATGCCGACATCGGTGACTATTCCGGTGAACATCAAAGCCCTCTTTCGTATTCGTCCAGGCGATCGTCGCCAAACATTCGCGTGCTCATATGCATGAAACCGGATGGTATGTCGGTTGCCTGCAACGGGGATTCAATACCGCCCTCACCGATGACGCCGGGCGCCTGGTAAATCTGGATTCGATCGACGAGGCCGGCCTCGAGGAAAAGCCGCGCTGTCTTTGCGCCTCCCTCGACCAGAAGCGAGGAAATGCCCCGCGTCGCAAGCGCCAGCAGCAGGACCTCGGGGTGATAGGGATTGCAGTAGACGACTTCGACGCCGGCGGTTTCGAGCGCGGTGCGGCGGGAGTCTATGTCGGCGGAGTCAGTGGGGGAGATGTCCGGCAGGACAGAGGGGGGTAATCCTTCAGCATCCGCCGCCAACGGCGAAACTTTCTCGCTCGCCACCACGATGACCGGCACCTCCCGCGCCGTCTGAACCAGCTTACTCGTCAGCGGCAACGCAAGAGACGGATCAAGGACGATGCGGATCGGCGACTGGGCTTCGAGGCCTGGCGTGCGCACCGTCAGAAGCGGGTCATCCGCTATCGCGGTGCCGATGCCGACGAGGATCGCGTCGGTTTCGGCGCGCAGCGCCTGAACCTCGGCGCGGGCCTCCGGACCTGTGATCGCCACTTGGCCCTCCCCCTCCCGGCCGATCATGCCATCTGCGGAAACGGCAAGTTTGAGAGTCACATAGGGGCGGTTCTTCGTCTGGCGGGTGAGATAGCCGGCCAGCGAACGCCGGCCCTCCGTCTCCAGTACGCCGGCATCCACCTCGATGCCGGCTTGGCGCAGCATGGCGATGCCTCGGCCGGAGACGCGCGGATCGGGATCGGTGACGCTGATGACGACGCGAGCCACGCCATAGGCGATCAGCGCCTCGGCGCAGGGCGGTGTCTTGCCGTGATGCGAGCAGGGTTCGAGCGTCACATAAGCGGTGGCGCCGCGGGCGCGTTCGCCGGCTTCGGCGAGCGCCTGCGGCTCGGCATGCGGACGGCCGCCGAGCGCCGTGACCGCACTGCCGACGACGACGCCGTCACGAACGATGAGGCAGCCGACGGAAGGGTTGGTGGCGGTGCGGCCGAGATGCCGGCGCGACAGGTGGATCGCCGATGCCATGAAACCTTCGTCATCCGCCGTGACGCTCATGGCTCATCTGTCCAGCGGGTCGCGGGCGATCTTGGCGTTGATTTCGGAAATGACCTTCTCGAAATCCTCGGCAAGCGAGAAATCCCGATAGACCGAGGCGTAGCGCACGAAGCCGACATCATCGAGGCTCTTCATGGCTTCCAGCACCTGCAGGCCGATCTGCTCGGAGGAGATTTCCGTCTCGCCGGAACTTTCGAGCCGGCGGACGATGCCGGAGACGGCACGCTCAATGCGATCCCGCTCGACAGGGCGCTTGCGCAACGCGACTTCGAAGGAGCGCACCAGCTTGTCACGATCGAACGGTACCTTGCGGCCGGTCTTCTTGATGACCATCAGTTCGCGCAGCTGCACACGCTCGAAGGTGGTGAAACGCCCCCCGCAATCCGGACAGATACGCCGCCGGCGGATGGACGTATTGTCCTCCGCCGGACGCGAATCCTTGACCTGGGTATCTTCCGAACCGCAATAAGGGCAGCGCATCGCTACTCCTTACCCCATGTAGCCATACATGGGGAAGCGGTCTGTGAGGTTGACCACCTTGCCGCGCACGGCGGCTTCGACGGCGGCGTTGCCGTCATCGGAATTGGCGACCTTCAGGCCGTCGAGAACCTCGACGATCAGATTGCCGATCTCGCGGAATTCGGCTTCCTTGAAGCCACGCGTCGTGCCGGCCGGTGCGCCCAAACGCACGCCTGATGTGACGAAGGGCTTTTCCGGGTCGAAGGGGATGCCGTTCTTGTTGCAGGTGATATAGGCGCGGCCAAGCGCTGCCTCGGCGCGCTTGCCGGTGGCGTTCTTCTTGCGTAGATCGACCAGCATCAGGTGGTTGTCGGTGCCGCCGGAGACGACGTCGAGGCCGCCTGCAATCAGCGTTTCGGCCAGCGCCCGGGCGTTCTTGACGATCTGAGCGGCGTATTCCTTGAATTCCGGCTGCAGCGCCTCGCCGAAGGCGACCGCCTTGGCAGCGATGATGTGCATCAGCGGACCGCCCTGCAGGCCCGGGAAGACGGCCGAATTGAACTTCTTGGCGAGATCCTCTTCATTCGTGAGGATGACGCCGCCGCGCGGGCCGCGCAGCGACTTGTGCGTTGTCGTCGTCGCGACATGGCAATGCGGGAACGGCGACGGATGCTGGCCGCCGGCAACGAGGCCGGCGATATGGGCCATGTCGACCATCAGATAGGCGCCGACGCTGTCGGCGATCTCGCGGAAGCGCTTCCAGTCCCAGATGCGGGAATAGGCGGTGCCGCCGGCGATAATGAGCTTCGGCTTGTGCTCTTCGGCCTTGCGGGCGACTTCATCCATGTCGAGCAGGTTGTCGCCTTCGCGCACGCCGTAGGACACGACGTTGAACCACTTTCCGGACATGTTGACCGGCGAACCATGCGTCAGGTGGCCGCCCGAATTCAGGTCGAGACCCATGAAGGTGTCGCCGGGCTGCAGCAGCGCCAGGAACACGGCCTGGTTCATCTGCGAGCCGGAATTCGGCTGGACGTTGGCGAAATTGACGCCGAACAGCTTCTTGGCGCGCTCGATCGCCAACTCCTCGGCGATGTCGACGAACTGGCAGCCGCCGTAATAGCGCTTGCCGGGGTAACCCTCGGCATATTTGTTGGTCATGATGGAGCCCTGGGCTTCCAGCACGGCGCGGGAGACGATGTTCTCGGAAGCGATCAGTTCGATCTCGTGCCGTTGGCGACCGAGTTCCTTTCCGATCGCGCCGAAGATTTCCGGATCGACGTCCGCAAGCGAGCGATTGAAGAAGGATTCGGTGGAAGCATTGGTCATGGGCGGGCTCCTCAACTGGAATGCGCTGAGGTATTAGCCTTCCGCCGGGGCAAGGGCAATACGAAGAACGACATTTGCTGGGCAAAGCGCGCGCTGCAGCTCTTTTGTGAGCACCCCTCGGCAGGACGCGTCAAACAGCGCCCTCCCCGGCATAAAAAACCGCGCCCGAAGCGCGGTTCTCAAAATCACGACGCAGAGGGCGCCGCTTATTGAACCGGCTGCTCCATGCCGGCCGTGGTGTCGAGCGCGAGCTCGGCATTGCCGTCCATCTGATAGATGTCGTCGCGGAACTGGACGATGCCGTCGGGCATGCCCCAGGCGGAGATGTAGACGAAATAAACCGGAACTTCGGTGGCGAGCTTGATCGGCGTGTTGACGCCGCTTGCGATCACCTGCTCCATCTGCTGGCGGCTCCAGCCCGGCGTCTCGCGCAACAGCCAGGTCGACAGGTCGCGCACGTTCTGAACGCGGACGCAGCCTGACGATTCAAAACGCATGAGCTTGTTGAACAGGCCCTGCTGCGGCGTGTCGTGCATGTACTCGCCGTTCTTGTTGTAGAAGTTGATCTTCGTCGATGCCATGGCGTTGATCTTACCCGGGTCCTGGCGGAACATCAGGTTCGGCGCCTCGCCGTTCCAATCGACAGTCTCCGGAGAAACCTCATTGCCCTTGCCGTCGATGAGACGGATCGCGTTCTTTTCGAGATAGGTCGGATCCTTGCGCATGAGCGGCATGATGTCCTTTTCGACGATCGAGCGCGGCGCGGTCCAGTAAGGGTTGAGGATGACTTCGTAGATCTTCGAATTGACGAGATGCGTCGGGCGGCTCAGACGGCCGACGACCGCGGTGTGGCGCGTCGCGACGCTGCCGTCTTCGACGGCCTCGACATAGGCGGCCGGAATATTGACCATCAGATGGCGCCGGCCGAGATCTTCCGGGAAGGTCTGCAGGCGGACCAGGTTGGTGTTCAACTGCTGCAGGCGGACATCGGCCGGAATATTCATCGCCTTCAGCGTGAACTCGCCGAGAACGCCGTCGGACGGCAGGCCGTGACGCGCTTGGAAGCGTTTGACGGCGCCGTCGACATAGGAATCGAAGGAGTTCGACATGCCTGCCTCGCGCGGCAGGTCGCCGGTGATCGCAAGGCGCTGGCGCAGCGCCTGGACGGCGGGAGAGGAAACGCCGAGCTGCAGGCGCTGATCACCGGGATTGACTTCGGGCCAGCCGCCGGCTGCCGCAATCTGCTGATACTGCATGATCGCCTGCTGGGCACTCGCGACCGATTGGGGACCGAGGATCGGCGTGTTGGAAACGACGGCCGTCGCCGTGCGCGAAGCCGCCTTGGCATCGAACTGGTCATCCCAGTTGCCGCGGCGCGGTGCGTTGATCAGCGTATCGAGCGCCGACTGCGCCAATGCCGGCGCGGCCATCGCGCTGGCGCCTATCGTTGCCGCGGACGCAAGGAAAGCGCGGCGCGAGAGAGCTTCATTTCCGTTTTTCTTCGACATAGTCCCAACCACTGAATGCCGCAAAGGAAGCGCGGCGCTTTGCGATATCACTGCGCCGTAACGCAGATCCCTATCCATTCGTTCTCCCGGCACATCGGAAAATCCTGCCCACCGCATCACAAGATTGCGATGCGGAAGGCTGAATGTTCCTGGTCCATTGAAAGCGCCGGTTGTTAACCTTCCGCTGCCACACCAATATGGCCAATTCGTGTTGCCTGGACCGCAGATAGCTGTCGATGGCCGAGTCATCACGCAACGAACCATGTGACGAGGTAAATCGTGCCGGTTAATAACGGCTAAAAAACGGCTTGAATACCGGCTCTTACGCTTGCCTGCCATGCGTTGCAAAGATGCCACGGGTGCAAACAACAAAACCGGACGCGCAGGGAACGCATCCGGTTTTCTTCAACCCTGAAAGGAGGTCGAGGGTCTTAGAGGCGATACATGATCGAGTCGTTCCAGAAGCGATCCAGGCGCTGGAGCAGCTTGTTCATCTGGGTGAACTCGTCGGTGCCGATGCCGCCGACCTTATCGATCGAGGCGATGTGGCGTTCGTAGAGCTTGGCGACCGTTTCGGCGATGTCCTGGCCGGTTTCGGTCAGGCTAATGCGGACCGAGCGGCGGTCGATGCGGGAGCGCTGGTGGTTGATGAAACCGAGGTCGACCAGCTTCTTGACGTTGTAGGATACGTTGGAGCCGAGATAGTAACCTCGCGAGCGCAGCTCGCCGGCGGTCAGCTCGGAATTGCCGATGTTGAAAAGGAGCAGCGCCTGGATGGCGTTGACGTCACTGCGACCCTGACGGTCGAACTCGTCCTTGATGACGTCGAGAAGACGGCGATGAAGACGTTCGACAAGATGAAGGGATTCCATGTAAAGATCACGGATGCCCTGATCCTGCTGGTCACGGAAGTTGGATACCGCCTGCGGCTTGATTTTCGTGTTCATATCGACTGCCTCACTGTTTTGTTTGGCGGTGTCGTTTTCTTCCCGCCTTGAGTGAGACCCTATCGAATACATATAAAATTCGACTTAAACCGCAGGCTTAATGGAGCCTTACCGGAAACCCCACGTTGTCTCAGGGTAAATCAACACTTACCTGGCGGCGGTGCCGGCGCTTTTCCAGCCAGAGCAACAGGCGGAAAATGCAGTAGACCGCGGCGACCATGAGATGCAGCAGGATGATCAGCTTATTGGGCCCGAAAATGTCAGGCAGCAGACCATACATGAGAATCTGCCCGCCCGCTGCCAGCACCCAGATAACCGGCCCCCAGGAGACGGTGAGCCAGAGGCCGAGGGAGGCGACGGGGAAAAGCACGGCAAGGCTGGTGCTGGCCACCTTCCACGGCAGGCTCAAAAGATCGAATCGGCCGGCCCCGACCAGCGAATAACCGACGAGCATCGCCCAATATTGCAGCCCGAACCAGAAGCAGGATACGGCCACCAGCCTCAGGAACAGGATGAAGAGAAGATCCGCCAGCGTGCGTTTCGGTATTGTCGGGGAATCGGTTTCCATAGCGCAAACATCGGTTCGGGATCGGATCGTTACAAGCGGTTTTTCCGCCGCGGCCAATCGTCCGGTTTGGATTTTCCGGGCGCCATGATAATGAGCGCTCCGATAAATGGAATGGGCCAGGGACAGATATCATGCAGGATAAGACGCATCTCGTCGACGACATCACCGGCCATCGCCGCATGCGGCGCAATCGCAAGGCAGACTGGACTCGCCGGCTGGTGCAGGAGAACCGGCTGACGGTAGACGACCTGATCTGGCCGATCTTCGTCGTGCCGGGCTCCGGTATCATCGATCCGATCCCGGCCATGCCCGGCGTCAACCGTATGAGCATCGACAAAGCAGTCGAGGCCGCGCGCGAAGCGGCCGGCCTCGGCATTCCGGCGCTGGCGACCTTTCCCAACATCGAGATGGAGCTGCGCGACGAGACAGGTTCGAACAGCCTCGAGGCCAACAATCTGATCAATCAGGCCACGGCGGCGATCAAGAAGGCGGTGCCCAATATCGGCGTCATCACCGACGTCGCGCTCGACCCCTTCACCAGCCACGGCCATGACGGCATTCTCAGAGACGGCGAGATCGTCAACGACGAGACGGTCGATCAGGTGGCGCGTGCCGCGGTGATGCAGGCCAATGCCGGCGCCGACATCATCGCCCCATCGGAGATGATGGACGGGCGCGTCGGCGCGATCCGCAGGGCGCTCGATGCCGCCGGCCACCAGAGCGTCGGCATCATGAGCTATGCGACGAAATTCGCCTCCGCCTTTTATGGCCCCTATCGCGAAGCGATCTCGACCGGCGGGCTGCTGAAGGGCGACAAGAAGACCTATTATATTGACCCGGCCAACGGTACCGAGGCGATCCGCGATGCCGCCCTTGACGTCGAGGAAGGCGCCGACATGCTGATGGTCAAGCCCGGCCTGCCCTATCTCGACATCTGCTGGCGGATGAAGGAGGCCTTCGGCCTGCCGACCTTCGCCTACCAGGTTTCCGGTGAATATACGCAGATCAAGGCCGCAGCGATGAACGGCTGGATCGACGGCGAGCGGGCGATGCTCGAAACGCTGCTGTCGTTCAAGCGGGCGGGATGCGACGGCATCCTCACCTATTTCGCAGTCGAGGTGGCGAAAATTCTCAGCAAACGGTGATTTCGGGGCGAATGATTGTATTTCGCCCCGCCGACACCATATCAGCGGCGTCGCTTTTGCGAGAGGAGATTGAGATGAGCTACAACCCCAATCCGCTTTACGCCGCACCGGAGGACTGGCGCGCCTATAGCGGCGTGTTGAGCCGCCGTGTCTTTGCCTTCATCCTCGATTACCTCATCGTGGCGCTGCTGTGCATTCCCGCGGCGATCGTTTTGTTTTTCCTTTCGATCGTCACGCTCGGCCTCGGCTTCTTCCTCTACCCTGCCCTCTTCGTCATCGTCGCCGGCCTTTACTTCGGCCTGACCGTCGGCGGGCCGAGCCAAGCTTCGCTCGGCATGCGGGCAATGGGAATTGCGATCGTGCGCGTCGACGGCCGGCCGATGGATTTTCTGACGGCGATCGTGCATCTGGCGCTGTTCTGGATCCTCAACTCGGTGCTGACGCCGCTCATCCTGCTTGCCGGCCTGTTTATCGAGCGCAGCCGTCTCATCCACGACCTCCTGGTCGGCACGGTGACGGTGCGCACTGCCTGAGACCTGCCGTCTAAGACCTGGCGGCGGAGACGAAAAAACTCTCCGCCTTGCCTGTACCCGGCATCACGACGCTCCATATCCAAAGTTTAGAAGACTGAAATGAAGGGCGGAGACCGCCGCGCTGTTGACGTTTTCTATTCTTAAGTCATGCTGTCAGAAAACGGCACTGTCTCGACAAGGAAACTTCCGCGACAAATGAATACGCAGACGACGCCATCCCCGCAGTTTTATCTGACGGCTCCGGCTGCGTGTCCGTATCTGCCGCATGAGATGGAGCGCAAGGTCTTCACCCATCTGGTCGGCCCGCGGGCCGCCGAGATGAACGACATCCTCACCCAGGGCGGGTTCCGCCGCTCGCAGAACATCGCTTACCGACCGGCCTGCGAATCCTGTCGCGCCTGCGTTTCCGTGCGGATTCTCGCCCAGGAATTCGAACCGACGAAATCGATGAAACGGGTGCTTGCCGCCAATTCCGATGTCATCGCCACCGAATTCGCAGCCCAGCCTTCCAGCGAGCAATATTCACTCTTCCGGCGCTATCTCGATTTCCGCCACCAGCAAGGCGGCATGTCCGATATGACCGTGCTCGATTATGCGATCATGGTGGAGGACACGCATGTGAACACGCGAATCATCGAATACCGCCGGCGCGAGGAAGGCTCCGGGCTGGAGGAGCGGCCGAAGGGCGAACTGCTTGCCGCCGCACTGACCGACACGATGAGCGACGGGCTGTCGATGGTCTATTCCTATTTCAATCCGGCGCTCGAGCGGCGTTCGCTCGGCACGTTCATGATTCTCGACCATGTCAGGCGCACGAAAGCGCTCGGTCTGCCGCATGTCTACCTCGGCTATTGGGTTCAGGGGTCACGGAAAATGGACTATAAGACCCGTTTCCAGCCGCAGGAGCATCTGACCCCGCGCGGCTGGGAACGTTTCGACCCCTCCTCCATGCCCGAAAGCACGCGCGACTGAATGTTCCCCACCGCTCTTTCCGATCATCGGAAAGGCCTGCTGCTGACGGCGATCGGCGGGCTGGCACTTTCCATGGATATCCCGCTCGTCCGCCTTGGCGACGGTGACATCTGGTGGGTTCTCGGAATGCGGAGCGCAGCAACGGTTGTCGCCACGCTCGTGATATTAGGAGCAATGCGCCTTGTTTCGGGCAAGTGGCCGGTCCTCGTTCCGGGGCGACCTGGTCTTATCGCCGGTCTGCTCTACGGTCTCTCTTCCCTAACTTTCGTGCTGGCCGTCTTCAATACGGCCACGGCCAATGTCGTCTTCATCGTCGCCTTCAATCCGATGTTCGGGGCGCTGCTTTCCTGGATTTTCCTCAAGGAGAAGCCCCCGGCCGCGACGCTGATCGCCATGCTGTTCATGATATCAGGCGTCGGACTGATTGTAAGCGAAGGACTTGCCAGCGGCCATATCTTTGGCGACGCTATGGCGCTTCTCAGCGCGCTCATTCTTGCCGCAGCCATTACACTCGGGCGTGCCTCGCGCCGGCAAATGGGCTTCGTGCCGCTGCTTGCCGCCATCCTGCCGGCCGCGCTCGGCCTCGCGCAAGCTCTGCCCTCAGCGTTTGCAATCGCCCATCCCGGCTGGATCCTCCTCAACGGCGCCGTCATGATGCCGGTCGCCTTCTGGTGTCTTGCAACCGGGCCGCGCTACCTCTCCGCACCTGAAGTCGGCATGTTCTATCTACTGGAAACGGTGCTTGCCCCGATCTGGGTCTGGCTGATCTTTGCCGAAACGCCCGTAACGACGACGCTCGTCGGCGGCGGCGTCCTGACGGCGACAATCGCCGCGCATTCCCTCTGGATGGCGCGGCGGAAGAGCGTCAGGCAAGTCTCGTGATGTGACGTTGTCGCGCGCTCGGCACCGTGTATAACGGCGTTAAAACAGAGGACAGAGCGATGAACGTCACGATCCGTAAGATCGGAAATTCCGAGGGTGTCATCATTCCCAAAGAGATCCTCGATCGCCTCGGTTTAAAAACAGGCGACTCGCTGGAACTCCAAATGGAAAATGGCGGCATCAATTTGAGGCCGGCTGAGGAAGATTTGTCTCGTCAGCTCGAGGTGGCATGACATTTCATGAACAAGTATAAGGTTGCTTTGAAGAAACTGGCCGAATAATGGCCTTCAAATTCCTGACAAGGCCATTGGTGGAGACTCTGCAGACAATGCAGATCGAGCGCTTCGGCGGGCTTGCCGGGTTGCGTGACGAAGGCGCTTTGGAATCCGCCCTCGGCCGACCGATGCATAAGGCCAACTACGGTTGCGACGATGTCATCGAACTCGCCGCAGCGTATTTTTTCGGCCTTGCCCGCAACTATGCATTCGTCGACGGCAACAAACGCATCGCGATCGTGCGCCGGTGTATTCCTTCTCGAAAATGGCGAGATCGAGACCACCGACGCCAATCTCTACGCTTTCGTCCTTGCCATCGCCGCCGGCGAGATTGACGAGGAAGGCGCGACACGCTTCCTTCGGGACTTCAGCGTGCCGCTCAACCGGTAGCCTTCAACTGTTGCTGTTCCAGTTCCCTGCCGAGCGCTTCGACGACATGCGCCCAGCCTTGCCGTGTTTTCTCCTCGTGTGCGGCCCATTCGGCGCACATTTCGTGGGTTAATGTCAGGCGGCTGCCGCCGCCGAGAGGCTCGATGTCGATTTCGACGCGATCGCAATTGTGGTCGTGCTCTTCGACGGAAAAGCTGAAGACCATGCGTTGCGGGCGCTTCAATTCCAGGAAGACGCCCTGATGAAAGGCGTCGCCGGTCGGGCGGCGGTCGACAACGAAGAAACGTCCGCCGACGCGCGGATCGATGTCGGCACGGATGACGTGACCCTCATCAGTCGCAAACAGGAAGCGGCGGGCAATTTCCGGATTGAGCCAAGCGTCGTAGACGGCCGCCGGCGGCGCCTTGTATGTGTGGCTGACATGCAATTTGATGGTGCTGGCGGGCATCGATTTTCCTCCGGTAGGGCACGCGCGCCTTCCCGAGGCGCAACGAACCGCAGCCGCTCCGTCCGCCCACGCAACCGGCCTTCTCTTCACTTTGATAACAGCAATGAGATAGAGAAGTTCCCGCGCCCGCCAAGAGCCGAGAGCGGAATTTAGTTCGACAAAAAATCAAGGCCTTACGGCGTCCTTTGCGCGCCTGAACAGCGCGCGGCGCTGTAAAGCCTCAGCCAGCGAATTTGCCACTGCGCGGGAAGCCCTTCGGCACGGTCCGTCCGGCGCTGGCGCGATCGCCCAGCCATTCGGCGAGTTCGTCCTTGTTCTTCGTGAAGGTGCGGCCGGCGCTGTCCTCCCAGACAAGGCCGTCTGATATCGCGAAGCATCGGACGTCGGAAATGCCGCCGTCCTTGTAGCGCTGCAGGCGCACGCCCTTGCCACGCGACATTTCCGGCACCTGCGCGAGCGGGAAGACCAGCAGCTTGCGGTTCTCGCCGACGACGGCGACGTGATCGCCGCTGACGGGCACCAGCAGCTGCGTTTCCTCCGGCAGCGCGACATTCATGATCTGCTTGCCTTTGCGCGTATTGGCGACCAGCTCCGCCTCTGGCACGACGAAGCCGTTCCCAGCCGTCGAGACGATCAGCTGCTTGCGCGAGGGATCGTGGACGAAGGCGGTCAGCACAGCCTGGTCGTTATCCATGTCGACCATGATACGCAAAGGTTCGCCGTGGCCGCGACCGCCCGGCAGCTTGTCGCCACCGAGCGTGAAGGCCTTGCCGCCTGTCGTAACGATCAGGATCTTGTCCGTCGTCTGCGCCGGGAAGGCCACTTTCAAGCCGTCGCCCTCCTTGAAGGTCAGCGTCGCCGTGTCGGCGATGTGGCCCTTCAGGGCGCGGATCCAGCCCTTTTCGGAAATGACGACGGTGATCGGTTCCTTCTCGATCATCGCCTGCTGGATCGCTTCCTCGTCGGCTTCGGGCGCATCGGCGAACTGGGTGCGTCGACGGCCGACCTCGGTCGCCTTGGCGAATTTCTTCTTCACTTCGCCGATTTCCCAGGCGACCGTCTGCCACTGCTTGTCGTCGGAGGCAAGCAACGCCTCAATCTCGCTCTTTTCCTTAGTGAGTTCGTCGAACTCCTTGCGGATCTCGAATTCTTCCAGCTTGCGCAGGGCGCGCAACCGCATGTTGAGGATTGCTTCGACCTGATTGTCCGTCAGGTCCCATCGCGCCATCATGACCGGCTTCGGCTCGTCTTCCTCGCGGATGATCCGGATCACCTCGTCGATATTGAGGTAGGCGATCAGAAGGCCGCCGAGGATTTCGAGACGCTTGTCGATCGCGGCCAGACGGAAGCGCGACCGGCGCTGCAGCACCTCGCGACGGTGGTCCAGCCACTCCTTCAGCACTTCGTTCAGCGCCATGACCTTGGGAATGCGCCCCATGGACAAGACGTTCATATTGAGCGGGAAGCGGCTTTCGAGCTCCGTCAGCTTGAACATCGATTCCATCAGGATCGTCGGATCGACGCTCCGGGACTTCGGCACCAGGACGATGCGGATATCCTCGGCCGATTCATCGCGGATGTCTTCGAGCAGCGGCAGCTTGCGGGCAATCAGCAACTCGGCGATCTTCTCGATCAGCCGCGATTTCTGCACCTGGAAGGGAATTTCGGTGATGACGATCTGATAGCCGCCGCGGCCCAGATCCTCCGTCTGCCATTTCGCCCGCACGCGGAAACCGCCGCGGCCGGTGCGGTAGCTCTCGATGATGCTGTCGCGGCTGTCGATGATGATGCCGCCGGTGGGGAAATCCGGGCCGGGAATGAACTCGACGAGCTTTTCGACCGTCGCATCGGGATGCTTGATCAGATGCAGGGCGGCATCGCATAGCTCATGGGCATTGTGAGACGGGATCGAGGTCGCCATGCCGACGGCGATGCCGGAGGAGCCGTTGGCGAGCAGGTTCGGGAAGGCGCCGGGTAGCACGACCGGCTCGGAATTCGATTCGTCGTAGGTGTCGCGAAAATCGACCGCATCCTGATCGATCCCTTCGAGCAGCAGTTCGGAGACCGCCGTCATCTTCGATTCGGTGTAACGCATGGCGGCGGGGCTGTCGCCGTCGATATTGCCGAAATTGCCCTGGCCGTTCACCAGCGTATAACGCTGCGAGAAATCCTGCGCGAGACGAGCCAGCGCGTCGTAGATCGACTGGTCGCCGTGCGGATGGTAGTTACCCATCACCTCGCCGACGATCTTGGCGCATTTTCTGAAGGCTGAAGTCGGCCTCAGCCCCATCTCGTTCATCGCGTAGACGATGCGGCGATGGACAGGCTTCAGCCCGTCGCGCACGTCAGGCAGGGCCCGGTGCATGATGGTCGATAACGCATAGGCGAGATAGCGCTGCTCAAGCGCCGCCTTCAGGTCGACCGGTTGGATGTTGTCGTCGTCTCCGCCGGAAGGCGGCAAAATCTCTTGTCCCATAGGTCCTGACTAGCCCAGAAGAGGCTGGCGGGCAAGGAATCCAGGTCATTGCAGCTGTGGATGAAGTCTTCCGGCTGATATCAAAGGATGAGACAAGCTCATCGCGGCAATTTGGATTTCGTTTGCCCTTCCCTTCAACAAAAAATTAGTGGGCCGCAATATAAAGCAGGCCCAATCCGTAGTAGCGTAACTGCAGATTTCCAACCGTCACACGCCACCAGAGGAATCACCCTATGAACTTTTACCGGACAACGCGGCTGATGCTGTCGGGCGCAGCCTTTTTCTCGCTCGCAGGCTCGGCTTTCGCTCTCGACGGCGCCGATCTGCTGAAGAAGCTCAATGCCGCCTATGCCGCGCAGGGCGGAACGATTTCGGCCGACGGCATCGATATCGACGGCACGACGGTGACCTTGAAGAACGTCAGCCTCAAACCGACCGGCGGCGAAAGCCTGCCTATCGGCGAAGTCACTCTTTCCGGTGTCGAGGAAGACGAGGACGGCGGTTACTATATCGAAGAAGCGACCTTCCCCGACATCAACAAGACCGAAGATGGCGTCACTGTGACGGCGCAGCAGCTGACGCTTGGCGGCATTTCGATCCCGTCAACGCCCGGCGGCGACTCGCTCGATACGATGATGCTCTACGAAACAGCCCATACCGGCCCGCTGAAGGTGGTCAAGGACGGCGCGGAAGTCTTCTCCGTGCTCGAAAGCAACATGAACCTGACATTGCGCGAAGACGAATCCGGCTTCGATTTCGACGGCGCCTTTAAGAGCATGAAGGCCGATCTCAGCAAGGCCGAGGATGCGCAGAGCAAGGACGCGATCGAGAAGCTCGCCCTGCAGCACGTCCAAGGCGACATCACCATGAAGGGCGCCTGGGAACTCGCGCCCGGCACGATCGACATTTCGGAATTCGCCTTCGACTTCACCAACATCGGCAAACTGAATCTTGGCTTCAAGATCTCGGGCTATACGATGGCCTTCATGAAGTCGATGCAGGATGCGATGAAGCAATCCGAAGCCAATCCGAACAAGGAACAGTCGCAGCAGGCGCTCGGCCTCGCCATGCTTGGCCTGATGCAGCAATTGTCCTTCGAGGGTGCAAAGGTGCGCTTCGAAGATGCCTCGATCACCAAGCGCGCGCTCGATTATGCCGGTTCGCAGCAGAACATGTCCGGCAAGCAGATGGCGGATTCGCTGAAGGCGATGACGCCGATCATGCTGGCGCAGCTCAATATCCCAGAACTGCAGAACGCCGTTTCGGCCGCCGTCAACACCTTCCTCGACGACCCCAAGAGCCTGACCGTCAAGGCCGCTCCCGAAAAGCCGGTGCCGTTCCCGACGATCGTCGGTGCTGCCATGGGCGCTCCGAACACGCTGCCGCAGGTGCTCGGCGTCAAGGTTTCGGCCAACGACTGATCGCTCAAATCTCAAGAAAGGGCCCGGCAGTTCCGCTGCCAGGCCCTTTCTTGTTTCAAATCAGACGATCCGCGCAAACAAAAGGCCCGGCGACTGCGGCCGCCGGGCTTTTCCATTCGACAATAAGCCGAACTCAGTCCTTCTTGACCGGCGGGATCGGCCGGATCGCGAGTTCTCGCAGCTGCGTCGGCGTCGCCGGGCTCGGAGCGCCCATAAGCAGGTCCTGAGCCTGCTGATTCATCGGGAAGAGCGAGATTTCGCGCAGGTTCTTCGCGCCGACGAGCAGCATGATGATGCGGTCGATGCCGAAGGCGGCGCCGCCATGCGGAGGTGCGCCATACTGGAAGGCGCGGTAGAGGCCGCCGAAACGGTCCTCGACGTCCTGCTGGCTGAGGCCGACCTTCTCGAAGGCGGCGACCATGGTTTCCGGCGACTGGTTGCGGATCGAACCCGAGGCGATCTCGAAGCCGTTGCAGACGGCGTCATATTGGAAGGCCTTGATCGTCAAAGGATCCTGGTTCTGCAGCGCGTCGAGGCCACCCTGCGGCATCGAGAACGGGTTATGAGCGAAATCGACCTTCTTTTCTTCCTCGCTCCATTCGAAGAAGGGGAAGTCGACGATCCAGCAGAGCTCGAACCGGTCGCGGTCGACGAGGTTGAGTTCTTCGCCCGCCTTGGTGCGGGCCTCGCCCGCAAATTTATAGAATTTTTCCGGCTCTCCGGCGACGAAGAAACAGGCGTCGCCGTCATCGAGGCCAAGCTGCGTGCGGATCGCATCGGTGCGCTCCTCGCCGATGTTCTTGGCAAGCGGTCCGGCGCCTTCGAGCTTATCGCCTTCCTTGCGCCAGAAGATGTAGCCAAGGCCCGGCTGGCCCTGGCTCTGCGCCCAGGCGTTCATGCGGTCGCAGAAAGCACGCGAGCCGCCTGTTTTGGCAGGGATCGCCCAGATCTGGACCTTCGGGTTGGAGGCGATCATGCTGGCGAAGACCTTGAAGCCGGAGCCGGCGAAATGCTCGGTCACCGCTTCCATGACGATCGGGTTGCGCAGATCAGGCTTGTCGGAACCGTATTTGCGGATCGCCTCGTCATAGGGGATGCGCGGCCATTCCTTGGTGACCGGCTTGCCTTCGGCAAACTCCTCGAACACCTTGGTCATCAGCGGACCCATCGTGTTCCAGACGTCTTCCTGGGTGACGAAGCTCATTTCGAGGTCGAGCTGGTAGAATTCGCCCGGCAGGCGATCGGCGCGCGGATCTTCGTCGCGGAAGCACGGCGCGATTTGGAAGTAGCGGTCGAAGCCTGCGACCATCAGCAGCTGCTTGTACTGCTGCGGCGCCTGCGGCAGAGCGTAGAAGGTGCCGGGATGAATACGGCTCGGCACGAGGAAGTCGCGCGCACCTTCCGGCGAGGAGGCAGTCAGGATCGGCGTGGTATATTCGGTGAAGCCAGCGCTGCCCATTTCACGGCGCATCGCCGAAATCACCTGGGTGCGCTTGACGATGTTCTTGTGCAGGGTTTCGCGGCGAAGATCGAGGAAGCGATACTTGAGGCGAACGTCTTCCGGATAATCAGGTTCGCCGAAGACTGGTAGCGGCAACTCCTTGGCGGCGGAGAGCACTTCGATCTCCTGGGCGTAGAGCTCGATCTCGCCGGTCGCCATGTTCTTGTTGACGGTGTCTTCGGTACGAGCCTTGACGAGGCCGTCGATGCGGATGACCCATTCGCCACGCACCGTTTCCGCTGTCTTGAAGGCCGGGCTATCCGGGTCGGCGACCACTTGGGTGATGCCGTAATGGTCGCGAAGGTCGATGAAGAGAACGCCGCCATGGTCGCGAACGCGATGGACCCAGCCGGCGATGCGGACGGTCGAGCCGACATCCGTCTTGCGGAGGGCGGCACATGTGTGGCTGCGGTAGCGATGCATAATCTCAAATCCTGGCATGTGGCTGAAGACGGCAGCAGGGGTTCGAAGACCCTCCCGCGCCGACAAGAAAATCGGGCGGAAAAGCGCATGGACGCTCCGATTTGTCAAGGCTTGGCGCGCCCCGCCCCTGGGTTTGGCATGCGTTTATGGCGAGGCTGCGACCCACAGGCTGCGGCAGTTTGGCCGCGTTTCCCGTATTGATGAAGATGCAGCTCAACTTTAAAAGGATCGGCATTCCCATCCTGGAGCCGCCGCATGCCTCTGCTGACCCGCCGCAACCTTCTGAAGGCATCCGCCGTCGCGGGCGCCTATGGCGCCGGCGTTGCCGTTGCGGGCAAATTCGGGCTTGCCGAGGCGGCGCCGGAACCGCAGCTGCTGATGGCTGTGAAAACCGAGGCCATGCTGACCGAGGCGGGTCCGACCAGAGACATCATGAGCTGGGGCCATGACGGCATGCCGCCGGCTCTGCGGATGACCAAGGGGCGGCCCTACGCGGCAAGGCTGAAAAACCGGCTCGACGAGCCGACGACGATCCATTGGCACGGGCTTCGCATCGACAACCGCATGGATGGCGTGCCCTTCGTGACGCAGCCCTATATCTATACCGGCGACAGCTTCGATTATGCCTTCACGCCGCCGGATGCCGGTACCTTCTGGTATCATCCGCATTGCAACACGCTGACGCAGATGGGACACGGCATGACCGGCATGCTCGTCGTCGAGGATCCGGCCGATCCGGAGTTCGATGCGGAAGTGCTGCTCAATCTGCGCGACTGGCGTCTCGGAGGCGACGGGCAGTTCATCGCGCCCTTCCGGCCGCGCGACGCTGCCAAGAGCGGCACCTACGGCACAGTGCGCACGGCCAACTGGCGCCAGGAGCCGCAATATGATGCGCCGGCCGGCGGGTTGGTGCGGCTGCGCATTGCCATCACCGACGTGACGCGCATCTTCTCGCTGAAGATGGCGGGCGCAAATGCGACCGTCATCGCAATCGACGGCAATCCGGTGCCGAAACGCTTCCCCCTCGACCTCCTGCAGATCGGGCCGGGCCAGCGGCTCGATCTCGCCGTCCGCATGCCGGATGGCGAAGGCGCCGTCGTGACACTGGAAGATATTCGCGGCACGGCACCGAAGATGATCGCCAGCCTGCGTGCCGTCGGAGCATCGCTGAAGCGCGACATCGGCGATCTCGGGCCTCTTGTCCGAAATCCTGTTCCGAAGGCCGATCTTTCCGCTGCCGAACAGATCCCGCTGGTGTTGAGCGCAACTGCGGAAAATGCCGCCGTGGAGAGCATCTGCGGCACGCTCGGCTACAGCTTCTGGGCGATCAACAAGGTGCCCTGGCCCGGGGACACGCCCGATCCGACGGCGCCGCTGGCGGAACTGAAGCTCGGCAGGAGCTATGTCTTCAACCTTGAGAACACCACGCCGCACGCGCATCCGATCCACCTGCACGGAATGAGTTTCACGGTGATCTCCTCCTCGACGCGGGAGGTGATGCCACTGGTGTCCGACACCTACCTCGTCCAGCCGGATGAGAAGGTGCAATTGGCCCTCGTCGCCGACAATCCCGGCGACTGGGTGCTGCATTGCCATATCATCGAACATCAGAAGACAGGAATGACCAGCTATATCAGAGTGAGCTGAAGCATTCGCCTTGCCTCAGTTTGGACGTGATTCTTCCTCAGCAATGCTCGAAGCTTATGCTGTTGTATTGACATATCGAAGCGAAAGGAGAAGGAAGGTTCAACCGACCTTTTCCTTGCGAATGAAATGATATGATCGAAACCACCGCCGAATTGGCGGCCGCCTGCAAAGAGCTGGCCAAGTCCGACTTCATCACCATCGATACCGAATTCCTGCGTGAGACGACCTTTTGGCCGGAGCTCTGCCTGATCCAGATGGCCAGCCCGACAGTGGAAGTTCTCGTCGATCCGCTGGCGAAGGGCATCGATCTCGCTCCCTTCTTTGACCTGATGGCGGACACGAAAGTGTTGAAGGTCTTTCACGCGGCGCGCCAGGACATCGAAATCATCTTCAACCGCGGCAATCTCATTCCGCATCCGATCTTCGACACGCAGGTCGCGGCCATGGTCTGCGGTTTCGGCGACAGCGTCTCCTACGACCAGCTGGTCAGCCGCATCAAGAACGTCCATATCGACAAGTCGTCGCGTTTCACCGACTGGAGCCGCCGGCCGCTCTCCGAAAAGCAGCTGGAATATGCGCTGGCCGACGTCACCCATTTGCGCGACGTCTACCTGTCGCTGAGCGCAGAACTCGACCGCGAAGGCCGCACGTCGTGGCTGCGCGAGGAAATGGACATTCTCGAAGCGCGCGAAACCTACGACATGCATCCCGACGACGCCTGGCAGCGTCTGAAGATGCGCCTGCGCAAGCCGCAGGAGTTGGCGGTCCTGAAATACGTCGCCGCTTGGCGTGAGCGCGAGGCGCGGGCCCGCAATGTACCGCGTTCGCGCGTCTTGAAGGACGATGCGATCTATGAGGTCGCCCAGCAGCAGCCTAAGGATGCCGAAGCGCTCGGCCGCTTGCGCACGATTCCGAAGGGCTGGGAGCGCTCGGCCGCCGGGACGGCGGTCGTCGAAGCGGTCAACGCTGCACTTGCCCTACCGAAAGCCGAGATGCCGCATGTGCCTCGTCAGGCGCAGGCGCCGGAGGGCGCAGCTGCCGCCGTCGAACTCTTGAAGGTGCTGCTGAAGCTGATCTCCGAAAAACATGGCGTGGCGCCAAAGGTGATCGCCAACAGCGAGGATCTCGACAAGATTGCCGCCGATGGCGAGAACGCCGATGTCGCTGCCCTGCATGGCTGGCGGCGCGATCTTTTCGGCGAGCCCGCACTGCAGCTGATCCAGGGGCAGATCGGATTGCGTTTCGCCGGAAGGAAGGTTGAAACCGTCAGCCTCTGAAACCAAATGGAATTCGCTTGACGCTTTTTTCCCAGCTGAAACAATGGCTGGAGGAAACCTCAGGCGAAGAGGCGGCATGCGGGAAATATCTCCAACGCAGAACTGGATCTTGATCGCGATCGTGCTGGCTGCGAGCGGCGTCATCTACGATCTGATGTTCTACTCCAATCAGACGCCGGTCATCGGGGCGATCTTCGCGCTCTTTATCGGCATGCCGATTCTCGCCTTCGAGCGCAAGGTGCTGTTTCGCACCCTCTACCGACGGATCCAGAGGCTGCCGACCTTCGTGTTCATCATCACGGAGCTGGTGATCTACGAGATCCTGATGAGCATCGGCTTCGCCTGCGCCGGCCTCCTGCTCTGGTCGCTCGGCATGCTGAAGCCGTCGTCGTTCATCGATCTCGTCGTCATGCCGTTCGAAGTCTTCCTCTATGCGCTTGCCGTCTGCTCGGCACTGATCTTCATCCTGCGCGTGCGGGAATTGCTCGGCCGCGAAGTATTCGTCAGCATGCTCATCAGCCGCTATCGCAATCCCGTCAAGGAAGAGCGTGTCTTCCTCTTCATCGATCTCGTCGATTCGACAGCTTTTGCGGAAAAGCACGGCGATCTCAGGGCACAGCAGCTGCTGAGCTCGCTGTTTGCGACCTTCGCGGAGCCGGTCCGGCGCCACAAGGGCATGATCAACGACTATGTCGGTGATGCGGCGATCATTACCTGGCCGCTTGCCCGCGGCGTCAAGGATGCGCGCTGCGTTCGCTGCATCTTCGATATCCTCGCCAATATCGAAGCCAATGCCGCCGGCTGGCGGAAAAATTACGGCCAGGTGCCGAAGCTTCGCGTAGCCCTTCATGGCGGCGAGATCATCACGGCGGAAGTCGGCGTCGACCACCACAAAATCAGCTATTTCGGCGATACGGTGAATACGACCGCCCGGCTGGAGACGCTCTGCCGCAGTCTGAACCGGCAGGTGCTGATCTCCGCGGAGTTGGCCCGGCGCATGACTTTTCCTGACGACATTTCCTGCGAAGATCTCGGGATCCATGCCGTCAAGGGACGCGGCCAGGCACTCGGCGTCATGGCGCTGTCCTCGCGTGCGGTGACCGTCCTGAACACGCCCGCAGTCGTTCTGCACGGCTGAGCAAGTCCATTTATCACCCGTCACCAAAGCTTCACCCAACCGTCAATTCGCTGACACGGAAGCCCTGTTAAGCGGAAGCCATTCGCATCCGTTCCATGGGGATATTATGAAGAACGTCCTTTTTGTTTCCGTATCGCTTTTCATCCTGATTGCCGGCCCCGTTTCGGCCGACCAGCAGCAGTTCCCGGTCAATCTCGCCGGCCAGGCGATCCTGCCAGCCAATACCATGGTTCCTGCTCCGGCCGACGCCCCCGAATTCCTCAAGCATTCCGGCAAGTTCACGACGCCGGACCGCAAGCGCACCGAAGCACTCGGCAGCGTTCCCGGCAAGGACGGCGCGCGCGTGACGGACCTCAAGCTTCCGTTCGGCGGCCAGCCGATCCAGGGTTTCTCGGGCATCAAGACGATGGCCGACGGGACCTTCTGGACGCTCTCGGACAACGGCTTCGGTTCCAAAGCCAACTCTTCCGACTCCATGCTGTTCCTGCATCAGATGAAGTTCGACTGGACTGCCAACAAAGCTGAGGTCGTCAAGAACCTCTTCCTCTCCGATCCAAACAAGATCGCGCCGTTCCCGATCGTGCTCGAAGGCACAGAAAAGCGTTACCTCACCGGTGCCGACTTCGACATCGAATCGATCCAGCCGGTTGCCGACGGCTTCTGGCTGGGCGACGAGTTCGGTCCCTATATCCTCAAGGTCGATACCGAAGGTCGCCTGACGGACGTGATCCCGACGACGCTCGACGGCAAGGCGGTGCTTTCGCCCGACAACCCGCTGATCCAGCTGCCGGGCAATCCGGCCGCCAAGATGCCGGTCTTCAACCTGAAGCGCTCGGGCGGCTTCGAAGGCCTTGCCATGTCGAAGGACGGATCCAAGCTCTATGGCGTGCTCGAAGGCGCCATCTACAAGGATGACGGCACAATGGAAACGGCTGACGGCCATACGGCCATCCGCGTCATCGAATTCGACGCTGCCTCCAAGAAGTGGACAGGCCGCAGCTGGCTTTATCCGTTCGAAGACAATGGTGTATCGATCGGTGATTTCAACATGCTCGACGACTCCACCGCTCTCGTCATCGAGCGCGACAGCGGCGCCGGCACCAGCGATAAGGCCTGCGCCGACCCGAAGCAGCCGAAGCCGGATTGCTTCGAAGCTCCGGCGGTGCTGAAGCGCGTCTACAAGATCGAGTTCAACGACGCCAATGTCGGCAAGGCCGTCCGCAAGATCGGCTATATCGACCTCGAACATCCAGGACCCCGACAACAAGAAGAAGGCCGGCAACAAGGACGGCGTCTATGACATGCCGTTCGTCACGATCGAAAACGTCGACCGCGTCGACGCCACGCACATCATCATCGGTAACGACAACAATCTGCCCTTCTCAGCCGGCCGCGCCGTCGACAAGGCCGACAATAATGAGTTCAGCCTGCTTGAGGTTGGTGAGTTTTTGAACGCGAAGTAATTTGGGCTCTAATCTGAGTTTGAGAGGGCGGCGCATCAGTGCCGCCTTTGTTGTTGAGGGCGTGCCGTGCGGCACCCCCCTCTGCCCTGCCGTGCCCGGCAGGGCAGAGGGAGCCGTGCGGCACAACCGCCGCAAATCAACCTACTCGAACCGGAACGCCAGCCTCTTGTTCGTCAGCCTCGACAGCTGCTGCAGGCGACCGTCCAGGCGTTCGCCGGCGAAATCGCGGTATTCCGGCGGCACCACGAATTCGAGGTCGAAGTCCGGGTTCGACGATTTGCGGAAGGTCAGGTTCTTGACGACGCCGGGCATGGAGGCCGAGAAGAGGTAGACGACGCGCAACATGCCGCCGAGCAGCTTGGCGCGCTCGATGAACTGCGGGGTGGCGATCTGCGCCAGCGGGCCGGTGGCGCCGTCGTCATGCAGCCCCTCGAAACGGTAATAATTGGTGAGCGCGATGAAGGCGCGACCGGGATGGCTGATGCCGACGAAGGACGAGTGGGCAATGACGTTCAGCGCCTGCAGGCCACGGTAATCAGGATGGGCTCGCCAGCTGATATCGGCGAGCAGACAGGCGGCCCGGCGATAGCGGCTTTCCTCTTCCGTTTCCTGAACGTCGAAGAAAGGCATCATACGGCCGGTCCATTCCGCCAGTTCGCGGGCGTGCTCCGGCGAACGGGCACGCAGGATCGCCAGTTCGCCTGCAGCGGCCAACAGCGGATCGGCGCGGCGCTCGGCCTCAGACAGCAGCGAATAAAGATATCCCTCGCGCACGCCCTGCGCCGAGAAGGAAATCACCGACGGCTTCATCACGCTCAGCACCTCCTTCATGGCGACGGCGCCGAAGGGCAGCAGCGAGCGGCGGTGCTTGGAAACGGCCTGCAGCGCCGGCTCGCGCGAATCGCGCGCGGTCATCACCTGTTCGAGGAACAGCATCATCGCTTCAAGCGATACCTCATAGCCCTGCATCATATGCAGCGGATAATTGGTGATCTCCATGTGCAGCTTGGCGATGTTTCGCCAGGTGCCGCCGACGGCGTAGAAGGTGCGCCCCTCGCCGTTCGTCAAAAGCTTTGCCGTCTTCAGCTGCTTGCGGGCGAAGTCACGCGCTTTGGAAAGAGAACCGCCGGCATATTCCGACAGGCGCAAACCGCCGAGCGGCAGCGTAATGCCCTTGCCGACCTCCTTGCCCTTGATGTCGATCAATTCAAGAGAGCCGCCGCCGAGGTCGCCGGCAATGCCGTCAGGATTGAAGAAACCGCTGATGATGCCGAGCGAGGCGAAACGAGCCTCCTCCTCGCCCGAGAGCACCCGGACGTGGCGCTGCAGGATCGTCTCGGCCTGATGGATGAAATCGGGGCCGTTGCTCGCCTCACGGGCGGCGGCCGTCGCCAGCACATACATGGTGGCGGCCCGCGCCTGATCGGATAGGGCCTTGAAACGGTGGAGCGCCGCCAGAGCCCGAGCGACGCCCTCTTCATCCATCTTGCCGGTGACGGCTATGCCTTTGCCGAGGCCGCAGAGGACCTTTTCGTTGAAGAGGATGGTAGGCGAACGGGACAGGCCTTCGTAGACGACAAGACGAATGGAATTCGATCCGATGTCGACGACGGAGACCGGGGCGATCCCTGGAAGGCGCCCCTGGGCTTCAGATTCAACCATATGGTCCAGTTTTACTTGTTGTTGCGGCCTTCGAGCAGGCCGGCGATCAGTTTCGGCGCGCTTGATTTCAGAGCTTCACCACGGCCTGACAGGCTCGGATTGGTCATGAAATACTGCTGCGCATTGAACGGCTCCTCGCCCCTGCGCACTTCCATGCGCCGCGACGTACCGTCGGGCAATATCTCGTAGCTTTGTTGATTGTCAATCACGTTGCCGAGCATAATCTGTGACAAGACCTGCTCATGAACAGTCGGATTCGTCAACGGAACCATGGTCTCGACGCGGCGGTCGAGATTTCGCGGCATCATGTCGGCCGAGCCGATGTAGACCAGCGCCTTGTCGGAAGGCAGGCCATAGCCGTTGCCGAAGCAGAAGATACGGCTATGCTCGAGGAAGCGGCCGACGATCGACTTGACGCGGATCTTCTCCGAGAGACCGGGCACTTGGGGACGCAGGCAGCAGATGCCGCGCACGACGAGATCGATCTCGACGCCCGCGTGGCTGGCGCGATAGAGCGCATCGATGATGTCGGGGTCGACGAGCGCGTTCATCTTCATCCAGATCGCCGCCGGCCTGCCTTTCCTGGCGTGTTGAATCTCTTCATCGATGTGACGCAGGATGCGCGGGCGCAAGGCATTGGGAGAGACGGCGATCTGCATTCCTTCTTCAGGTTCGCCGTAGCCGGTGATGAAGTTGAAGATGTTCGCCATGTCGTGGGCGATGACGGAATTGCAGGTGAAATAGGAGAGATCCGTATAGATCTTGGCGGTGATCGGGTGGTAGTTACCGGTTCCCAAGTGACAGTAGGTTCTGAGCTTGCCTTCCTCGCGGCGGACGATCATAGACATCTTGGCGTGGGTCTTGAGCTCGATGAAACCGAAAACGACCTGCACGCCGGCGCGTTCGAGATCGCGTGCCCAGCGGATATTCGCCTCTTCGTCGAAGCGGGCCTTGAGCTCCACCAGCGCTGTCACCGACTTGCCGGCTTCAGCGGCATCGACCAGAGCGCGGACGATCGGGCTGTCGTTCGAGGTGCGGTAAAGCGTCTGCTTTATCGCCAGAACGTCAGGATCGCGCGCAGCCTGGAGAAGGAACTGGACCACCACATCGAAGGATTCATAGGGGTGATGGACGACCATGTCCTTCTCGCGGATGGCGGCGAAGCAGTCGCCGGCATGTTCGCGGACGCGCTCCGGAAATCGCGCATTGTAGGGCTGAAACCTGAGATCGTCGCGCGGCGCCTTGGTGATCTCCGACAGAGTGT
The DNA here is from genome assembly GCF_014193135.1 of Rhizobium sp. BK049. Classification (NCBI taxonomy): domain Bacteria; kingdom Pseudomonadati; phylum Pseudomonadota; class Alphaproteobacteria; order Hyphomicrobiales; family Rhizobiaceae; genus Rhizobium; species Rhizobium sp. BK049. Next base: position 171,715 of record NZ_JACHYV010000004.1, read on the forward strand.
TCAGCGCCAGGAGCCCCGGCAGAACGGCGACGCGATTGTCAGGGATGCTGAGCGCCTGCACAACGAACTGGCGCAGCGAGGCCGGCATTTCCGAATCGGTCTCGATGCGGATGACCTTGCCGCGACGGCGTCGCTTCAGTGCGGTTTCGAAAAAGCGCACGAGATCCTCGGCCTCTTCCTCGACTTCGATATCACTATCGCGGATGACGCGGAACGTACCGGAACCCTGCACCTCGTAACCGGGGTAGAGCCTGTGGATGAAGACGTTGGCGACATCTTCCAGCGTGATGTAGCGGATCGTGTTCCCATCATCGGGCAGCCGGACGAAGCGGTCGAGCGCCACCGGCAGGCGCAGCAGCGCCGTCATCGGCTCGCGGCCATTCTTGCTGACGAGCTGCAGCCCGATCGAAAAACCGAGATTGGGAATGAAGGGGAACGGATGAGCCGGATCGATGGACAGCGGCGTCAGCACCGGGAAGATCGCCTGTTCGAATTCGGCGGCAAGCCACTGCCGGTCTGCATCACTCAGGGCGCCCGGGCGCACGATCAGAATGTCTTCCTTGGCGAGATACTGCTGCAGCACGGCGAGCGAAGCCTGCTGCTCCATTTGCAGATGGTCGATCTCCTGGAGGATCGAATCGAGCTGTTCGGCCGGTGTCTTGCCGTCGGGGCTGCGGATGGCGATGTTCTGGCGCACCTGGCCCTCGAGGCCGGCGACGCGCACCATGAAGAACTCGTCGAGGTTGGCTGCCGAAATCGACAGGAAGCGAACGCGCTCGAGCAGCGGATGCTCGGTATTCAGCGTCTCTTCCAGGACGCGCCGGTTGAACTGCAGCCACGAGAATTCGCGATTGATGAAGCGCTCGGGGCTCGCCAACAGTTCTTCCAGCGGGGGGACATTGTCGTTGGTTTCCGGAGTGAGTTCCTGATGTTCTGCGACTGCGCTGTCCATGGTCCGCTTACCCCGTTTTCAATCGCGACGGCAATTATATCAGTTTCACGACGGATCTGTGACAGTCAATCGGCCAGTTCCGAATTTCCCAATTCATTCAATACTTCGGCAGCAAGAGACCGGGTGATTTTCGTGCCCCGCGACAGGGCCAGCCGGTCGAGCCTTTCGACGATCATCTGGGCCGCGTTCAGCGACCGCTCCATCCGGTTGACGATATAGAGCACGAGTTTGTCATCTATATAAAGCTGCCGGTCGGCGAAGAGCTTGACGATCACCTGCGACAACAGGGCTTCATCCGGCTCACCGATCTCGACGACGGTGGCGGCCTTGAGGCGGGAGCGCAGATCCGGCAGCAGGACCGGCCACGACATCGGCCAGAGACGGCTTGTCATCAGCAGGCTGGTGCCGTTTTCGCGCACGCTGTTGATGACGTGGAAGAGCGTGTTGTCGTCGAAGCCGAGACGATCGGCATCCTCGAACAAGACAGGGCCGTTCGCCGCCGTGACCGCGGCATTGGAGCCGGCCTTGGGGTGAATGATCTCCGCTCCGCTGTGTTCTTTCCAGATCCCGGCCAGGTGCGATTTTCCGGATCCTACCGGACCGGCGAGGATAACGACCGGCGACGGCCAATTCGGCCATGCATCGACGATCGAAACGGCGGCGGCGAGACGCTCCGAGATCAAGAGATCGTCGCGGCCGGTTGCAACATCATGTGAAAAGGCCAAGGGAAGCTGCTCTCCGGCCTTGCGCTTCGGATCAGCGTTCTTCACGTCATTCATTGGGTACTGATTTCGTCTTCCGGGCGCGGCCGCCTGATGACCCGCCAAAATAAAGATCGCTCTGAAGGTAGCGCGAAAGCGCGAAGCGGACAAGAACGCCGACGGCCGCGGCGGCCGGCACGGCGACCAGAAGCCCGACGAATCCGAAGAGCGCGCCGAAGGCAAACAGCGCAAACATCAACCAGACCGGATGCAGGCCGACGCTGGAGCCGACGAGCTTCGGCTGCAGGATGTTGCCTTCGAGGAACTGGCCGCTGAAGAAGACGGCGAGCACCAGCCCGATCCAAGGATAATCCGGCCAGAACTGCACGAGTGCCACGCCCACAGCGAGAATGAGGCCAACTAGCGAGCCGACATAGGGAATGAAGCTGATCATGCCGGCGAAGAGGCCGATCAGCAGGCCGAAATTCAGCCCGACCAGGGAGAGGCCGGCGGCATAATAGACGCCAAGGATGAGGCAGAGCGAACCCTGGCCGCGAATGAAGCCGGCGATCGCCTGATCGACTTCCTTGGCAATCTGGCGGACATCGCCGACATAATCGCGCGGGATCCACTGGTCGACCTTGGCAACCATGCGGTCCCAATCGAGCAGGATATAGAAGGCGACGACGGGGGTGACGACGAGCAGCGATATGACGTCGACGATCGCTTTGCCGGAATTCCAGAGCTGCGCGAAAAGCCCCGTAAGGAAGCCCATGCCTTCGGAGAGGATGCCGGAGAGATTGTCCTTGATCGTGCCGGCCTGGCTCTTGACCCAGTCCGGCAGCAGCGAATTCTGCGTCTGGGTGACGAACTGCTGCAATTGGCTGATATAACCCGGCAACCGCTCGGCGAAATCATTGAACTGGCTGATGAGCACGGGAATGAGGATCATCAACGCCAAAGCGAAGACGACAACAAAGGCAATGAGGATGACGATGGTCGCCATCATACGGCTCAGGCCGAGCCGCTGCAGCCTGTCCGCCACCGGATCCAGGAAATAGGCAATCGCCATGCCGGCGACGAAGGGCAGCAGGATCGAGCTGAAGACATAGAGGAAGGCGATGAAGAAGACGAGCACGGCCAGCCAGAAGAATATCTGGCGCTTCAGACTATTGCCGCTGACATGCTGTGGCATCGCTTCCCCGCTGATCGCTCGCCGCCGCCCAAACGCCGCGCCCGATCCGGCGCGGCCATCAAGCACATAGGATGCAGGCGCAAAGATGGTCAACCCTGTCACATCAAATCCCGGAAAGCCTCGGGGGAGACGTGGGAAATTGGGGGCTTTTGCCATGCGACGCTTGCATAAAGGCCCCTGTCATGCAATTGCGACCGGCAGATGACGCGGCGCGTCCGCCGCCCGGAAATAGCCATCGGAGACCAGCATGAGCCAGTCTGGAAAAAACGGCCTGACCTATAGCGATGCGGGCGTCGACATCGATGCCGGCAACCTCCTCGTCGAAAAGATCAAGCCGGCGGTGCGCTCGACGCGCCGCCCGGGCGCCGACGGCGAGATCGGCGGCTTCGGCGGGCTCTTCGATCTCAAGGCGGCGGGCTTCACCGACCCGGTTCTCGTCGCTGCCAATGACGGCGTCGGAACCAAGCTGAAGATCGCGATCGACGCCGATTACCACGACACCGTCGGCATTGACCTCGTCGCCATGTGCGTCAACGATCTCGTGGTCCAGGGCGCCGAGCCGCTGTTCTTTCTTGATTACTTCGCGACCGGCAAGCTCGACCCCGACCAGGGTGCTGCAATCGTCGGCGGCATTGCGGCGGGCTGCCGCGAGGCGGGCTGCGCGCTGATCGGCGGTGAGACGGCCGAGATGCCCGGCATGTATTCCTCCGGCGATTACGACCTTGCGGGTTTTGCCGTCGGTGCGGCCGAACGCGGCAGGCTGCTCCCCTCCGGCGACATTGCCGAGGGCGACGTGATCCTCGGCCTTGCCTCCTCCGGCGTCCATTCCAACGGCTTCTCGCTGGTGCGCAAGATCGTCGAACTCTCCGGCCTCGGCTGGGATACGCCGGCGCCGTTCGCAGAAGGCAAGAAGCTCGGCGAAGCGCTGCTCGAACCGACCCGCATCTATGTGAAACCGCTCCTGAAGGCGATCCGCGAGACGGGCGCGCTGAAGGCGCTGGCGCATATCACCGGCGGCGGTTTCCCCGAAAACATTCCGCGCGTGCTGCCGAAGCAGCTGGCCGCCGAGCTCGATCTTGACGCCGTCAAGGTCCCGCCGGTCTTCTCATGGCTCGCCAAGTCTGGCGGCGTCGAGGCGAAAGAAATGCTGCGCACCTTCAATTGCGGCGTCGGTATGATCGTCGTCGTCGCCGAAGAGAATGCCGCCGCGGTATCGCAGGCGCTCGAAGCCGAAGGCGAGAGCGTCATCATGCTCGGCCGCATGATTGCCCGCGCCGAAGGCGCTGCCGGCACGGTCTACAAGGGTACGCTTGCCATATGAGCGCGCCGCGCAAACGCGTCGTCGTCCTCATCTCCGGCGGCGGCTCCAACATGATGGCGCTGGTCGCGGCGGCGAAAGCGGCCGACTATCCGGCCGAAATCGTCGGCGTGATATCCGATAAGCCGGACGCCGGCGGGCTCGCGAAGGCAGCGGCCGAGGGCATTGCCACCTTCGCCTTTCCTCGCAAGGACTATGCCAGCAAGGAGGCGCACGAGGCGGCGATCTTTTCTGCGCTCGACACGCTTTCGCCCGACATCCTGTGTCTCGCCGGATACATGCGGCTGCTGACGGCGACCTTCATCCAGCGGTATGAAGGCCGGATGCTCAACATCCACCCTTCCCTGCTGCCGCTGTTTCCGGGCCTGCATACCCATCAGCGCGCCATCGACGCCGGCATGCGCATCGCCGGCTGCACCGTGCATTTCGTCACCGAAGGCATGGACGAAGGGCCGACGATCGGCCAGGCGGCGGTGCCGATCCTTTCCGGCGATACGGCCGAAAGCCTGGCCGCGCGGGTGCTCACCGTCGAACACCAGATCTATCCGCAGGCGCTGCGGCTCTTTGCCGAAGGCCGCGTGGCGATGGACGGCGGCAAGGCGGTGGGCGCTGAGGTTTCGCTTGCCGTGCCGAAGGGGCAACTGATTTCTCTGATCGGCGACCGCGCATAAAAGGCATTTTCATGCCACGCGGCTCAGCCCGGCACGTCGCTATGCTCGGACTTGTCTTAGTCCTGCCATTTCGGAAGCTGCCCCTCATCCGGCTGCCGCCACCTTCTCCCCGCTCGCGGGGCGAAGGGATATGCAGCACCCTCTCCGGTCCCACTTGCTCTCGCAGGGCACGTCCCCTCGCCCCGTTTACGGGGAGAGGGTTAGGGTGAGGGGCAACCATCGGCACGAACCGCAGTTTTGGGAAAATGCATTAAGCCGCCAGCGCCCGCAGCGGATGCAGCGTGCCGTCGCTGTAGACGAAGCGGCCGGCGCGGAAGGTGGCGCGGATGCGGTTGATATCGCCCGGTTCGACCGCCACCAAATCGGCGCGCTGGCCGATGGCGATCTCACCGCGGTCCAGGAGACCGGCGGAGCGGGCGGCGTTGCCGGTCGCCATGGCGACGGCTGCTGGCAGACCCCCTTCCACCGTATCGGCAAGCTTGAATATGCCGGGGACGAAGGCGGCCGGATGATAGTCTGCGGCGATGATGCTGAGCAGCCCGGTCCTTGCAGCGTCGAGGGCGCTGAGATTGCCTGACATCGACTGGCCGCGCAGGGCGTTCGGCGCGCCCATCAGCGTCCAGAGGCCGCGGCGTCGCGCCTCTTCGGCTGCAGGAGCGGTGACCGGAAACTCGCTGATGGTGACGCCGAGATGGTGCATTTCGGCAACTTTCTCGACGCTGTCGTCATCGTGGGAGGCGAGCGACAGCTCGTGCTTCAGCGACAGCGCGACAATCTCCTTCAGCTTCGCTTCGGTCTCGGGATTGTTGCGCATGGCGATACGCTTGGCGACGATCTCGGCGGCCATTTCCTCGGAGATGGCGCGGCGCTCGGAAATGCTGAGGATGTAGCTCTGCAGGTTGTTGTACTGGCCCTGGCCGGGCGTGTGGTCGGTCAGCGACACCATGTCGATCTGATCGGCATTCAGCAGCCGCTCGAGTGCGGGAGCGGCGCCGACATTGGTGATTTCATAGCGGGCATGAACGCGGTGGTCGATCAGGAGGTCATCACGCAGCCGGTTGATGCCCTCGATCACCGCCGACGTCGTCTCAAGCGAGCGGACGTGGCCATAAACGCTTTCCGTGGCGAAAGAGACCGCGGCAAAGGCTGTGGTCACACCGGCAGCGGCAAGCTTCTTGTCGAGTTCGTGGATGCCAAAGTCGATCGGCATGGTCGCGTTCGGCCGCGGCGCGATCTCGCGCTCAATCATGTCGCCGTGCAGGTCAACGAAGCCCGGCATCAGCAGCCGCCCGCCGCCGTTGATCGCAGCGCCGGCAACCGGCTCCGGCCGGATCTCGGCGATGGCGCCGTCCTCAACACGCACGGAACCTTTGCTCACCACCTCGCCCGGGAGAACGAGGGTGAAATTGCTGAGCCACATGGGCTTTCTCCTGACCGCATCCGATGATCGACAAACCGCAGCGGATAGAACCGCTTCGTGACAAACGTATGAATTTACGCGCGCCGGCAACTTAATGCCGGAGCCGACTTGGGTGATCGAACGATCCCACCAAGACATCCCGACTCTATCTGATCCTATCCCGGTTCAACGCGGCCCATTGCAAAAGCATGATCGTCTTGGCGTCGAAAATCTCGCCGGTCTCGATCATCCCTGCAGCTTCGTCGAGCGGGATTTCCAGAACCTCGATATCCTCATGCTCCTCGTCCAGACCGCCGCCTTCGGCGACGCGATCGGCGGTGTCGATCAGGGCTGCGAAGAAGTGGACGACTTCGCTAATGGCGCCCGGCGACATGTAGCATTTAAAGAGGAAGCGCGCCTCGCGCAGGCGATAGCCGGTCTCCTCCATCGCCTCGCGGCGTATCGCCGTCTCGGGATGATCGTTATCGAGAAGGCCGGCCGGCACTTCGATAACCCAGGCGGGATCGCCCTTCAGATGCACGGCAAGACGGAACTGGCGCACAAGGACGACCAGATCGCGTTTCGGATCATAAAGCAGAATGCAGGCGGCCGGCGTGCGGTGGTAGACCTCCCGCTTCAACCGCTGGGTCGCGCCGTTACGGTCGATATAGTCGAGCAGATAGCTGCTCAACCGCGTCCACCCATTCGACAGTATTTCCTCGCCGACGATCTTCACCCGTGATTTCGGCTGCATCATGCTGCGTCCTTGCGAAGCCAGACCTTGTTGTCGTGTACCGCCGCTCCGCCATAAGGCGCGACCGGATCGGCGCCCGTCAGGACGTTGATGCCCTCGCCGTCGACATGCGCCTTGTTCGGCCAGAGGCCCTCGGCAATCAGAACGCCCGGTTTCACCTCCGTGGTGATACGGGCGTGGATGCGGAGATCGCCGCGGCTGTTGCCGATGCGGACGAGATCGCCGTGGGCGACACCGTTGGCTTTGGCATCGACAGGATTGATCATCACCTCGGGACGGCCCTCTTTCTGACGAGACGTCTTGGTCTCCGAAAAGCTCGAATTCAGGAAGTTGCGCGCCGGCGACGTGGCGAGACGGAAGGGATGCTCTGGATCGGCAACTTCGATGATATCGACCTGATCGGGGAAGGCCGGAAGCTCGGCATGCGGCCCGAGCGCGCCGATGGCGGCCGGCGGCTTGTTCGGTGCGGGCTGGTTGATCCAGTCGGGGCGGAAATGGAACTTGCTGTCGGCATGAGCAAAGCCGTTCAGGAAATGGGCGTCCTCGAAAGCCGGCTGGCGATCGAACCATTTGTGTTCGAGGAAATGATCGTAATCCGGCAGGTCGCTCGATCGGAGGATGCGGTCGATCATCTCGCGGGCGGTAAAGCCGAAGCCGGGACGATCGGCGACGCCGAGGCGTTTTGCCAGTTCCTCGATGACGAAGAGATTGGTGCGCACGGTCGGCGGCGGCTCGACCAGCTTCGGTCCCAGCAGGATGTGGTTCTGGCCGCCGGCGCGGTAGATATCGTCGTGCTCAACGAACATGGTCGCAGGAATGACGATATCGGCGATGTGGGCCGTTTCGGTCATGAACTGCTCGTGGACGGCGACGAAGAGATCGTCGCGGGCAAAGCCGCGCCTCACGAGACGCTGCTCGGGAGCGATGTTGGCGGGATTGGTGTTCTGGATCAGCATCGCCGTCACCGGACCACGATGGCGCAGCGCCACCGGATCTCCGGTCAGCACCCGGCCGATCTGCGACTGGTCGAGCATGCGGATATCGCCGTCCTTCATCGACCGGCCTGTCAGTTCCGCATTATTCATGCGGAAGATATCGCTGTTCGAATGGAAGGCGCCGCCGCCCTCATATTGCCAGGAGCCGAGAACGGTGGCGACCGACGCGGCCGCATGCATGGCGACCGCGCCGTTGCGCTGGCGGGTGAAACCGTAGCCCAAGCGGAAGAAGGTCTTCTTCGTCGTGCCGACGATGCGGGCAAAGGCTTCGATCTCCTCGACCGACAGACCGGTGATCGCAGCGGCCCATTGCGGCGTCTTCGTCCTCAGATGCGCTTCGAGACCCTGGGGATCGTCGGCATATCTCGCCATGTAGTCACGATCGGCATAGCCATCCCGGAAGGCGATGTGCATGGTGGCGCAGGCGAGCGCAGCATCGGTGCCAGGCTTGACGATCAACGCCATGTCGGCCTGCTTCATCGTCGGATTGTCATAAATGTCGATGACGACAATCTTGGCGCCACGCTCTTTGCGTGATTTGACGGCGTGGGTCATGACGTTGACCTGTGTCGAGACCGCATTGGTGCCCCAGATGACGACGCAATCGGTGCGGCCCATCTCGCGCGGATCAGGCCCACGGAGCGTGCCGGTTGCCATGGTGAAGCCGGTCCAGGCCGGATTGGTGCAGATCGACGAGAAGAAGCCGGAATAGCGCTTGGCGTGGCGCAGCCGATCGATCGAATCGCGCTGCACCCAGCCCATGGTGCCTGCGTAAAAATATGGCCAAACGGCTTCACTGCCGTCCCTTGCTTCAGCCCTCACAAAGGCCTCAGCAATCTCATCCAGCGCGTCGTCCCAGGAAATCTGCTGCCACTGCCCTGCCCCCTTGGCGCCGGCGCGGCGCAGGGGATGCAGCAGCCGGTCGGGATGATAGAGCCGTTCGGCATAACGGGCGACTTTGGCGCAGATGACGCCCGAGGTGTAGGAATGGTCGCCGGCGCCGCGCACGCGTCCGATGCGGCCGTCCTCCGATATCTCAACCTCCAGCGCGCAGGTGGAGGGACAGTCGTGCGGACAGGCCGTGTGGCCGATCTTGCTGTCCAGCTTCGGGGATTTGGCGTCAATGGGGGTCGCAATGTTCATGGCATTTGTATATGCCAAGGCCTGCATGGCCAAAAGCCAGAAAAACTCCCCATGACGTGAATTCATACGGACATCAGCGAAAATGAACTACCGCCACATCTACCACGCGGGCAATTTTGCCGATGTGCTGAAACATGCTGTGCTGGCGCGGCTGATCCGCTACATGCAGAAGAAGGAGGGCGCCTTCCGCGTGCTCGACACGCATGCCGGCATCGGCCTCTACGACCTCTCTTCCGAGGAAGCGCAGAAAACCGGCGAGTGGCAGGCCGGCATCGGCAAACTGATGGAGGCCGAACTCGGGCCTCAGGTCTCCGAGTTGCTGGAGCCCTACCTCTCGGCGATCGGCGAACTCAATCCCGACGGCGGCATCCGTTTCTATCCCGGATCGCCGAAACTTGCGCGCATGCTGTTCCGACCGCAGGACCGGCTGTCGGCGATGGAGCTGCATCCCGAGGATTACGCCCGCCTGCACCGGCTGTTCGAGGGCGATCACCATGTCCGCATCACCGAACTCGACGGCTGGCTGGCGCTCGGCGCGCATCTGCCGCCGAAGGAAAAGCGCGGCATCGTGCTCGTCGACCCGCCCTTCGAGGAAGAGGACGAGTATGAACGCCTGGCCAAGGGACTCGAAAAGGCCTATCGCCGCTTTCCCGGCGGTACCTACTGCCTTTGGTACCCGTTAAAGAAGGGCGCGCCGATCAAGGAATTCCACGAGGCTCTGCAGGCACTCGACATCCCGAAGATGCTTTGCGCCGAACTCACCGTGCGCAGCGACCGCGGCATGACCGGACTGACCGGCTCCGGCCTCGTCATCGTCAATCCGCCATTCACACTAAAGGATGAGTTGCACCAGATGCTTCCGGCGTTGAAGGATCATCTTGCCCAGGACCGCTTCGCCTCCCACCGCGCCTTCTGGCTGCGCGGCGAAAACAAGACGATCAAGAGCGATTGACCGGGCAAGCTGCTTCGGGAATAGTCCGTCCCACTGCCCCATAGTCTCACCAGGTGTTCCATGAAGCTCCTCTGCTCACCGGCCTCGCCCTATTCCAGCAAGGTGCGGATGGCCGCACATTTTCTGGGAATCGAGTTGAACGCCATCCGGGTCGATACCAATACCGGGCCGGCGATCCTGGTGGACAACAATCCACTCGGGAAAATTCCGACGCTTCTGACGGAGGAAGGCGCTTCGATCTTCGACAGCGTGGCGATCATGCATTATTTCGACCGGCTAACGAATGGTGGCCTCTACCCGTCCAAAGACGGCAAACGCACGGATGCGGAAGTGCTTGAGGCGCTCTGCGACGGTATCTGCGACTGCCTGCTTACCATCGTCTACGAGCGCCGCTTCCGTGACGAGGAGAAGGTTCACCAGCCCTGGATCGACCGGCAATGGAAGAAGGTGACGGCCGGGCTTGCTCATCTCAGCGCCAGGCCGCCGAAACTCGGCAAGAAGCTCAATGGCGGACATTTCGCCCTGGCCGCCACGCTCGACTATCTCGACCTACGCTTCAAGGACCAGTGGGAAGCCGATCACGCGACGCTGGTCGACTGGCTGGCGCAGTTCGAAAAGAAATTCCCTGCTCATCGCGAGCTCAAAGCCAGCGCCTGATCCGGAGCTGAAACGGAGCACCGGACAGCAGACAGCAAAAAGCCGGGGATGAGCCCGGCTTCTGCATATTGGGATGTTCAATCGGCTTAGAACTTCACGCCGATACCGAGCTTGACGCTGTTCTCGTCGTAACCGCGCGAGAAGCTGCCGGAATCGAGGTCGTAGTCCTTGCTCTGGTAGTCGGTGTAGCGATATTCCAAGCGCGTCGTGATGTTGTTTGTCACGAAGGCTTCGACACCGGCGCCGACCGTGTAACCGTAGTTCGTCTTGCTTTCGTCCGAGGTGCCGTCGGAAACCTTGACGTTGCCGAGGGCAAGACCAGCCGTACCGTAGAGCAGGAAGGGATTCATGTCGTAGCCGACGCGGCCGCGGACGGAGCCGTTCCAACCATACTTGTTCTTGACGCCGCCCGAGGAGACGTCATCGCCGCTGTAGCCGAGATCCGATTCAACGCCGTAAACGATCTGGCCTGCTTGCCAGTTGTAACCGGTGAAGACCTGGCCGCCGAAACCATAGGTGTGGCGGTCGGAACCGAAATCACCCATGTTGTAGGTGCCGGCGCCGCCGAGATAGAAGCCTTCCCAGTTGCCGGCCGGCTTGACCGGGGCGTCCTGGGCAACCGGTGCTTCCGGAACCTGGTCGACGGCATCAGCCGCCTGAGCTGCCGAAACGCCCGCGATTGCAAAAGCAGAGGCCATGAGGCCAGCAATGAGTACACGCATACTTTTCTCCTTTCAGTCCCGCGCCGCTTTCATCTGTCTATCAGCGAAGCATTGGCGGGGAAATTGCCAGATGTCCCTTCCGGATCGAGACTGAAATTGGAACTGAAATGCGGATTTGAAAGAGCCAAATTGTGATATCATTGTGGCTGCCGCATGGCGGAAATTCGATGTTGCTTGAGAGCAACATAGGATTCATTAACCCTACCGAATGGTTAAACTTAAAATACTTATTTTAAGAAACAACATTATTAAATAATACATAGAATATCCCAGCCATGGATGCAACTGTGGCCGCCTATTTATATAATCTCCGCCCGCCCTTATATAGGTTGCACACAGACTCGCGGGATCAGAAGGCAAGATTTTGAACCACAGAAGACTTCGCTCAGCCCTGATAACAGGGGCGGCCAAGAGAATAGGCAGGGCAATCGCCGAAGACCTTGCTGCAAATGGCTTTTCCGTCGCGATCCACGCCAACAGCTCCCTCGGCGAAGCCGAAGAGCTGGCGGCGGAATTGCGGCGAAAGGGACAAAGGGCGGTCGCGTTGCAGGCCGATCTTACTGATATCGGCAAAACGGCTGAACTGGTCGCGAAGGCGTCGGAAGCGCTCGGGCCGCTCGATCTGCTCGTCAACAATGCGTCAGTTTTCCAGCATGATTCCGCGCGCAGTTTTAACGCCGCCACATGGGCGCTGCACTTCGATCTGCACGTGCGTGCGCCCTCGATCCTCGCGGCGACCTTTGCGCAGCAGCTGTCTGTCGAGGCGGCGGGACTCATTGTCAACATTATCGACCAGCGCGTCTGGGCACTGAGACCGAGCTTCTATTCCTACACGCTCTCCAAGTCCGCGCTGTGGACGGCGACGCAGACGCTTGCCCAGGCTTTGGCGCCCCGCATCCGCGTTAATGCGATCGGCCCCGGGCCATCAATGCCGAGCGAGCGGCAGTCGTTGGAGGACTTCCAAGCGCAGGTCTCAGCCCTTATCCTGCAGCGAGGGCCGGCACTGGAGGAATTCGGACAAACGATTCGTTTCCTCTACGACACCCCCTCGATCACCGGCCAGATGATTGCCCTCGACGGCGGCCAGCACCTTGCCTGGCAGACGCCCGATGTGGCGGAGATTAAGGAATGAACGGACGAAAGCTGCCGGATGGCGGCGTTCTCTACGATGATACGGATGAGAGCGAAGACGAAATCGAGGTGGAAGGCGACGTTTCCGCCTCGCCTCTTGCGGCAGCTGTCGACTGGAACGCCGGCAGCCTCAACGAAACCGGGCTCATCGGCGCCGAACTGATCGGCGAATTCGTCAAGCGCCTGCCGAACAGCCCCGGCGTCTACCGCATGTTCAATGCCGAGGGCGACGTGCTCTATGTCGGCAAGGCGCGCAGCCTGAAGAAGCGCGTCGGCAATTACGCCGTCGGCCGTGTGCATTCCAACCGCATCGCCCAGATGGTGCGCCAGACGGCGAACATGGAATTCGTGACGACGCGCACGGAAACCGAAGCGCTACTCCTGGAAGCGAATCTGATCAAGCGCTTGCGGCCGCGCTTTAACGTGCTGCTGCGCGACGACAAGTCGTTTCCCTATATCCTCATCACCGGGGATCACCGGGCGCCGGCGATTTTCAAGCATCGCGGCGCCAGGGCGCGGAAAGGCGATTATTTCGGGCCTTTCGCTTCGGCCGGCGCGGTCGGGCGCACGATCAATTCGCTGCAGCGCGCCTTCCTGATCCGCACCTGCACCGACAGTGTCTTCGAAACGCGCACGCGACCCTGCCTGCTTTACCAGATCAAGCGCTGTTCCGGGCCCTGCACGCACGAGGTCAGCGACGAGGGGTATGCCGAGCTGGTGCAGGAGGCGAAAGATTTCCTGTCCGGCAAGAGCCAGAAGGTGAAGTCGCATATGGCGGAAGCCATGAACCAGGCGGCCCAGGACCTCGATTTCGAACGGGCGGCGATTTATCGCGACCGCCTTGCGGCACTTTCCCATGTCCAAAGCCACCAGGGCATCAACCCTGCCGGTGTCGAGGAGGCTGACGTTTTCGCAATCCACCACGAAGGCGGCGTCTCCTGCATCCAGGTGTTCTTCTTCCGCACCGGGCAGAACTGGGGCAACCGCGCCTATTTTCCGAAGGCCGACCCGCAACTATCCAGCGCCGAAGTTCTGAATGCCTTTCTCGCGCAATTCTACGACGACAAGCCGGTGCCGAAACAGATCATGCTGTCGGAGACGGTCGAGGAATTGGAGCTGCTCGCCGCAGCGCTCAGCGAAAAGGCCGGCCACAAGGTCTCCATCCTCGTGCCGCAGCGCGGCGAGAAGCGCGATCTCGTCGAGCATGTGGTCGGCAATGCGCGGGAAGCGCATGGGCGAAAGCTTGCTGAGACGGCGTCGCAGTCACGGCTGCTCGAAGGATTCAAGGAAACCTTCGGGCTCGCCTATGCGCCGCAGCGCATCGAGATCTACGACAACTCGCATATCATGGGCACTAACGCCGTCGGCGGCATGGTGGTGGCGGGGTCGGAAGGCTTCGTGAAGAACCAATACCGCAAGTTCAACATCAAATCGACCGACATCACCCCCGGCGACGACTTCGGAATGATGAAGGAGGTGATGACCCGGCGGTTCTCGCGGCTGATCAAGGAGGAAGGTATTCCCGACCGGACGGCGCAGACAGCAGCTGCCGACGCTGCCGACATGCCCTTCCCTGCCTGGCCCGACGTGATCCTCATCGACGGCGGCCAGGGGCAGATGACGGCGGTGCGGGCCATCCTGGCCGAGCTCGGCATCACCGACAGCGTGACGGCGATCGGCGTCGCCAAGGGTGTCGACCGCGACGCCGGACGCGAGCGCTTCTTTGCGCCGGGACGCGAGAGTTTCACATTGCCGCCGCGCGATCCTGTGCTCTATTTCATCCAGCGCATGCGCGACGAGGCGCACCGGTTTGCGATCGGCTCGCACCGGGTGCGGCGCAAGAAGGAGATGGTCAAGAACCCACTCGACGAGATCGGCGGTATCGGCCCGTCGCGCAAGCGCGCGCTGCTCCAGCATTTCGGCACGGCGAAGGCGGTTTCCCGCGCCGCCCTTTCCGACCTGATGGCGGTGGAAGGTATTTCGGAAGCCGTGGCAAAGCAGGTCTATAACCATTTCCACGACGACGCCGCGAAATAAGCGTCGGCCGTCGCAAATTCCACGCAATGGCGGTGAAAAGACAGAAAGAATGTTGACGGTTCCTGGCCAAAGCCGTCATCTACATCGACCCGAAAATCGAAATCGGTTTTCGTAAAGACGCGGCGCTGCAGCGGCGCATCAATTCAGAGAAACGATCCATGGCATCGCGTGCGTACAGCCTTCCCAACCTTTTGACTTACGGCCGCATCCTCGCCGTGCCACTGATCGTTCTTTGCTTCTTCGTCGAGGGCAGGCTGTCGATCAGCAATACGGCGCGCTGGGTGGCGCTGTGGATCTTCATCATCGCCTCGATCACCGATTTTCTCGACGGCTATCTCGCACGCATCTGGAACCAGACGTCGAATATCGGTCGGATGCTCGATCCGATCGCCGACAAGCTGCTGGTCGCCTCGATCCTTCTCCTGGTCGCGGCCGACCAGACCATCGCCGGCTGGTCGATCTGGGCGGCAATCATCATTCTCTGCCGTGAGATCCTGGTTTCCGGCCTGCGTGAATATCTAGCGGCGCTGAAGGTCAGCGTGCCGGTGACACGGATCGCCAAGTGGAAGACGACGCTGCAGCTCGTCGCCATCGCCTTCCTGCTCGCGGGACCTGCCGGCGACGAGATTTTCCCCTATACGACGCAGACGGGCATTGCGCTCTTGTGGATCGCAGCACTGCTGACCATCTATACCGGCTACGACTATTTTCGTGCCGGGCTGAAACATATCGTGGATGACGAGGAATGACGCGGCTTGTCTATTTCGCCTGGGTGCGTGAGCGCATCGGCAAGGGCGAGGAGGAGATCGACCTCCCCTCCTCCGTCGTCACCGTCGCCGATCTTCTGAATCATTTGAAGACGCTGGGCGAGGAATATGAAGCCGCACTTCAATATTCCGAGGTGATCCGCGTGGCGCTCGACATGGAGCATGTCGAGCATGACGAGCCGATTGGTGCGCCCCGTGAGATCGGGATTTTTCCGCCGATGACGGGGGGATGAGACGGTGACGGCGGTGCCGTGTCGCTACCCCCCTCTGCCCTGCCGGGCATCTCCCCCACACGGTGGGAGATTGGCTGGGCGCACGGGCTTCCTCAAACAATTGGCGTTTCAGCCCGGCGAAGCGGTAAATGGTCAAGAAGAGCGTGCCACTTGTGATCTCCCCACACGGCACAGCCTTTCCGCATTCTTCATAGCGGCTTCAAAGCAGCGGAGGATTTCGCTGTGACCATCACCCCCACCATCCGCGTCCAGCGCGAAGACTTCGACCTGCAGGCCGAAGTCGATCTCCTCTCGAAAGGCAAAGCCGACATCGGCGCCGTCGTTACCTTCTCCGGCCTCTGCCGCGATGAAGGCGGGAGGCTGGCGGCGCTTGAACTCGAGCATTATCCCGGCATGGCCGAAGCCGAGATGACTCGCATCGGCGAACTCGCCATCACCCGTTTCGGGCTGCTCGGGCTGACCGCCATCCACCGCTACGGCAAGATCGCTCCTGGCGAGAACATCGTGCTCGTTGTTGCAGCCGCCCCGCACCGGCAGGCCGCCTTCGACGGCGCCAATCTCGTCATGGATTTCCTCAAGACCGCAGCGCCCTTCTGGAAGAAGGAGCACGGCAAGGACGGCGCCAGGGGCGACTGGGTCGCGGCGAAAGACGCCGACGACGCGGCGCGCGACAAGTGGAAATGATCAGAGCATGATGTCGAAAAGTGTGCGCGGTTTTCGGATAACATCATGCGCCATTTCTAAAGCACCACACGCTCCCTGCGGCTCATAACCAGAAGCAGGACGAGCAGCGAGAAGACCACCAGATCTCGCCAGACGAATGCGCCATAGGCGCCCCACAAGGTTTCGACAACGGCAAGCCCGGCAGCGCCGCCAGCCGAACGCAGCGGATCGGAATAGCCGCCGACGGCTGCGATCAGCAGCACCTTGAGCCCGAACATCAGTCCCGCGCCGAAATCCATCGAACCGTAATAGAAGGTGGCGAGAATGCCGCAGAGGGTGGCGACGAGAGCAGCTGCCGCATAGGCGACAAGGAAGACACGGCTGGCGCTGGTACCGCAGAGCTCGGCGGCCAGCGGATCATCGGTGACGGCTCGCCAGAGGCGACCCCAGGCCGTGCGCTTGAGGATCAGCGCACCGAACGCGACGATGGCTGACATCAGCACCGTGTCGATCAGCTGGATATAGGTGAGAGTCACTTTGAATGGACCATCACTCCAGAAGACAACAACCTGGTTCAGGAACGGCGGCAGCCAGATCGCTCTTGTATCGGCGGCAAGGCGGGCGGTTTCCATCAGCACGATCATGATGCCGAGCGCGGCAACGATGACGGTGTTCGGCGATTTGCTGGCCAGCGGCAGCATGATGGAGCGGCCGATCCAGATGCCCGCGGCCAGTGAATAGACAAGCGCAGCGCACGCGCCGATCGCAATGGCAGCCGGCAGCACCAGCCAGAACCTGATATAGGCGAGTTCGGTAAAAAGCAGCAGGATCTGGCCTGAGAAGGCGAAGATCGCCCCATAGGTGATATCGGCCCGCTTGGTCACGCCGAAGGCAACCGCATAACCGAAGGCGAGCGCGGCATAGAGGGCGGCAAGCGGCACCGCATTCGCCAGTTGTTGCAGAAGATAGGCCATTCCGAAGACTCCGCGTCGGCAAATTATAACTGGTAAAACCTATTTCACCAGTTATAATTTCCTCATGAGCTTTTCCTGGACCCCTCACCGTTTTGCCGGCGGTGCACTGGCGCTCGATGTCGCCAACAGCGTCGTTCTGCGCGACGACCCAAAGCGGCGGGTCGACCGCTTCGCGAGCCGCGAGCAGATGCGCAACTTCCCGCGCGCCGCCGCCGAATTCTGCGCCGAACGGGCCTTGTTCGGTGAGATCGCACCGGTGGCGCCGCAAGACGAAGTCGACTTTATCGCGCTGCGCGAGGCAATCGACCGCTACTTCCGCAAGCGTATACTGGATGGCGGCGACGACCAATTGCTGGCCGAATTGCTGGAGGCGCTAGCGAAGATCTTGCGCCAGGCAAGCCCGGCAAGCTTGGCGGCGGCGACCGCCCATTCGGTGCTCAGGCTGATTGCCATGCCGGATCCCGAGCGCATGAAGATCTGCGGCAATTGCGGCTGGCTGTTCATCGACCGCAGCAAGAACAAGAGCCGCGCCTGGTGCGACATGGCGATCTGCGGCAACCGCGCCAAGGCGAACCGTCACTATCGCCGTAAGAAGGAGGAGACGCCATGAGAAAACATCTGATCGTAACAGCGGCGGCAACAAGCCTTCTGCTGTCCGCCTGCCAGCGGCAGGCCGAAAATCTCGTCGAAATCACCGGCCATCTTTTTGTCTTCAATTATCGCGTCGCGAGCGCCACCTATCTGCTGACGCTGAAGAAGACAGGTCCTATCCCCGACGGTTCGGTCATCATCGCCGAATTCGAGAACCCGCAAGGCGGCGACTCGCTGGTGCTGAACCAGAAAATCTACCCGATCGACGACAAGATCGCGCTGCAGAGCGAAAACCTGCACTGCGTGCGCAAGGACCGCCCCTATTGGGTGAATGTCCGGCTGGTCGACAAGGACGGCAAGGTGCTGCAGCAATTGAAGACGGAGTTCCGCTCCGACCTCGACCAGACGGTGCTGCCGAGCAAGCCGCTCGTCGTCGGCGCGCTTTACGACAAGAACCCGGAGGTCTTCAAGCCTGACGGCAGCGTCGATTTCTCGAACACCGACAAGTGCCCAACATAGAAAAAGCCGGGGCGAGGCCCGGCTTTCGAGAGTCAATTCAACGCATTGCGCAGCAATGCCGAAGCGCGGCCTCAGCCGACGATTTCGGTGTCGGAGAACCAGTACTTGATTTCCTGGGCAGCCGTTTCCGGAGCGTCGGAGCCATGAACGGAATTTTCGCCGATCGACAGGGCGTGAACCTTGCGGATCGTGCCTTCGGCAGCGTTTGCCGGGTTGGTCGCGCCCATGATTTCGCGGTTCTTGAGGATCGCGCCCTCGCCTTCCAGGACCTGAACGACGGTCGGGCCGGAGGTCATGCCTTCGACGAGTTCGCCGAAGAAGGGACGGTCCTTGTGAACGGCGTAGAAGCCTTCAGCTTCGCGGCGGCTCATCCAGACGCGCTTGGAGGCGACGACGCGCAGGCCGGCATCTTCGAGCATCTTGGTGATGGCGCCCGTCAGGTTGCGCTTGGTTGCGTCAGGCTTGATCATCGAGAAGGTGCGTTCAATCGCCATAGTCAAATCCTCTGTTTTCTCGGGAAAAGTGGGCGGTCTTTACCCGCCCCAACGGCCGAAAACAAGAGGCTGGCGGCAATTTCACGCCGCTGTCACAGTCCTGCCGCGGCTTTCGTGGAGATCGAGGCAGCGTTCGAACCAGGCCATGACGGGATCGTCGGCGGCAAGCATGGTCAGTCCTGCGGACACCCGCAGCCATTGCAGCGCGCCGAAGACGATATAATCGGCAAAGAGCGGCGATTGCCCGCCGATGAAGGGCTGAAACTTCAGCATGTGACGGAGCGGCTCCAGCTTGGCGCCGAAGGCAGCCTTCTCCGGCTCGCTGTCGGCGGCAAAGACTTCCAGCGGCTTGCCGAGCCTGACCTCGCGGCTCTGACGAAAGTAGGCCTTGTCGCCTTCGTCGAGGATCGCGTGGATATCGAGAAGGGCGATCCGCATGATCGCCGGGTGGATGATCATCTGCGAATAGCCCTCAACCATGCGCGACAGCGCCTTGCCGCCCTCGCCATTGAACAGCGACGGCCGCTCCGGATATGCCTCTTCGAGATAGAGGGCGATAGCAAAACTGTCCGAGATCAGCCGGCCATCATCGTCGAGCACGGGCAGGGTCGATGATACGCCGCCGCCGATGTCGCGGATGCGGGCGTAGGTCGTCGGGATCTCCTTGAAATCGAGCCCCTTATGCGCGAGCGCCATCACCGCCTTCCAGCAATGGGGCGAAAAGAAGCGCCGTTCGTCGGCGCCGCAGAGGGAATAGAGGGCTCTAGTCATGACAATCCTTTCGAGGTCTGATCTGCCTGCATTCGACGACAGAAAGCGAACGCGATCAAATCAGGAAATTTCATGGCGCCATCACTCGGATTTCTCGGGAAAGCGGCTAGACTGCGCCAACAACGCCAGGGGACCATATGCTTAGACATTTCAGGATGCTCGCGGCCTATAACCGCTGGGCCAATGCCCAAGTCTATATGGCTGCGGCCGAACTGAGCGAGGCGGAGTTCCGCAGCGACAGCGGCGCGTTTTTCGGCTCGCTGCATGGCACGCTCAATCACCTGCTCGTCGCCGACCGCATATGGATGAAGCGCTTCACCGGCATCGGCGAAGCGCCGGTGACCCTCGATGCCGTGCTTTTCGAAGAGCTGGACGCGCTTGCAGCCGCGCGCAAGGCGGAGGACGAGCGCATCATTGCCTGGACGGGTAGTCTCGATGAGGCGAGCCTCGCCGGCGACTTCACGTATGTCCCGGTGACGCAGCCGATCCAGATCACTCAGCCGCTGTCGAGCGCGCTCGCGCATCTCTTCAATCACCAGACGCATCACCGCGGCCAGTGCCACATGACGCTGACGGCACTGGGCAAACCTAGCCTCGGGCTGGACCTTATTTATTTTCTGCGCAGCGAAGGCCGCGAGTGGCTGTGAGGCAACGGCTTCATCAAGACTGAATTAACCGCCTTCGCCGGTTCCCATCGCCAATCCGGCGCTTCCCTTCGCAAGTTCAGCTTCTTTTAAAAGCTTGAGAGCATAGCGGAAGTGACAAATGAGGCCGGGGCGCGAGGGATCGTCATGCAGAATGCAAGCACAAACGCACTGGTGGCGCGCGAGGCTGTACGCCCAGGGCCAATGACGGATATCCAAAAGATCGCGCATCACATGGCGCGGCTCAACGTTGCCGCGCTGCCGCGCAACTACGAACTCTTTCATGAGGCCATCATCGGCCACAATCCTGGTCTTGCGCAGGATATCGCCGCGCTCGGACCGCAGCCGCAACAGGCGATGCTCGACGAACTCGGACTGAAATACCGGCTTGTCGGCCATTGCGGACTGGCGGGCGAGACGTCGCGCAACGAGGCCAGCCTAACGCTGCGCGCGGTGGCGGAAAGGCTTGCCGAAGGATTGCGGCACAGAGACGCCTTTGCCCGCGCCTGCGGCATGATCCTGAGATCTGTCGACGCTCATGAGGACCAGAGCCTTGCCGCCTTCATCGGCGAGGTCGATTACCTCTCCGCCTCGCTTGCAACTGTAATGTTGGCGGAGATGGAAATCAGCGCCAGACTGCAGGACGACATCAACAAGCTGGACACGCTGGAGCGCGGCATTTCGGCGATGCAATCGGCCACCGTCGCCGACAAGATCACCGGCCTTGCGAACCGCATCGCGCTGAACCGGCAGATTACCGAACTCTACGAACGTGAAGAGGGGGCCGCCGGCAGCGCGCTGATCATGGTCGATATCGACGATTTCACCGAGATCAACGACAGATACGGCACTCAGGCAGGCAACAAGCTCTTGAAGAAGCTTGCCGCCCTGTTTCGGAAATCGGTGAAGAAGAACGACTTCGTCGCGCGCACAGAGGCCGACGAATTCGCCTTGCTGTTTGCCAATGTCGGCATGCAGGATGCGATTGCTATCGCCGAGCGCCTGCGCGCCTCGGTCGAAGAAAATCTCGTCTTCGCCACCTCAGACAAGGATGACAGCGGCAGGCTGACCATCTCGGTCGGCGTGGCGCTCAGCGCCGATGCGGCGACACCGGGACATCTCCAGGCCAACGCCCGGGTCGCGCTGCTTGCCGCGAAATCGAACCGCCGCCTGCCGGTGCAAGCTTTCGGCCGCTGAGGCGTATGACCGCTGTCGGTGCGGCGAGCAAGTTCGCGGCCGGACGAGCAAGCTCGCCGCCGAACGAGCGAGCTCGCCGGGGGATAAGCGGTCTTGCCTTGCCGGGCGGTTTCGGCCAAAAAGCCGGCCATGATCACAATTACCGACATTTCCGCCCGCATCGCCGGACGCCTGCTTCTCGATAATGCCAGCGTTTCGCTGCCTTCAGGCACGAAAGCGGGGCTGGTCGGGCGCAATGGCGCCGGCAAATCCACGCTGTTTCGCGTCATCACTGGCGAGCTCGGCTCGGAGACCGGCTCGGTGTCGATTCCGAAGGCGGCGCGTATCGGTCAGGTGGCCCAGGAAGCGCCGGGAACCGAGGATTCCCTGATCGAGATCGTGCTTGCCGCTGACAAGGAACGCGCGGCCCTGCTTGCCGAAGCAGAAACGGCAAGCGACCCGCACCGCATCGCCGAAATCCAGATGCGCCTCATCGATATCGATGCCCATTCGGCCGAGGCGCGGGCTGCGAGCATCCTCGCCGGCCTCGGCTTCGACCAGGCGGCGCAAGCCCGCCCCGCCTCCTCCTTCTCCGGCGGCTGGCGCATGCGCGTAGCGCTCGCCGCCGTGCTGTTTGCCGAGCCGGACCTGCTTCTGCTCGACGAGCCGACCAACTACCTCGACCTCGAAGGCACGATGTGGCTGGAGGACTATATCCGCCGCTATCCGCACACGGTCATCATTATCAGCCACGACCGCGATCTCCTGAACAATGCGGTCAATTCCATTGTCCATCTCGACCAGAAGAAGCTCACCTTCTACCGCGGCAATTATGACCAGTTCGAGCGGCAGAAGGCGGAAGCCGACGAGCTGCAGACGAAGGCCAAGGCGAAGAACGAGGCAGCGCGCAAACATCTGCAGAGCTTCATCGATCGCTTCAAGGCCAAGGCTTCCAAGGCCCGGCAGGCGCAATCGCGCGTCAAGGCGCTCGAGCGGATGGGGACGGTCGCAGCCGTCATCGAGGATCATGTGCAGCCGATCACCTTCCCCGAGCCGGAGAAGCAGCCGGCCTCGCCGATCGTCGCAATCCAGGGCGGCGCCGTCGGCTACGAGCCCGGCAAGCCCATCCTGAAGAACCTCAACCTGCGCATTGACAATGACGATCGCATCGCCCTGCTCGGTTCGAACGGCAACGGCAAGTCGACCTTCGCCAAATTCATCTCAGGGCGACTGTCGCCGGAGAGTGGCGAAGTGAAGCTCGCGCCGAGCCTGAAGATCGGCTTTTTCGCCCAGCATCAGCTCGACGATCTGATCCCCGAGCAGTCGGCGGTGGAACATGTGCGCCGGCTGATGCCAGCCGAACCGGAGGCCAAGGTGCGCGCCCGCGTTGCGCAGATGGGGCTTGCGACCGAAAAGATGGCTACCGCCGCCAAGGATCTTTCCGGCGGCGAGAAGGCACGCCTGCTGATGGGGCTCGCCGCCTTCCATGCGCCGAACCTGCTGATCCTCGACGAGCCGACCAACCATCTCGACATCGACAGCCGCCGTGCTCTGATCGAGGCGCTGAACGATTACAACGGCGCCGTGATCCTGATCTCGCACGACCGCCACCTCATCGAGGCGACCGTCGACCGGCTGTGGCTGGTCAACGGCGGCACTGTCACCACCTTCGAAGGCGATATGGACGAGTATCGCGACCTCATTGTCAGTTCCGGTAAAAGGAAGGAAGACAGGCCGCAGACCAGCGACGATACGACTTCGAAGGCCGACCAGCGCAAGCTCAACGCGGAAAAGCGCGCCTCGCTGACGCCGCTGAAAAAAAAGATCAGCGAAATCGAATCCTTGACGGCGAAGCTGGAGAAACAGATTCAGGCTCTTGATGCGGAGCTTGCGGATCCGACTCTTTATGAGAAGACGCCCGCCAAAGCCGCCGAAAAGGCAAAACAGCGCGGCGAGGCCGCGGCAAAACTCACTGCTGCCGAGGAAGAGTGGCTGATGCTGTCGTCCGAATATGAAGAGGCAATGGCAGGATAGCCACAGTCTTTTAGGAAACGCCGCGGACTGCCACGCGTTAACGAGAACTCCTGCCGATCTCAACCGATCGTTAACCATAATTCGAAAGGTTGTCTCAACATTCATTACTGATTTGTTGAGCCCTTTCCATGCATCGATTTTTCGTTCTTTCCTGGGTCGCCCTTGCGGCCGCCCTCTCCGCCTGCAGCACGACCAGACAAGCTCCCGACACCTCGATCAAAACCGCCTCCGTAGTTGCGCCCGAGGGGCGGACGCCTTCCGGCAATCCGGCCAAGGATGATGATGCAACGCCGCTCTTTGTCGGCCCGCATCACCTTTCCGGGAGGACGCTGGAGGTCTCTTCGCTTGCCGATTTCAAGCTCAACGACAGGGAAGTGATCCTGAGCTTCGACGATGGCCCGATCCCCGGCCGGACGGACAAAGTGCTGGCGATTCTCGACCAGTTCGGCGTCAAGGGCGCCTTCATGATGGTCGGCGAGATGGCCGAGATGCATCCGGCGCTGGCGCGCAAGGTGGCAATGGAGGGCAATGCGGTCGGCAGTCACACCTACGACCATGCCAACTTGACCTCGCTGAGCTTCGATGCGGCAATGGACGAGGTGCTCAAGGGCGAGCTGGCGGTGACCAAGGCGACGGGAACAGACGTCTCCTTCTTCCGCTTCCCCTATCTCGCCGAGAGCCAGAGGCTGCGCGCCGCTATCGCCATGCGCGACATGGTCGTCATGGATGTCGACATCGACAGCAAGGACTATTTCACCAGCACACCCCTGTCCGTGACGCAACGGACGATGAACCTGCTGCACAAGCGCGGCCGCGGCATCGTTCTGATGCACGACATCCACAAGCGCACCGCGAGGATGTTGCCGACCCTGCTTTCGAAACTCGAAGCCGAAGGATACAAAGTCGTGACGCTGAAGTTCAAGAAGCCGCAAGTACCGAACGACCTCGTCGCCTCGGCCGATGTGGTGATGACCCGTTAACGCGCCTTGCCAAGGCGGAGCCGGCTGCCTAGATCTGGGCGACGTCAATGCAAGCGGCAGCTCAGATATGAACCTTCATCTCGAAACGGACGAAGATCCGCGGACCCGCCAGTTCATCGCTGAACACAATGCGCTCTCCGGCGCGGCATTGAGAACGCAGCAATTTGGCGAAGATCGCGACGCGATCAAAGCGCTTATCGAGCGGCAGGACAGGCTGATCGTGCCGATGCGCCGCGGGGGCTGGCTCTTCGATTTCCGGCAGAGCAAGGACAATCCGCTCGGCGTCTGGCTCCGCCTGCCGGCGGACCAGGCTCCCCTGCCCGATGCAGCCTGGGAGCCGGTCTTCGATCTCGACGCCTTCTGCGCCGGCGAAGGCAAGCGCTGGAACTGGCGCGGCGCCGTCACCTGCCCGTGGGAACCGACCCGCGTCCTGCTCATGCTTTCAGACGGCGGTTCCGACCTCATCCGCCTGCTCGAATTCGACGCCGAACGCAAACAGTTCGTGACGGGCGGTTTCGACACGCCCGCCGCGCGGTCGCATGCCACGTGGCTCAGCCGCGACGAGATCTGTTACTTCGGTTCGATCGACCGATTTTCGGCGACCCGCTCGGGATGGCCGCGCGTCGGGCGGCGGTTGAAGCGCGGGCAGCGGCCGGAAGAAGCCGCTATCATGTTCGAAGCCGCTGATGAGGATGTCTATGGCTTCAATCTCGTCATCGACCCTGCCCTATCGGGCGGTTCGACAGATACCGGGCTGATCGACATTTTCGTCGCCAGCCATGAAATCGGCGTGGCCAGCGCTTTCCTCATTGCCGATGATGGCGCGCAACGGCGCATCGATCTGCCCGAGGAAGCCGATTTTCAGTTCAATCATAATCATTGCCTCTGGCGGGCTAAGACGGAGGAGCGCGTTGCGACCGGCAGCCTGGTGCTCCAACGCTTCGACCCCAGTTCGGAGACGATGCTGCTGGGGCCGGAGCGAATCCTGTTTCAGCCCGACGAAGGTCAGTCCGTCGCGCAGATGATGCTGATGCGCGAATGGTGCGTGTTCATCGTTTCCGACCGGCTGCGCCCACGTCTTATGGTGCTCGACCTGACAAAGGTAAATGCCGAACAGCGGGAAATCGTACTGCCGGCGGAGATGCAGACGGCTTATGTCAGGCCCCTCTATGCGGATCTACATCATGGCGACGACACACTCCACATCGTCGGCCAGGGTTTCCTGCAGCCGCCGACCTGTTACCGTCTCGAACTCTCCGATCGCAGCAGAGAGCCCGAGCCGATCTTCACAGCGACGGCGCCGAGCTATTTCGATGCGACTGATATGTCGTCGGAACTGCTGGAGGCTGTGTCCGAGGACGGAACCAGGGTCGCCTACCGGCTGGTGCTGCCGCGGCAGTGGACCAATGGCGCACTGCCGGTGCTGATCTACGGCTATGGCGGGTTCGACGTCTCGCTGTCGCCGAATTACTCCGGCGTAACCGGCCGCTGGCTAGAGCAAGGTGGCGCCTATGTGCAGGCCTATATCCGCGGCGGCGGTGAATTCGGGCCTGACTGGTATCGCAGCGCCAAACGGCAGGGGCGAGACCGGGCCTTTGCCGATTTCGTCGCCATCGCCCGCGATCTCGTCGCTCGCGGTTACACCGTACCATCCCGGATTGCCTGCCAGGGCGGCAGCAATGGCGGCCTGCTGACGGGCGTGATGCTGACGCGCTACCCGCATGACTTCGGCGCGGTCTGGTGCCAGGTGCCGGTGCTCGACATGACACGCTTCCACCTGTTCAGCGCCGGCCAGGCGTGGATGGATGAATATGGCGATCCGGATACGCCGGCGGACAGGGAATTCATGCTCGGCTATTCGCCGCTTCACAATATCCGGCCGGCTAGCGAGGTCACTTATCCGCCGATCTATATTGAAAGCTCCAGCAATGACGATCGCGTGCATCCCTCGCACGCACGCCGTTTTGCTGCGCGGCTTGAGGAAGCAGGACATCAACTGCTCTTCCACGAATTCGGCTTAGGCGGGCATGGCGGCGACGGCAGTTCCGAGGAGCGCGCCGCCCGCGCGGCGATGGGTTACAGCTTCCTTCGCGAGACCATCATGCGATAGGATAGAAAGGAATGCAGGAGCAGAGCTTGTCGGCGCTCTTCTTTCTGCTACAACACGCTCAATTAATCATACTTTTCATACAGGCACGAGCGAAACACATGTCCCCTATCAACCTCGCCATCGTCGGCGTCGGCAAGATCGTCCGCGACCAGCACCTCCCTTCCATCGCCAAGAACCCGGACTTCAAGCTCGTCGCCACGGCAAGCCGTCACGGCACAGTCGAAGGCATCAACAGCTACACCACGATCGACGCGATGCTCGACGCCGAGCCTTCGATCGATGCCGTCTCGCTCTGCATGCCGCCGCAATACCGCTATGAAGCCGCCTACAAGGCGCTCGTTGCCGGCAAGCATGTCTTCCTGGAAAAGCCGCCGGGTGCAACGCTGAGCGAAGTGGCCGACCTCGAGGCGCTGGCGAACAAGCAGGGTGCGTCGCTGTTTGCCAGCTGGCATTCGCGTTATGCGCCGGCCGTCGAAGCCACCAAGGCCTTTCTTGCTTCGACGACGATCAAAAGCGTGCATGTGATCTGGAAAGAGGATGTCCGCCACTGGCATCCGAACCAGGACTGGATCTGGCAGGCCGGCGGCCTCGGCGTTTTCGATCCCGGCATCAATGCGCTGTCGATCGTCACCCATATCCTGCCGCGGCAGGTCTTCATCACCGGGGCTGTGCTGGAATTCCCAGAAAATCGTGATGCGCCGATCGCCGCCGACATTCACTTCCGCGATGCAGACGGCCTGCCGGTTCATGCCGAATTCGACTGGCGCCAGACCGGCAAGCAGAGCTGGGACATCATTGCGGAAACGGCAGCCGGCCAGATGGTCCTCTCCGAGGGCGGCGCCAAGCTTTCCATCGACGGCACGCTGACATTCGCCGAACCGGAACAGGAATATCCTTCGCTCTATCGCCGCTTCGCTGAGATCATCAAGGCGGGCAAATCGGATGTCGATCTGGCACCCCTGCGCCACGTCGCCGATGCTTTCATGCTCGGCAAGCGGAAATTCGTCGAGGCGTTCCACGACTGAGCCATTTGAGGTCCTTGCCTGTCGGCTCCGACGGCAAGGACCCGCTCAAGCCTTCTTCTCCCACCGCCCTTCCGGTGTCTGCTGCCAATAGGTGAGGTTATGCCCCTCGCCTTTCAGCTTCTTCCATTGCGCGCGGGCAGTTTCCAACTGCTCCTGATCGTGACCGTCGAACATGAAGACGACGCGCTCATAGGCATCGGCCGGCGGCGGCTCGGCACCGTCGACAATGAAACGAACCGTCGCCGCATTGGCATTGTCCGGTGTCACCGTCAAAAGCACCGGCTGGCTTTCGGCAAAATCGCCGTCGTCGGTCCCATGCGGCAGGAAACTCTCCTCCCGGAACGTCCAAAGATGCGCATCGAGTGCATCGCGCCGCGCCGCCTCGCGCGTCTGGACGACGACGCGCCAGCCGCGCTCGACACTTTTGTCGAGGAGCGGTGGAAGCGCGTCTTCCAGCCTGGTTTCGGTCAGATGATAGAAGAGAACGTCGGTCATCGGGATTCATGATGCGCGCGAACGAGCTCGTCGAGCAGGCGCACGCCGAAACCGGAACCCCAGGACTGGTTGATCTCATCCTGCGGCGATCCCATCGCCGTGCCGGCGATATCGAGATGCGCCCAAGGCGTCTCCTGGACGAAGCGTTTGAGGAAATGCGCCGCGGTGATCGAGCCGGCCTGGCGGCCGCCGGTGTTCTTCATGTCGGCGAATTTGCTGTCGATCAGCTTGTCATAATCCTTGCCGAGCGGCAGGCGCCAGAGTTTCTCGTTTGTGGAAAGGCCGGCCGCCGTCAGCTGTGCCGAAAGCTCGTCGTCATTGGAGAACAGGCCGGCGTGCACGTTGCCAAGCGCCACCACGATTGCACCGGTCAGGGTGGCCAGATTGATCATGAACTGTGGCTTGAAGCGATCATTGCAATACCAGAGCGCATCGCAGAGCACGAGGCGGCCTTCGGCATCGGTGTTGATCACCTCGATCGTCTGGCCGGACATGGAGGTGACGATGTCGCCCGGGCGCTGGGCGTTGCCATCGGGCATGTTCTCGACCAGGCCGATAATGCCGACCGCGTTGACGGCGGCTTTGCGGGCGGCGAGCACGTGCATCAGGCCGGTCACGGCGGCGGCACCGCCCATATCCCCCTTCATATCCTCCATGCCGGCGGCCGGCTTGATCGAAATGCCGCCGGTATCGAAAACGACGCCCTTGCCGATGAAGGCGACCGGACGGTCCTTGCTCTTGCCGCCCTTCCACTGCATGACCGCCAGACGCGGCGGACGCACGGAGCCCTGCGCAACGCCGAGCAATGCACCCATGCCGAGACGGCGCATTTCCTTCTCTGTTAGGATCTCCACCTCGACGCCCAGCTTTTCCAGTTCCTTCGCCTTGGCGGCGAACTCGACAGGTCCAAGCGCGTTCGGCGGTTCGTTGACAAGGTCACGGGCGAGATTGACACCGCCTGCGATCGCTTCGGAATCGGAAAACGCCTTCCTGGCGCCGGTCGCATCGGCGGTGACGATCGTCACCTTAACGGATTTTGCCGGCTTTTCCTCGTCATCATTCTTCTTTGTCTTATAGGCATCGAAGCTGTAGGCGCGCAGCAGCATGCCGAGCGCGAAATCAGCGGCGGCGCGCGCGTTCGTCTCAAGGCCGGGCACGTCGATGAAGATGGCGGCCTTGTCGGTATTCTTGATTTTCGACGCCGCGGCGCCGCCGGCTTTCAGCCAGTCGTGAGCGGTGAGTTCGCTGGCCTTGCCAAGCCCGACGACAACGATACGCTCGACGGGGGCTCCTTCCGGGGCGACAATATCAAGCGCGGCCATTGATTTAGCGGAGAATCGAGCGATCTTGGCAGCCTTGGCGATCACGCCTGCCGGATCAGCCGTTTCGGTGCCTGCGGCGCTGTCGGCCTCCGCAGTTTTCAGCAGGATCGCGAGCCCGCCATTGAGCTTTGCCGACTTCGAGAATGAAATTTCGAACTTTGCTGACATGTCTTCTCCGCTGGGATTCTTGAAATCCGTCCCTGGCGGATAATTTCGCGTTTGGCGGGTCTGTCAATGGCTCGCGACTATTGTTATGGTCGCCCGCGGCCGTCCAGGCCCTGGTGTTTTCGTCAGTTTCGTAGATATTCGCGTTGACAGTTTTTTCGAAAAATCGATGGCAGGGCCCTGTGATCCGCCTGCCGAAAACGACTTTCGGTGCATTCCTGTTTCTGTTCTGGGCGTGGTGGGCGCTGCTTGCGCTCTTTCGCGCCTTCCCTGGAATAGACGTTTATTTTTCCCAGCTTTTTTTTGTGGGCGCAGATTGTGACGCGACTGCCGCTGCCGGGAGCATCTGCGGCGGCTTTCCCTATCGCGACTCGGGGATTTTCGACCTGCTGCGAACCATCTTCTTCCGCCTGCCCTACGTCGTGGCGATCGTCATGGCGTGGAAGCTGATCGAATGCTACCAGCAGCACGGCGCGACCTTCAACGCCGAGCGGGCGCGTAAGCTCAAGGTCGCGCTCGGAACGCTGCTGATCGGGCCGGTGCTGCTAGTCAATGTTATCCTGAAGGAACATTGGGGCCGGCCGCGGCCGGTGCAGACGGATATTTTCGGTGGGAGCCTGCATTTCGTCGAGGCCGGCTCGCTGGCCGGCAAATGCGTCTCGAACTGCTCCTTTGTCTCCGGCGAGGCGGCGAGCGCTGGATGGCTGTTCTGCCTTCTGCTCTTCGTCCCGAAATCGCTGCGTTATGCTCTGGTGCCGCCGGTCGCCGCGATCTCAATCCTGACGCCGGCCATGCGGCTGTCCTTCGGCGCGCATTATCTCTCCGACGTGACGCTCGGATGGCTGTCCTCGCTTGTCGTCTTCGCGGCACTGCTGGCGTTAACTGAGTCGCAACAGGGCCAAAAAAATTCTGAAAATTGAATGAATTTTTGACACCTGCTTGTCGCAAAAGCGCGACAAAGAGCGTAGAGGGATTCTCCTGCAAGCCGTTTGGGCGTGCAGGTGCTTTCAAGGGCCGGCATGAAACTACTCGAGACATACATATTGCGGCGCGTCGGCCAGATGTTTCTCGTGGCGCTCCTGCCCGTGTTGGCGATCATCTGGACGACACAGGTCCTGCAGCGCATCAATCTCGTCACCGACAGCGGCCAGTCGATCGGCTCGTTCGCCAAGCTGGCGACGATGATCCTGCCATCGATCATTCCCGTGGTGCTGCCCTTCGCTCTCGTCATCGCCATCACCCAGACGCTGACGACGATGAACAACGATTCCGAGCTGACCGTCATCGACGCGGCCGGGGCACGGCGAACCATTCTGGTCCGGCCGATCTTGCTGCTTGCCGCCGTCATCAGCGTCTTTTCCTTTTTCGTCGACAACATCGTCGAGCCACGGGCAAAGACGGTGGCGCGTCAGATGATCGCCGAAACCTACGCCGATCTCCTCTCCTCGGTTATCGAAGAAAAGACCTTCCGCAAGCTCGACGAAGGTCTCTATGTGCAGATTTCACAACGCCTGGCGGGGCGGATGCTGAAGGGCCTATTCGTCGCCGACGAGCGGGACCCGGCCTACGAGCTCATCTATTACGCCAAGGAGGGCGCCGTCGACGATACCGGCACGACGCTGATCATGCACGACGGCGAGGTGCATCGCAAAACGCCCGACGGCAACGTCTCGGTCATCAATTTCGATTCCTATTCCTTCGACCTCTCCGACATGACGGAGAGCCGCGGTCAGGCGACGCTGAAAGCCAGCGACCGTGACCTGTGGTTCCTGTTCAATCCGGATCCGAACGACAAGGACTATACGATCCGCCCCCAGAGCTACCGCGCCGAATTGCATCGACGGCTGACGGACTGGATCCTGCCCGTCGTCTTTGCATTGTTCTCACTGGCGATCGCCGGCGACGCGCGCTCGCACCGGGAGGCTCGGCTGCATCCGATGGTGAGCGCGCTCGGCTATGCTTTCGCGCTACGATGGGCTGCTTTCTACGCGGCAAACCAAATCGACACCGATCCGGAATATATCGCGGTTCTCTACGCCATCCCGATCGTCAGCAGCATCATCTCGATCATCTTCCTCGGCCTGCACAAGCGACTGGTCATGCCTTCGTTCGTCTGGGACCGGATATCGGTTTCCTGGAGACGCATGCAGGAAAGACTGCTTACCGCGACCAGCAGGTCCGGCGGGGGCGCGGCCCAATGATGTTCGGGACATTGTCGCGTTATTTCTTTCGCCGTTATCTGGCGACGACCTGCTGGTTTCTGATCGGCGTATCGGCGATCGCCTTCCTGCTTGATTTCAGCGAGACGGCTGGGCGCATGTCCGGCCTGCCCGGCTACACGATCGGCGGCGGCATCGTGATGACCGCCGTGCGCCTGCCGCTCATCCTGCAGCAGACAATCCCCTTCGTCGCCCTCTTCGTCGGCATGACGGTGCTGATCGGGCTCAATCGGAAATATGAGCTCGTGGTCACGCGCGCGGCCGGCATCTCGGTCTGGCAATTCATGTTTCCGTTCATCGCCGGCTCAATTGCACTCGGCGTGCTGACGATGACGGCGCTCAACCCGCTTGCCGCCTGGGGACAGCGCCAGGCGCTGCTGGTCGAGTCCGACTGGCGTGGCGAAAACGCGGTTCTGCGCAAGGCGCCGCAGATTCCGTGGCTGCGCCAGATCAGCGGCCGCGACGATGTCATCATAGGCGCCCAGACGGTCCAGGAGAACGGAACCAAGCTGATCGACGCCGTATTGATCCATTTCGATTCAAGCGGCCGAGTCATTCTGAGACAGGATGCCGCCACGGCAAAGTTGGAAGATGGTTACTGGCAGCTTAACGGCGTCGTCGAGCGCAAGCCTGGCGAAATCCCACTGCGCAAAGCTTCGGTCCAACTTCGCACCAATCTGAAACAGGATTTCGTTCAGGAGCGGCTGACAGCGCCGGAAACAATTGGTTTCTTTGACCTTTCCAATCGCATTGCGGCGGCCAAATCCTTCGGCATCTCGACCAAGGCCTTGGAGACGCAATTCAACTCCCTGTTGTCTCAGCCTTTGCTGCTGGTGGCCATGACTCTCATTGCTGCAACAGTGTCCCTAAAATTTAGCCGGTTCAACCAATCCCGCTCCGTGATTCTGGGTGGAATCCTGTCAGGCTTCATGCTTTATGTCGTCACCGTGCTTGTTAAAGCATTCGGAAGCAGTGGAGTCGTGCCTCCCTTCGTGGCGACCTGGATACCGGTTGTCGTCGCGTTGGCCTTGGGCGCGACTATTTTGCTTCATCAGGAGGACGGCTAGTGGCGGTAGGCGACCGCAAGTATTTTAGTAAACAGTTGGTTGCCCTGCTTGTCGGTGCGGCTCTATGTTCCTATTTCGGCAGCGCCCCGGCCTCCTATGGCCAGGCCAACACGCCTGAACAAAATATCGAGAATAAGATTCCCGAAGGGGCCAAGCTTCTGCTTTCGGCCAATGAACTCGTCTATAACCGTGACGCCGAACTCGTGTCGGCGATCGGCGGCGTGCAGATCAACTATGGCGGCTACAAAATGGTCGCGCAGAAGGTCGAGTACAACCAGAAGACGGGCCGGATGATGGCGCTCGGCAATGTCGAGCTCGTCAGTCCGGACGGCAACCGCATCTATGCCGACAACCTAGACGTGACCGACAATTTCGCCGACGGGTTCCTGAACTCGCTGCGCATCGAAACTTCCGACAATACGCGTATCGTCGCCGAAAGCGGCGAGCGGGTCGGCGGCACGAAGATGATTCTCAACAAGGGCGTCTATACCGCCTGCCTTCCCTGCGCCGAAGATCCGAAGCGCGCACCGTTCTGGCAGGTCAAGGCCAAGCGCGTGATCCAGAATGGCGAAACCCATACGATCCGCCTGGAGCGGGCGCGCTTCGAGCTGCTTGGTTACCCGATTGCCTTCGTGCCGTTCATCGAGGTTCCCGACAATACGGTGAAGCGCAAGTCCGGCTTCCTGTTCCCGACGATGAGCCTGTCGCAGAACCTCGGCTTCGGCCTTTCCATTCCTTATTATTACGTGATCTCGCCGAGCATGGATGCGACGGTCACGGCGACCGGCTACACGGCCCAGGGCTTCCTGGTCGAAGGCGAATTTCGTCAGCGATTCGAAAACGGCACGCATATCCTGCGCGTCGCCGGCATCGACCAGGCAAAGCCGGACAATTTCAGCTCGGGCACCAGCGATGCCGAAGCCGAGCAGCGCGGCATGGTGGCGTCAAAGGCGGAGTTCCGCATCAATCCGCGCTGGACGTTCGGCTGGGACGTCATGGTGCAGAGCGACAACAATTTCTCGAAAACCTACAAGCTGCGCGGCTTGAGCAGCACCGATCGCACGAACCAGATCTACCTGACGGGGCTCGGGAAACGGAATTATTTCGACATGCGGGCGTTTTATTTCGACGTCCAGGATGCCGATCGGACGAACACGGCCGAAAAGCAGCAGGCCATCGTCTATCCCGCGCTTGATTATCACTATGTCGCGCCTCAGCCGCTTGCAGGCGGTGAACTTTCTGCGGACGTCAACCTGACGAATATTTCACGCACACACGACGACTTCTATACCGTCGACGGATTCGACCGGTTCCGTGGCCTGAAGGGCCAGACTTCGCGTCTGACGGCCGAACTTCAATGGAAACGCACCTATGTCACGCCGACCGGTCTGGTGATCACGCCGCTTCTGGCCGCGCGCGGCGACGCTTTCGCGTTGAACATGAACGACCCGACCGGTTACGCCGGCAATTATCTTGACGACGAATCCGCCACTCGCTCGATGTTCACCGCCGGGCTGGAGATGCGATATCCGATCCTGATGACGACTGATAACAGCACGCATATTCTGGAGCCGATCGTCCAGATCTATGCGCGCCCCGACGAGCAGCTCGCCGGCCGGCTGCCGAACGAGGATGCACAGAGTTTCGTTTTCGATGCCACCTCGCTCTTCGACCGCGATAAATTCTCTGGTTACGACCGCGTCGAAGGCGGCACCCGCGCCAATGTCGGCTTCCAGTATACCGGGACGTTCGACAGCGGTTACAAGCTGCACGGCATTTTCGGCCAGTCTTATCAGATCGCCGGCCAGAACTCGTTCGCGACGGATGACCTCGTCAATGTCGGCGCGGATTCTGGCCTCGAAACCGACCGCTCCGATTATGTCGGCCTCGGCGGCGTCGAAACGCCGTACGGTGTTTCCGTTGCGGCCTCCTACCGGCTCGACGAGAAGGATTTCGAGTTTCGCCGTGGCGACCTGACGACAGCCTACCAGAACGACACCTTCCAGACGCAGGTGACTTACACGCATCTCAGCGCCCAGCCGGCCTATGGCTTCGCCGAGGACAATGACGAGATCCAGACCAGCAGCAGGGTCAAATTCAAGGACTACTGGTCGATCTTCGGCGGCATCGCATGGGATCTCAACAATGATGTGATCAGCCGCCGGACCCTCGGGCTTTCCTATGAGGACGAATGCACGATCTTCACGATCGCCTATACGGATAGCAGGGATTCCGACGACGAGTCGGCAAGCGACTGGACGATCGGCGCGCGGCTGACGTTCCGTACGCTCGGCGACATCAAGATCGGCACAGACACCCTCTCCAATTAACGGGCGGACGGCGCAAACATGGCCTCAAGTCATTCTTTCGCCGTAAGCCTGTGCAGGACATTGCCGCCAGTCGATATCCGAGGCATAGGAGTTTCGCGCCGCGATGGAAGCGATTTCCGCGTGTCTCGCACTGTGGTAAGGACGCCGCGATCAAAGTCTCGCGGCGCTATTGGGAGGTCAACAGATGATTGACGCGAAAAAAGCCATAACCGCCTTTCTCGCCGGCGCAGCGATCGCTTTGCTGACGGGCCTTGCCGGCCCGGCGCTTGCGGCAAGCGGAGTCCAGGCCGTGGTGAACGGCACAGCCATCACCAGCGGCGACGTCGCCAAGCGTCAGGCCTTCCTGCGCCTGCAGCATACCAAGGCCGACGCCAAGACCGCCACGGAGCAATTGATCGACGAGACGCTCAAGCGCCAGGAGGTCGCCCGCGTCCATATGTCGGTTTCGCAGCAGGACGTCGATGCGTCTTTCGCACGCTTTTCGGCCGGCAACAAACTTTCCGTCGAACAGATGTCGCAGATCCTCGATCGCGCCGGCGTCGGCGTCGACCATTTCAAAGGCTTCATCGCCGTGCAGATGAGCTGGCCGCGCGTCGTCAATGCGCGCTACGGCTCGACCTCGCGGCTGTCGAATTATGATCTCGTCTCGCGCATGATGCAGAACAACAAGCAAAAGCCGGTGACGACGGAATATATGCTGCAGCAGATCATCTTCGTCATTCCTGAGGCCAAGCGCGGCGCCATCACCGGTAAGCGCAAGGGCGAGGCCGAGGCATCGCGCTCGAAATTCCCCGGCTGCGATCAGGCAAAGACCTTTGCCGCAACGATGCGCGATGTTTCCGTGCGCGATCTCGGCCGCATGCTTGCTCCCGAGATCCCGCCGGATTGGAAACCTCTGGTCGAGCAGGCCAAGGGCAACACGACAGGCACCCGCGTTACCGAGAAGGGCGTCGAATATCTGGCGATCTGCAGCCAGCGCCAGGTCTCCGACGACCAGGCCGCCGAAATGGTCTTCCGCCAGGAGGATCTCGACAAGTCCAAGGCCGGCAAGAGCGGCCCACCGGAAAACGAAAACAGCAAGAAATTCCTGGACGAACTGCGCAAGAAGGCGCAGATCGCCTATCGCTGACCGACGATGGCGATACCCTTCTCACGACCGCTTGCGTTGAGCCAGGGCGATCCCGCCGGCATCGGACCGGATATCACCCTGACGGCCTGGCTCCAGCGGCGTGAACTCGGGCTTCCGCCTTTTTTCCTGATCGGCGATCCGGATGTTTTGGCTCTACGGGCCCGCCAGCTCAATCTGGCGGTTTCCATACGTGAGATCGACAGGGCCGGCGAGGCCACCGGCATATTTGCCGATGCTCTGCCCGTCATGAGCGTGCCGGCCGGCATTGAGGTGGTGGCCGGCGAGCCGCATGCGGTAACGGCGAAGGGCACGATCGCGGCGATCGAGAAAGCAGTCTCGCTTGTCATCGGCGGCGAGGCACTCGCAGTCGTCACCAATCCGATCGCCAAGGGCGTGCTCTACGAGGCGGGTTTCCGGTTTCCCGGCCATACCGAATTTCTCGCCGACCTTGCCGCCAGGGCGACCGGCAGGCCGGTGACGCCGGTCATGATGTTGTCGGGACCGAAACTCCGGGCCATTCCAGTTACCATCCACATTCCTGTCCGCGATGTGCCGCAAGCACTGACCGGCGAACTGATCATCGAAACCTGCCGGATCGCCGATGCGGATCTCAGGCAGCGCTTCGGTATCGACGCGCCGCGCCTTGCCGTCGCCGGCCTCAACCCGCATGCTGGTGAAGGCGGAGCGATCGGCGCGGAGGATGAGGACATCATCCGCCCATCGATCGAGCAACTGCGTGACGAGGGTATCGACGCGATCGGCCCCCTGCCCGCCGATACGATGTTCCATGACGAGGCGCGGGCGCGATATGATGTCGCCATCTGCATGTACCACGACCAAGCGCTGATCCCCGCCAAGGCACTCGGTTTCGACGACAGCGTCAACGTGACCCTCGGACTTCCCTTCGTGCGAACCTCGCCGGACCACGGCACCGCTTTCGGCATTGCCGGCAAGGGACTGGCGCGCGAGCAGAGCCTGGTTGCGGCACTGAAGCTTGCCGCCCAGCTCGGCCGCACCGCCGAAGGCCGCCGCTGATGGCAGCACTCGATGGCCTGCCGCCGCTTCGCGACGTCATTCAGCGTCACGGCCTCGATGCGCGCAAGGCGCTCGGGCAGAACTTCCTGCTCGACCTCAACCTCACCCAGAAGGTCGCCCGCACCGCAGGCGCGCTCGAAGAGACCACCGTTTTCGAGGTCGGCCCCGGCCCCGGCGGGCTGACCCGGGCGATTCTGGCGCTCGGCGCCAAGAAGGTCATCGCCATCGAGCGGGACGCGCGCTGCCTGCCGGCGCTTGCCGAGATCGCCGACCACTATCCCGGCCGACTGGAGGTGATCGAAGGCGATGCGCTGAAGACGGATTTCGAAGCACTGGCGCCGGAAGGACCGGTCAAGATCATCGCCAACCTGCCCTACAATGTCGGTACGCAGCTGCTGGTCAACTGGCTGCTGCCAAGGGCCTGGCCGCCATTCTGGCAATCGCTCACGCTGATGTTCCAGAAGGAAGTCGGCGCCCGGATCGTTGCCGGCGAGGACGACGACCATTACGGCCGTCTCGGCGTGCTCTGTGGCTGGCGGACTGAGGCACGCATGGCCTTCGACGTGTCGCCGCAAGCCTTCACGCCGCCGCCGAAGGTGACTTCGACGGTAGTGCATCTTGTCCCGAGGGCAAATCCCATCCCCTGCGCCATCGCCAATCTGGAAAAAGTAACGCAGGCCGCCTTCGGCCAGCGCCGCAAGATGCTGCGCCAGAGCCTGAAGCCACTCGGCGGCGAAAGCCTGCTCATCAAGGCGGGAATCGATCCGGCGCGGCGGGCGGAGACCCTCTCAGTCGAAGAATTCTGCCTTCTCGCAAATAGCCTTTAGCGCCACATTTCCTTATGGAGGCACAGAGGACGCGCCTCAGAGCGACGGTGTCTCTTCCAGCAGCTCTCGGACGAAATCGAACATGCCATGGCGGCGGTCGCGGCGCAGGCGTTCGGCCTTGACGATCGACTGGACGGCGTCGAAGGCGGTGTTGAGATCGTCATTGACGATGACATAATCATATTCGCGCCAGTGGGCGATCTCGGCGCGGCTGTTGGCCAGACGCGTCTGAATCACCTCCTCGGAATCCTCGGCACGGCGATGCAGCCGCGACTGGAGCTCCGTCATGGTCGGCGGCAGCACAAAGATCGAGACGACGTCAGCCGACATCTTCTCCTGCAACTGCTGGGCGCCCTGCCAATCGATATCGAAGAGCATGTCGCGGCCTTCGGCCATGGCGTGCTCGACCGGCTCGCGCGGCGTGCCGTAGAAATTGCCATGCACTTCGGCCCATTCGAGCAGCGCGTCGCTATCGCGCAACCGCTCGAACTCGCGCACACTCTTGAAGTGGTAATGCACGCCTTCGACTTCGCTCGGGCGGCGCTGGCGCGTGGTGACGCTGACGGAGAGGCCGATATGCTTGTCGGTCTCCAGAAGCGTGCGCGCAATGGTGGACTTGCCGGCGCCCGACGGCGACGAAATGACAAGCATCAGACCGCGGCGGGCGATCTGCACGGGCGAGGATTTCGCCGGTTTCATGTCCTACTCCAAATTCTGGACCTGCTCGCGGAACTGGTCGATCACGACTTTCAGCTCGATGCCGGCGGCGGTGACCGCCGAGGCATTCGACTTCGAGCAGATGGTATTCGATTCGCGGTTAAATTCCTGTGCAAGGAAGTCCAGCCGGCGCCCGGCAGGCCCGCCTTTCGCCAGGAGATCGCGCGCGGCGGCGATATGCGCCTTCAGACGATCGATTTCTTCGCGCAGATCCGCCTTGGTCGCCAACAAAGCGGCCTCCGCGTGCAGCCTGTCACGGTCGAGGGCGGCCATGCCGTCCATCAGCAAGGCAACCTGTGCCGCAAGCCGGGCCGCGATCTCCGCCGGCGAACGTGAGGGATCCATCTCGATCGTCCGCGTCAGGCTCTCAATCGTCGCGACATGATCGAGAAGGATGCGGGAAAGCACCGCCCCTTCCTGTGCGCGCATTGCCTTGAGATCGGCAAGCGCGGTGAGCAGGCCGGCGACGATATCTGCATCACGGGCGGCAAGCGCCTCCTCGCCATCCTCGCCTTCACGGAACTCCACGATGCCGCGCACGAGAAGCAGCGTATCGAGCTTCAAAGGCGCCGGATCAATCACGTCAACCAGTTGCTCGCGCATGGCGAGCACGGCAGCGAGCGCCTCTTTGTTCAGAACTGCCTCGAAACGGTTCTCGTCGGCGGTGACCGAGAGCGATGCCTGCAGGTTGCCGCGGCTGAAGGTTTCGCCGGCAAGGCGGCGGACCTCTGTCTCCATGCGTTCGAGACCGGGCGGCAGGCGCAGGCGCAGGTCGAAACCCTTGCCGTTGACCGAGCGCAGTTCCCACGCCCACCGCCAGCGGCCGCTCGTTCCCTCGCGCCGCGCAAAACCGGTCATGGACTGCAAAGCCATGCGAGCCTCCCGAAACTGTCAGTTGATCTTCTTTTTCTTCGGCGGCACGACGGTCGCGCCGTTTTCGCCCGGCTGCTCTTCCGGCTGGCCGTCGACTGCGATGTTCGGGTCCGAACCCTTGTCGGCCTCGAGCTTGCGCCAACGCTTGACGTTGGCATTGTGCTCCTCGAGCGTAGCGGCAAAGACGTGGCCGCCGGTGCCGTCGGCGACGAAATAGAGATCCTGGGTTTTCCAAGGGTTGGCGACGGCTTCCAGCGCATCCTTGCCGGGATTGGCGATCGGCGTCGGCGGCAGGCCCTTGATGACATAGGTATTGTAAGGCGTGTCCCGTTTCAGATCCGATTGGTAGATCGGCCGGTCCGCCGGTTTTCCCTCGCCACCGAACAGCCCGTAGATGATCGTCGGATCGGACTGCAGGCGCATGCCCTTGCCGAGCCGGTTCAGGAACACGGAAGCGACATGGGCACGTTCGTCGGGAATGCCGGTCTCCTTTTCGACGATTGAAGCGAGCGTCACAAATTCTTCTTTGGATCGGAGCGGCAACGAAGCGTCGCGCTTATCCCAGATCTGATCGACCAGCTTCTGCTGTGCAGCCGCCATCTGTTCGATGATTTCCGAGCGCTTGGTGCCGCGCGAGAATTTGTAGGTGTCCGGACGCAGGCTGCCTTCGGCCGGCAATGCGGCCGGCAGATCGCCTTCCAGCACTGGATCCTGCAGCATGCGGTCGAACATTTGGCGGACCGTCAGGCCTTCAGGAAAGGACACCGAATAGAGAATGGACTTGCCCGATTTCAGCAGCTCCATGATATCGCTCATGGAAGCTCTCGCCTTAATCTCATATTCGCCGGCCTTCAAGCTCTCGCCGGCGGAAAGATGAGTCGCCGTCAGATATCGAAAGATGCGGGCATCGGAGATGATCGCGTTGCGCTCGAGGTTCGAGGCGATTTCGGCGAGACCCGCACCGTTGCGGACGATGAAATTGGTGTTGGTCTGCAGCGGGCCCGGGCTCTGATAGGTCGAGGTCGCGTAGTAGAAGCCGATGACGGCGAGGACGCAGACCAGCACAGTCATCGTCATGATGAAGTTCAGGAAAAGGACGATCTGGCTGCGAGCGTTCTTGGAGCGTTTCGGCGGCTCGGGAACCCGTTCCGGACGCAGGGCTTCGCTCGGCGACTTCGGGATGATCGGTCCCTTCTGCGCCTGGGTATCGTTGCTCTGGTTCGTCGTATCGCTCACCGGCAATCCTCTATAACTCGGCCGTCATTTCGCTATTTCGCGAAGCAATGCGGCAAAAAGCAGGTTCTGCCACCGTTCAACGAAGCCGCTGCCGGTCCCTGTGCTTTCACACGGCCTGCTACGACGGGACCCTTACTGTGCGTAGCGGCGCAGCACGAGCGATGCGTTCGTACCGCCGAATCCGAACGAGTTGGACAGCGCCACATCGATTTCTCGCTCACGAGCCTTGTGCGGAACAAGATCGATCGCTGTCTCGCGTTCGGGATTGTCGAGATTGAGCGTCGGCGGCGCGATATTGTCACGGATTGCAAGTGTCGCGAAGATCGCCTCGATCGCGCCGGCAGCACCGAGGAGGTGTCCCGTCGCCGACTTGGTCGAGGACATGGAGATCTTCGACGCCGCGTTGCCGACCAGGCGCTCGACCGCCCCGAGCTCGATCGTGTCGGCCATAGTCGAAGTCCCGTGGGCGTTGATGTAATCGATATCGGCCGGCGTCAATCCGGCGCGCTTCAGCGCCATCGCCATGCAGCGGCCGGCACCCTCGCCGTCTTCAGAGGGCGCGGTAATATGGTAGGCGTCGCCCGACAGGCCATAGCCGACGATCTCGGCGTAGATCTTGGCGCCGCGCGCCTTGGCATGCTCCAGCTCTTCGAGCACGACAATGCCGGCACCCTCGCCCATGACGAATCCGTCACGATCACGGTCATAGGGACGCGAAGCCTTCTGCGGATCGTCATTGTGCTGGGTCGACAGCGCCTTGCAGGCGGCAAATCCTGCCAGCGAAATACGGCTGACGGGAGATTCCGTGCCGCCGGCGACCATGACATCGGCGTCACCAAGCGCGATCAGCCGCGCGGCATCGCCGATCGCATGCGCACCTGTCGAGCAGGCGGTGACGACCGAATGATTGGGTCCGCGCAGCTTGTGGCGGATCGAAACCTGGCCGGAGACGAGATTGATCAGGCGGCCGGGAATGAAGAAGGGGGAGATGCGGCGCGGGCCCTTGTCGCGCAGGGTGTAACCTGCCTCGACGATGCCTTCGATGCCGCCGATGCCGGAGCCGATCAACACGCCGGTGGCAATCTGATCCTCATCCGTCTCGGGATGCCAGGCGGCATCGGCAAGCGCCATATCGGCGGCGGCCATGCCGAAGATGATGAAGGGATCGACCTTGCGCTGTTCTTTCGGCTCCATCCACTGATCGGCATTGAAGGTGCCGTCGGTACCGTCACCGATCGGGATACGGCAGGCGATCTTGGCGGGAAGGTCGTCGACTTCGAATTCGGTGACCAGGCGGGCGCCGTTCTGGCCGGCAAGCAGCCGCGACCACGTCACCTCAGTTCCGCATCCCAAGGGTGATACCATGCCGGTACCGGTGATGACGACACGTCTCATCGCGTGCTTTCCCCCGTCTCTTATGTTCTATGGAGAAATATGCCGAAAAGAAAAGGGCGGACTCCAGGCCCGCCCTTTCTCAAATATATAGGATCAGGCCTGAGCCTTCTCAATAAATTTCACCGCATCGCCGACCGTCAGGATCGAGTCGGCAGCGTCATCGGGGATTTCAACGCCGAATTCTTCTTCGAAAGCCATGACAAGTTCGACCGTGTCGAGCGAGTCAGCGCCCAGATCGTCGATAAAGCTGGCGCTCTCGACGACCTTGTCGGCATCGACGCCAAGATGATCAATAACAATTTTCTTTACGCGTTCTGCGATATCGCTCATGTCGGTTTCCTCGACCTTATGTCCTGATCGGAGTGCCGTTGCGGCACCCTTACCCTGTTTCAGCCTGCGATGTTTTCAGACATCCTCGGCAAACTCGTTTACCCGGCTTCAGAGATGTCCCAGGCTTGCGAAAAGCCCGCCGGTCCGTCTGCTTTCTCGGGACGACTGTTCACAGTCATTGGCCCGCTTAACATGGTTTAAGTCTGCCGCAAAGCCAGAAAATCAACGCTTCGTGATTGCTCAACATGCTATTGCGGGAAATATCTGCGTGCCGACAGTTTGTCGTTTCAGATCATCGCCATGCCGCCGTTTACGTGCAGCGTCTGGCCGGTCATGTAGGCGGCTTCGGAGGATGCAAGGTAAGCAACAGCCGAAGCGACCTCGCCGCCCGTGCCCATGCGCTTCATCGGGATCGCCCCCATGATCGCTTCCTTCTGCTTGTCGTTCAGCTTGCCGGTCATGGCGCTTTCGATGAAGCCGGGCGCGACGCAGTTGACCGTCACGTTACGGGTGGCAATTTCCTGCGCCAAGGACTTGGTGAAGCCGATCATGCCGGCCTTGGAGGCGCAGTAATTGGCCTGCCCCGGATTGCCGGTGACGCCGACGACGGAGGTGATGTTGATGATACGGCCATAGCGGCGGCGCATCATCGGATGCGTCAACTCGCGCGTCAGGCAGAAGGTCGCCGTCAGATTGACTTCGAGGACCGCATCCCAGTCCTCGTCGCTCATGCGCACGAACAGGCCGTCCTTGGTGATGCCGGCATTGTTGACGAGAATATCGACA
This sequence comes from Rhizobium sp. BK049, assembly GCF_014193135.1. Classification (NCBI taxonomy): domain Bacteria; kingdom Pseudomonadati; phylum Pseudomonadota; class Alphaproteobacteria; order Hyphomicrobiales; family Rhizobiaceae; genus Rhizobium; species Rhizobium sp. BK049. The sequence goes on from NZ_JACHYV010000004.1 coordinate 215,249, forward strand.
CCCTCGAGATCGGCCTCGGCCTTCTGGCCGAGCGCCTTGACCTCGTCACGGTCCGACAAGTTGGCCGGAAAGATCTTGACGCGCTCGCCGAGCTCGGCCGCCAGCGTTTCCAGCTTCTCGACACGGGTGCCGTGCAGACCGACGATGGCGCCCTGCTTATGAAGAAGGCGGGCGATTTCCTCGCCGATACCACCCGATGCGCCGGTGACGAGAGCCTTGCGGCCGGAAAGATCGAGCATGGAAAGGTTCCTTATATCTGGAGATATCAATCAGGCCATGAGGGCGGCGACGGTCGCGTCGATATCCGAAGGACCATTGACCGAGACGCCGTTGATTGTCTTGTCGATGCGGCGGGCAAGGCCGGTCAGCACTTTGCCGGAACCGAGCTCGTAAAGCGTCGTGACGCCGTTTGCCGCAAACCATTCCACAGTCTCGCGCCAACGGACCTGACCTGTCACCTGCTCGACCAGGAGGCTGGCGATCTCGTCGGCGCCGGTCACTGGCGCCGCGCGGACATTTGCGATCAGGGGCACGGCGGGATCGGACTTGGCAACCGTTGCCAGCGCCGCGCGCATGGCCTCGGCCGCAGGCGCCATCAGCTTGGAATGGAAAGGAGCGGAGACCGGCAGCAGGATGGCGCGCTTGGCGCCCTTGTCGGTCGCAAGGCCGGCGGCCTTTTCGACGGCTGCCTTCTCGCCCGAGATGACGATCTGGCCGCCGCCATTGTCGTTGGCGATCTGGCAGGCGCCGGTAGCGGCGGCCTCCTCGCAGACGGCAACGACGTCGGCATGTTCGAGGCCGATGATCGCGGCCATGGCGCCGACGCCGACGGGGACGGCCGCCTGCATGGCATTGCCGCGAATGCGCAGCAGCCGCGCCGTATCCGGGAGCGAAAAGGTGCCGGCGGCGCAGAGTGCCGAATATTCGCCAAGCGAGTGGCCGGCGACATAGGCGACCTTGGACTTAAGATCCACCCCCTTGGCCTGAAGAACACGGACGACGGCTATCGATACCGCCATCAGCGCCGGTTGGGCGTTCGCCGTCAAGGTCAACGTGTCCTCGGGACCGTTGAACATGACGTCGGAAAGCTTTTCACCAAGTGCCTCATCAACCTCTTCGAAAACGGCGCGGGCTTCGGCGAAATTCTCGGCGAGATCCTTGCCCATGCCGACGGTCTGGCTGCCCTGGCCGGGAAAAGTGAAAGCGATGGTCATGTTCATGTCCCTGACTATGCCCCTCAAGGCTGTTTTGCCTCCAATTGACATTCTTTCCGGCAGAGTCAAGTGGCGCTCCATTCTCCGCAAAGCCTTTCGCGCCCCCGCAAAAGCCCGGATTTTGCTCTTGCGCTCCGTCAAATCCAGCCTAGATTCACCCAGACCCTTCCAAGGCTTCCCTCTCTCCCAAGGTTTTTCCATGAAGTACAATTCCCTAGGCCGAACTGACATTTCCGTTTCAGAAATCTGCCTTGGCACCATGACCTGGGGCTCGCAGAACAGCGAAGCCGACGCTCATGCGCAGATGGACTACGCCGTCGAGAAGGGCGTCAATTTCTTCGATACCGCCGAACTCTACCCGACCACGCCGGTTTCGCCCGAAACACAGGGCTGGACTGAAAACTATATCGGTAGCTGGTTCAGCAAGTCCGGCAAGCGCCGAAATATCGTGCTTGCGACCAAGGTCGCCGGCCGCGGCCGCGATTATCTGCGCGGCGGCGAAGGCGCGGACGCAAAGAACATCCGCCTGGCGCTCGAGGCCAGCCTGAAGCGGCTGAGGACCGATTACATCGACCTCTATCAGGTCCACTGGCCGAACCGCGGCCATTTCCACTTCCGCCAGAACTGGAGCTACAATCCCTTCACCCAGGATCGAGACCAGGCCGTCGCCAATATGCTCGAAATCCTGGAAACACTGGGCGCGCTGGTGAAGGAAGGCAAGATCCGGGCGATCGGCCTTTCCAACGAGACTACCTGGGGCATCCAGAAATATCTGACGCTCTCAGAACAGAAGGGCCTGCCGCGCGTTGCCAGCGTCCAGAACGAGTACAATCTGCTCTACCGCCATTTCGACCTTGACCTTGCCGAACTCTCGCATCACGAGGATGTCGGGCTGCTTGCCTATTCGCCGCTCGCCGGCGGCATCCTGACCGGCAAATATGTCGATGGTCTGAGGCCGAAGGGTTCGCGCGCGTCGATCAATCCCGATATCGGTGGCCGGCTGCAGCCGCTGCAGGAGCCGGCGACCAAGGCCTATCTCGCGCTCGCGGCTCGGTACGGCCTCAATCCGGCAGTCATGGCGCTCGCCTTCTGCCGATCGAGGCCCTTCATGACGTCGGTCATCATCGGCGCGACGTCGATGGAGCAGCTCGATACTGACCTGAGTTCCGTCAATCTCAATCTGTCGATCGAGGTTTTGGCTGAAATCGAAAAGGTTCACCGCCAGTACCCGATGCCGATGTGAGGCAAACGGACAGCCCGCAATCGATGAGGCCATTCGCAGTCGGATTCAATCGCGGTCGAGCGTACATCGCCTGGCCTCGCACCACGAACTGCAACGACGAGTTTACGCTCCGGAGGCAATTTCGCTTCTCCGTTCTCGGCATTTCAGCTAGATTTGTATAGCTCTGGCAGCGCCGCAGGAGCGCTCACCCCCGTGGAACGGAAGCTCGCAGTGATACTTGCCGGCGACGTTGCCGGTTACAGTCGCCTTGTTGCAGCCAACGAGGAAGACGCCCTTGCGACACTCAGTGTCTATGGCGCCACCATCGGTGATCTGGTGCGCGAGCATGGTGGGCGGATTTTCGGCAGCGCCGGAGATAGCATGATCGCCGAATTCCACAGCGCAGTACAGGGCGTCCGTGCAGCCGTCGCGATCCAGCGCGCCCTCCATCGCCGAAATGCTGACCTGCCTGTGGATCGACGCATGGAGTTCCGCCTTGGGCTCAACCTTGGCGATGTCGTCGTCTCCGGAGACAACTTGCTTGGCGACGGCGTGAACGTCGCCGCCCGTCTTCAAGAAGTGGCGCTGCCTTCAGGTATCTGCATTTCCGGCGCTTTGCGGGAGCAGATCGAGGGCAAGCTGGACTTTCCGCTCGTGTCGATGGGCGATCGCACACTGAAAAACATTCCCCGTCCGGTGCCCGTGCATCGGGTTGACTGGAGCCGCGAGGACCCTATCGAGGCGGGGGTGCTCGGCGGGCCACTCAGACTGCCTGACAAACCCTCGATCGCCGTATTACCCTTCGTCAACATGTCCGATGACCCGGAGCAGGAGTACTTCGCCGATGGCTTGACCGAAGACATTATAACGGCGCTCTCGCTTTATCGCTGGTTTTTCGTCATCGCTCAGAACTCTTCCTTTGTGTTTAAGGGGCGCGCGGTTGATGTGAAGCAAATCGGGCGCGATCTCGGCGTGCGCTACATCGTAGAAGGCAGCGTGCGCAGGGCCGGGATGCGGGTTCGCGTCACAGGCCAGCTGATCGAGGCGGAAAGCGGCGTGCACCTCTGGGCACAACGCTACGACCGTGAGATCGCCGATATCTTCGCCATTCAGGACGAACTCACCCAAAACGTCGTCGGTGCCATAGAGCCTGAAATCCTTATCGGCGAGAGCCGCCGTGCGCTGCTGCGAACCACTGACAACCTCGACGCCTACGAGAGCCACATGCGCGGAACCTGGCTGCACAACGCACAGGATACGGCCGAACATTTCATCGAGGCCATCAACTGGCATCGGCGAGCCATCGAACTCGATCCCAGCTTTGCGCGCGCCCACATGATGTTGGCCCGCTCGCTCTACGCCCGCTGTCTTCGTGGCTTCAGCGACGACGTCGACAGGGACAGTACTGAACTTCGCGTCGAGGCAGAACGTGCTGTCGCGCTCGACCCGCGCGATCCCTACTCTCATTACGTTATGTGCCTCAGCCATTTTGCGGCCCATAACGCTCCAGCCGCGGTCGAGGCGTCCCAGCAGGCGATCGATCTCAACCCCAATTTTGCACTAGCGCATATGGCGCTCGGATGGGCTCGCATTTTCACCGGCCATTTCGCCGAAGCCCGCGACCCGCTCCACATGGCCCTGCGGCTCAGTCCGCATGACCCCTTTACCTTTCTCTTTTTCGACCGACTGGCTTTGTCTCACTACCATCTCGGCAATTACGATGAGGCCGTTCACTATTCCGAACGCGGACTGTCGCTCCGTCGCGCTTATTTCAACCGACTCGTGCTCCTCGCGAGTCTAGGACAGCTCGATCGCCACGATGAAGCACGGCGACTAATACCGGAAATTCTAGCGCACGCACCGATGGACCTCGAACACTACTGGAAGTTCCTGACACCATATGTCGCCGCCAACCACTACGACCATTTCGTCGACGGTTTACGCAAAGCAGGACTATCTTTGTTGAACTCGCCGCGAGAACAATGCTGACTGCCCCTTGCGTTTCGCGCGAAAATCCGTATAAGCCGCGCTGTTCGTTAACCCGGTCTTCTGGCTGGTGGCTGAACGGAGGGCCGGTTTCCTGTCTGGAAATCGTTCGGAACGGAAGCGTTCCAGCCTCCCGTGTCTCCGCTCTCGACCGTCTCGGAAACGCTTTTCTTGCCTGGGTCCGCCCAATCAGGAGCAGTCGTTGAGGCTTAGCCGCCGAATATCGGGTTGAACCAAACGCAAGAAAGGCAAAGCTGTCATGGCTCTTTATGAACATGTATTCCTTGCCCGGCAGGATATTTCCGCTCAGCAGGTCGATGCCCTCGTAGAACAGTACAAGGGTGTGATCGAAGCTAACGGCGGCAAGGTCGGGCGCATCGAAAACTGGGGCCTCAAGTCCCTCACCTATCGCATCAAGAAGAACCGCAAGGCGCATTACGCCCTGATGGACATCGATGCACCGGCAGCAGCGATCCAGGAAATGGAACGTCAGATGCGCATCAGCGAAGACGTTCTTCGCTACATGACCATCGCCGTCGAAAAGCACGAAGAAGGCCCATCTGCGATGCTGCAGAAGCGTGACCGCGACGACCGCGGCCCGCGCGAAGGCGGCGACCGCGGCCCGCGCCGCGAATTCGGCGACCGTCCGCCGCGCCGTGACGGCGAGTTCCAGCGCGCCCCTCGTCCGGACCGCGCTCCCCGCGAAGACCGTGCATAAGGAGATATAAGAATGTCTGAAGCTTCCTCCGCTCCGGTCCGCCGTCCGTTCCATCGCCGCCGCAAGACCTGCCCGTTCTCCGGCGCAAACGCTCCGCGGATCGACTACAAGGACGTACGTCTGTTGCAGCGCTACATTTCCGAGCGCGGCAAGATCGTTCCGTCCCGCATCACGGCCGTTTCCCAGAAGAAGCAGCGCGAACTCGCCCAGGCGATCAAGCGCGCCCGTTTCCTCGGCCTGCTGCCTTACGTCGTCGCTTAATCGGCCGATGTGATGACATTTAGGGGAAGGCATTCGTGCCTTCCTACTCCCTTCCGCGATGGGCGCGGATCGGAATTCTTAAAACCCATGTTGAGATGTTTCTGAATTCGATTCAGCAACGGCCTCTAACTGCTTGATGAAGCAGGACAGCGACCTTGAAACGACCTGATCTTAAAACGCTGCTGATCGGCGCACTCGCCGGATTGACCGCCGCCTTGCTGGTGCTGGGCGCGAGCATGCAGCCGTCGTTTTTCAGCGCGCTTCTATATACGGCCTCGGCGCTGCCGATCCTGCTCGTCGGGCTTGGCTGGGGCAATGCCGCTGCAATTTCAGCCGTCGTCACGGGAGCGGCGCTTGGTGCTATCCTCATCTCCCCGTCTTTCGCGCTCGTCATGACGCTGGTGACGCTGCTGCCGGCCGGCTGGCTTAGCCATCTCGCCAATCTCGCGCGTCCCGCCTCCGAACTCGGCGGCCCAGACCATCTGCTTGCCTGGTATCCGCTCTCCGATATCCTGCTGCATCTGTGCGGCCTGGTGACGCTTGCCGTTATCGTCATCGGCGTGATGATCGGCTATGGGCCTGATATCACCGACCCGATCGTCGATCTGCTGATCACCTCGGTCAAGCAGCAGCAGCCGGAATTCATGCCCGATCCGGCGGCAACCGCGCAGACCAAATCGCTGATCCTGCTGATGCTGCCGGCCGTCCAGGGCTGCATGTGGGTCAGCATGCTGTTTGCCGCCTATTATTTCGCCGTGCGCATCGTCGCCGCATCCGGCCGCGGCCTTCGGCCGCGCGAGGATATTCCTTCGTCGCTGCGCATGAACCGCAATTCGATTTTCATCTTCCTGGCCGGGCTTGGCGCCTGCTTCTTCGGCGGCGTTCCGGCGCTCGTCGGCGCGACCGTGATCGGCACCTTCGGCGCCGGTTTCATGCTCTCCGGCTTCGCCTCGCTGCATTTCCGCACACGCGGCAAGGACTGGCGGATACCGGCCCTCATCCTCTGCTACCTGGCTTCGATGCTTATGCTGCTGCCAGCTCTCCTCATTCTGGTCGTGGGTCTTAGCGATACGCGCAAAGCGATCGCTCTGACCCCGACGAAAGATGCTGATACCTCCAAACAACCCGACACGAAAATCTGAGACACAAGAAAGGAACAAGAAAATGGAAGTCATCCTTCTCGAACGCATCTCCAAGCTCGGCCAGATGGGCGAAACCGTAAAGGTTCGCGACGGCTTTGCCCGCAACTACCTGCTGCCGCTCGGCAAGGCACTGCGCGCCAACGCCGCCAACAAGGCCCGCTTCGAATCCGAGCGTGCAACGCTCGAAGCCCGTAACCTCGAGCGCAAGTCGGAAGCCCAGAAGGTCGCCGACGTCCTCGACGGCAAGTCCTTCATCGTCGTACGCTCCGCCGGCGAAACCGGCCAGCTCTACGGCTCGGTCGCTGCCCGTGACGTTGTCGAAGTTCTCGCCGCGGAAGGCTTCAACATCGGCCGCAACCAGGTTCACCTCAACACGCCGATCAAGGCGATCGGCCTGCACAAGGTCGAGCTGCAGCTGCATGCCGAAGTCGAAATCAACATCGAGCTGAACGTTGCCCGTTCGGCCGAAGAGGCAGAGCGTCAGGCCAAGGGCGAAGAGCTCACCTCGGTCGACGCAATCTACGGCGTCGACGAAGACGCACTGCGTCCGGAAGATTTCTTCGATCCGGAAGCCGACGGCCTCGACGAAGACGAAGCATAATTCTCGACGGATATTCCTCGATAGGGAGAGCCCGGCCACCGTGCCGGGCTTTTTCTTTTCGTACGTTTCGGGTCCGCGCAGCCCTCGGGTCGCCTTTTTAGCGGGGGATTACCCGGATGTTTTTGCTGCGTTCCCGATGTCATCGGGCTAACATATCCTTCTCCGGAACGGATGAGCTGAGTCGGCTCCGTACCGTGTCCTGCAGGTGACACTGCCAGTATTTCGCATCTGTGGCGCCCGGGACTGTGGAGAAGTCGAACAATGGGCACAGCGTTCAGGATTTAGGCGAGACGAGCCCCGCTCCTTTGGCAGCCCCTTGATTTTCTCCATCCGGAATTGCAAATCCGGAGTTGGAAAAAGACAGAACGGATGATGATGAACGACGCCGCTCGAAAGATTGCAGCCGTTGCTCCGTCGGAGCAGCACTACCGCGAAGCACCCAACAATATCGAAGCCGAGCAGGCGCTTCTCGGCGCCATCCTGATGAACAACGACGCCTATTACCGGGTGTCGGACTTTCTGAAGCCGATCCATCTTTACGAACCGCTGCACAGGAAGATCTTCGAAGTCGCCGGCGACATCATCCGCATGGGCAAGATCGCCAATCCGGTGACGATCAAGACCTTCCTGAAGGCCGACGAGAAAGTCGGCGACATGACGGTTGCGCAATATCTGGCAAGCCTCGTCAGCAATGCCGTCACTGTCATCAATGCCGAGGATTACGGCCGGGCGATCTATGATCTCGCCCTGCGCCGGGCGCTGATCACAATCGGCGAGGATGTCGTCAACATCGCCTACGACGCGCCGCTTGACATGCCGCCGCAGTCGCAGATCGAGGATACCGAGCGCCGGCTGTTCGAGCTCGCCGAAAACGGCCGCTACGACGGCGGCTTCCAGTCCTTCAACGACGCCGTCGCGCTCGCCATCGACATGGCGGCGGTCGCCAAGGAACGCGACGGCGGCCTTTCCGGTATTTCTACCGGCATCCATTCGCTCGATGCGAAGATGGGCGGCCTGCAGCGTTCGGACTTGATCATTCTCGCCGGACGCCCGGGCATGGGCAAGACCTCGCTTGCGACCAACATTGCCTATAATATCGCTGCCGCTTATGAGGGCGAGGTGCAGCCGGACGGCAGCATGAAGGCAAAGAACGGCGGCGTCGTCGGGTTCTACTCGCTCGAAATGTCGTCCGAACAGCTCGCCACCCGTATCATCTCGGAGCAGACGGAAGTCTCCTCCTCAAAGATCCGCCGCGGCGACATCAACGATGCTGATTTCGAAAAGCTCGTCGCCTGCTCGATGATGATGCAGAAGGTGCCGCTCTATATCGACCAGACCGGCGGCATCTCCATCGCTCAGCTTTCAGCGCGGGCGCGCCGCCTCAAGCGCCAGCGCGGCCTCGACGTGCTCGTGGTCGACTACGTGCAGCTGATGACCGGCTCGGGCAAATCAAGCGACAACCGCGTCCAGGAAATCACCCAGATCACCACCGGCCTCAAGGCGCTCGGCAAGGAACTCAATGTTCCGATCATCGCGCTGTCGCAGCTCTCGCGTCAGGTCGAAAGCCGCGACGACAAGCGTCCGCAGCTCTCCGACCTTCGCGAATCTGGTTCGATCGAACAGGATGCCGACGTCGTGCTCTTCGTGTTCCGCGAGGAGTATTACGTCAAGAACCAGGAGCCGCGCGATCCTCACGACCCGAAATATCCGGAATGGGAAGCGCTGTTCGACAAGGTGAAGGGTACGGCCGACGTCATCATCGCCAAGCAGCGCCACGGGCCGACAGGCACGGTGAAGCTCGCCTTCCAGGCGGAATTCACCCGCTTTGCCGATCTCGCAGATCCTTCCTTCATCCAGTATGAGGAACATTGACGCGGTTTCCCCGCGTTGATTTCTTCAGAGTCCTGCCGCCCGCAGCAGTGCGACCGTTGCGACGCCGACCACGACGCTTGCAAGCATCGGTAGGCGGCGCGCGGCGATCGCGGTTGCTGCGCATGCCAGCGTCTCCGCCCAGCCGGTCGCAAAGGCTGTCGGGGCGATGACGGCCATCAGCACGGCCGGCGGAATGGCTTCGATTGCCGTTCTCCGGCGCTCATCGATCTCGACATGCCGGATCAGGACGAGACCGCTGATGCGGGTAAAGACGGTTGCGGCTGCCATCGCGAGGATGGCGATGAGGATATCGAAATGCAGCGTCATGCCGCCTGCTCCCGCGCCCTGCCCTGCCAGAGGGCCATTGCCAGCCCAGCCAGCGCCCCGGCGGCGATATACCAGACCCCTGGCACGAAATGGTGGACAGCAACGGAAGCGGCACCGCTTGCGGCAAGCACGGCGCCGGTTTCCGGCCCCTTCCAGAAGCCCATGACCAGCACGACGAAGACAGCCGGAAAGGCGAAGTCGAGGCCGATGACGGCCGGATTGCCGAGAAACGCGCCGAGCAGTGCGCCTGTCAGCGAGGAAATGACCCAGGTGAGGTAAAAGGGCATGACGATACCGGCATACCAGGCGGGCCTCAGCCGCGTGCTTCCAGCGCGGAATTCCGCCATGGCCCAGAGCTCATCGGCAAGAAAGAGCATGGCGATATAGCGTTTGATGCCCGAGAAGGACTGCATCTTCGTGCCGATCGACGCGCTCATCAGCACGTGGCGGATGTTGACCAGCAGGGCTGCGAAGCCAATGCCGATCCAGCTTGCCGGATGTGTCCAGATGTCCATCGCCACGAATTGCGAGCCGCCTGCAAAGACAAGTGCGCTCATCAGCGTCGTTTCCAACGGGGAAAGGCCCTTAGTGGCCGCGACCGCGCCGAAGACAAGACCGATCGGCAAAACGGCGACGACGAGCGGAAAGATGGCACGCATTCCGGCGAGAAATTCGCCAAGACAAAATTCGCCGGATGGCCGGCCGTGCTGCATCATGGCAACCTCCTGATTAAGATCGCGGAGGGTTAGCCCAGGCCGCCACGGCTGTATTGAACGAAAGTGATCAGCCCAGGCGGAACTGGCCGGGCGTCACGCCAGTGCGTGCCTTGAAGTGCCGAGTAAAGTGCGCCTGATCGGCAAAACCGCATTCCAGCGCAATGTCGGCTGGCATGCGACCCTGCCGCAGCAGCCGCCGGGCCACCTGCACCCGCCGATCCGTCAGGAAGGCGTGCGGTGTGATGTGATATTCCTTGCGGAAGGCGCGGATGAGATGAGCCCGGCTCAATCCCGCCACTTCGGCCAGTTCCTTGAGGCCAACATCGAGGTCGAAATTCTCGATCAGGTATTCGCGAGCGCGGGCGACGGCGCTTCGCTCCTTGGTATCGACAGGCACGACAATCGTGCTGCCGTGACGCGCAAAGATCGCCGCCAGCACCGAGAACATTCCTTCATCTGACTCGAGAGCGCCTGCGCCGCTCTCCAGCGTTCGGTGAGCGGCATGAAAGGCATTGGCGAGCTCGGGATCGCGTGGAAGCGCGCCGGAAAAAGAGGGCGTCGCATGGAAGGCCTTGCCGGTGACATCCTCCAGAATATCGACGAACAGCTTCGTGTCGGGATAGATCATGCGGTAGCGGTAGCCGTTACCGCCCGGAGCGCCGTCATGGATGACACCGGGGTCGATCAAATAAAGGTCGCCAGGCCCGGTTTCCTCCCGCCTGCCGCTGAGGGTGGCGATCTGGGTGCCGCTTTCTATCGCGCCGATGCTGAACGTATCATGCGCATGCGGCGCATATTCATGGGTGAGAAAAGTGGCGCTCAGGCATTCCATGTCACGGAAGCGGCTATCCCGCCAGAAGCGGGCCGATTCCACATTGGCCAGCGGCATGGCTTCCGCCGCCTCTTTCTGCGATACATTCTGCATCCAATAGAATTAGCGCGAAAGCCTGCATGCGTCTTGAACAAAAGTGATCGTACAAGAAGCAAAGGGTGATATGTGACCGCCTGCGCTTTTCCTTGGCCACAATGCTCTCTAGACTGAGCGGGACGGTTCCTTCCATTTCCTCACGGCGATTCATGACAGATTTTCCTATCCCCTCCGATGATGATGATCTTTTCACTTCCGCAGGCCTGCGGCTGACCGTTGATCTCAGTGCGCTCACGGAAAACTGGCGCGACATGGCGCGCCGCTCGGGTGCAGCGCGCGCCGCAGCCGTCGTCAAGGCGGACGCCTACGGCACGGGCATCGAGGACGTCGGCGAAGCGCTCTATCTCGCAGGCGCCCGGGATTTCTTCGTCGCGACCGTCGATGAGGGCGTCACCCTTCGCCTCTATGCGCCGGAGGCACGCATCTTCGTGCTCTCGGGCATATGGCCGGGCACGGAACGGCGGTTCTTCGACAATGATCTCGTACCGGTGATTTCCTCCGACGAGCAGTTCGCCTTCTGGATGGCGGTGCTTGCCGATTACGGCGATTACCCCTGCGCCCTGCATGTCGATACCGGCTTCAATCGGCTCGGGCTGCACATCGACGACGCTATCGCGCTTGCCGACGACGTCTCGCGGCCTGCGAGCTTCGCGCCGGTGCTGGTCATGAGCCATCTCGCCTGCGGCGACGATCCCACCCATGCGATGAACCGACAGCAACTCGAATCATTCCGTAAGGTTACGGCCGTCTATGAAGGCATCGATTCAAGTCTTGCCGCCTCGGCCGGCATCTTTCTCGGCGACGATTATCATTTCGACCTGACCCGGCCGGGCATCGCGCTCTATGGCGGCGAGGCGGTCAGTGGCATGGCGAACCCGATGCGGCCGGTCGCGACCGCGGAAGCACGCATCATCCAGGTGCGCACTGTCGAGGCCGGCGAGACCGTCAGCTACGGCAGGGCACTGCAGCTTTGCCGCAGAAGCCGGCTGGCAATCGCGTCTGCCGGTTATGCGGACGGTTACATGCGCAGCCTATCGAGCGCCGGCGTGCCGCTGCGCCAGGCTCTGCCGCAGGGCGGGCAAGGCTTCATCGCCGGACACAAGGTGCCGGTTGCCGGCCGGATCACTATGGACCTGACGATCTTCGATATCACCGACCTGCCCGAGAACGCCGTGCGCGCCGGCGATTATATCGAGCTGTTCGGAACGAACATGCCCCTCGACGACGTGGCGCGGGCGGCGGGCACGATTGGCTACGAGATCCTCACCAGCATGGGGCTGCGCCACGAACGGCGCTATGTGGCCGAGGAATAGGCCCGGCTATCACCGGCCGCTCAGGGCTAGGCGTACACCAAGCCCGACGAAAAGCGCGCCCAGGCCGCGATCGAGCCATCGCCCGATTTTCTGGTTGCGCCTTAGCGCATCGGCAAGGCGCCCTCCGAGAAATACAAGCGGCGGCTCGATAAAGGCGGCGACGGCGATGATGAGCCCGCCATGAAGCATCAGCTGCGCCCATGCCGGCCCTGCACCCTCGACGACGAATTGCGGCAGGAATGCCAGGAAGAATATCGCCACTTTCGGATTGAGCAGCGACACCAGTATCCCTTGCCGATAGATCCTTGCCCCCGGCATTTCCTCACCAGTCGCGTTCATCGGGCCGTTGTCGCAGCCGCGCAGAGCCTGAATGCCCAGCCAGACGAGATAGGCAGCACCGAGCCATTTGACCGCAGAGAACGCCAGGGCAGAGGCGGCGAGCACGGCGGAAAGACCCAGTGCCGCCATCAGAACGTGCAGGCAGGCGCCTGACCAGACGCCGAACAATGCGGAAAAACCGGCGCGTTTCCCGCCTCTCATCGTATGGCCGAGGATGAAGGCGATGTCCGGGCCTGGCGAGAGGTTGAGCAAAATCGCCGCCGACAGAAATGCAAGCCAGTGCGCGAGCGAGTAGTCGAACATCTTCACCGTTCCTGATGATCAGAGGCGAAAAGCATAGGCACCGCTAGGGCTGATGGGGAAATCATTAGTTTTGATCCATTGCGATAGCCATTATCTCGGACACGACAATGATTCGGTGAAGCTTTCGACGGCTTCATTTGTGGAACGCGACTGAAAGAAAGATTGATGGCGAAGGCGAGGACACAGTTCATCTGCCAGAATTGCGGCGCGGTTCACAACCGCTGGGCCGGCAAATGCGATAATTGCGGCGAGTGGAATACGATCGTCGAGGAAGACCCGATGGGCGGCATCGGCTCCGGTCCCGGCAAGACGCCGAAGAAGGGCCGGCCGGTGGCTCTGACGGCGCTGTCGGGTGAGATCGAGGAGGCGCCGCGCATCCATACCGGCATGTCGGAACTCGACCGCGCGCTTGGCGGCGGTTTCGTGCGCGGCTCGGCGGTTCTGATCGGCGGCGATCCCGGCATCGGCAAATCGACGCTGCTGATGCAGGCCGCCGCCGCCCTTGCCCGGCGCGGCCATAAGATCATCTATGTCTCCGGCGAGGAGGCGGTGGCGCAGGTCCGCCTGCGAGCGCAGCGGCTTGCCGCCGCCGATACCGACGTGATGCTGGCGGCCGAAACCAATGTCGAGGATATTCTGGCAACGCTTGCCGAGGGTAAACGCCCCGATCTCGTCATCATCGATTCAATCCAGACCCTGTGGAGCGAACTGGCGGAGTCCGCGCCGGGAACGGTGACGCAGGTGCGCACCGGCGTGCAGTCGATGATCCGCTTCGCCAAGCAGACGGGTGCGGCCATGGTGCTCGTCGGGCATGTGACCAAGGACGGGCAGATCGCCGGGCCACGCGTCGTCGAACACATGGTCGATGCCGTGCTTTATTTCGAAGGCGACCGCGGCCATCACTACCGAATCCTACGCACGGTCAAGAACCGCTTCGGCCCCACCGACGAGATCGGCGTCTTCGAAATGTCCGACAGAGGGCTACGCGAGGTCGCCAACCCCTCCGAACTCTTCCTCGGCGAGCGCAATGAGAAATCACCTGGCGCGGCCGTCTTCGCGGGCATGGAGGGCACCCGCCCGGTGCTCGTTGAAGTGCAGGCGCTGGTGGCGCCGACATCGCTTGGCACGCCGCGGCGCGCCGTGGTCGGCTGGGATTCAGCCCGGCTGTCGATGATCCTGGCGGTGCTGGAGGCCCATTGCGGCGTCAGGCTCGGCCAGCACGACGTCTATCTGAACATCGCGGGCGGCTACCGCATCTCCGAACCGGCGGCCGATCTCGCCGTCGCCTCGGCGCTGGTTTCGTCGCTTGCCGGTATTGCCCTTCCCGCCGATTGCGTCTATTTCGGCGAAGTCAGCCTGTCGGGCGCCATCCGGCCGGTTGCGCACACCGCCCAGCGCCTCAAGGAAGCCGAGAAGCTGGGCTTTTCCGCTGCGCTGCTTCCTTCCGCCTCCGCCGAGCTGCCGAAGGGTTCCGGCGGGCGATGGAGCGAGGTCGAAAGCCTGCCGGATCTGGTTGCGCGCATCGCCGGGTCCAAGGGAGCGCTGCGTGTGGAAGACGAGGTTTGATCCTTTCATTGCCGCGAATGGTAATGTTATAGGAGGCACACGATAAGGCCGACACGGCCGCCGAGCGGCAGTCCTGGAGTTGAATTTTCATGCCCATTACGATTTTCGACGGTATTGTCATCGGCGTCGTGCTCTTCTCCGCCGTGCTGGCAATGGTCCGCGGTTTCTCGCGCGAGATCCTTTCGATCGCGAGCTGGGGCGGTTCGGCCGCCGCCGCCTACTACCTCTATCCGTACCTGCTGCCCTATGCGAAGAAGTACACCGATGACGATCGCATCGCGATCGCCGGTTCGGCGGCGGTCGTCTTCCTGATCGCGCTCATCGTCATTTCCTTCATCACCATGAAGATTGCCGATTTCATCATCGACAGCCGCATCGGCGCTCTCGACCGCACCCTCGGTTTCCTGTTCGGCGCGGCCCGCGGGCTGCTGCTGATGGTCGTTGCCGTCGCGTTCTGGAACTGGCTGGTCGATGTCGACCACCGGCCGGCCTGGGTCAACGAGGCCAAATCGAAACCCTTTCTGGATTCGATGGTCGTGAAGCTGAAGGCGGTGCTGCCGGAGCAGTTTGCCCAGATGATACAGGCAAGCTTCCGTGATAAGATGCAGCCGGCACAGGGCAGCGAAGGCGCCACGCCGCCGGCGGCCGATCAAGCGCCGGCGGACGACGCGCCCGCAGGTGGCGCGCAGCAGCCGGCGAATTGACACAGTGTTCAGCAGCTTGACTCGCCTCGCGGCAATTGCCATTTGAGCGGGACGTGAAATAAGGGTCCGGCCGGGCATTCCAGCTCCGCCGGACCTAAGCCGTTTCTGAGCCCGCTGAACGGGCTTTGAAGCAGATGTCGTTCAGCACGAAGCTCTCGGAAACCTGCGAGATTTCCGGTATCGTGCTATTGGTAATGCCGATCCATTCTTGTGAGAGCAGAGGCCCGCAGAAATGAACCAGTCCCATTCCTTCCCAATCGACGATCCGCTCGACGGAGATACGCTGCATGAGGAATGCGGCGTTTTCGGAATTCTGGGACATCCCGATGCCGCGGCTCTCACGGCTCTCGGGCTGCACGCCCTGCAGCACCGCGGACAGGAGGCAGCCGGCATCGTCTCCTTCGATGGCAAGCGCTTCTATCAGGAACGCCATATGGGGCTGGTGGGAGACCACTATACCAATCCAATGACGCTGGCCCGCCTGCCCGGCAGCATAGCGATCGGCCACACACGCTATTCCACGACAGGCGAAGTAGCGATGCGCAACGTGCAGCCGCTGTTTGCCGAACTGGAAGAAGGCGGCATCGCCATCGCCCATAACGGCAATTTCACCAATGGCCTGACGCTGCGCCGCCAGATCATCGCCACCGGCGCCATCTGTCAGTCGACATCCGATACCGAAGTCGTCCTGCATCTCATCGCCCGCTCGCGCCATGCTTCCACATCCGACCGCTTCATCGACGCCATCCGCCAGATGGAAGGCGGCTATTCGATGCTCGCCATGACCCGCACGAAACTGATTGCCGCGCGCGATCCCACCGGCATTCGCCCGCTTGTCATGGGTGAACTCGACGGCAAGCCGATCTTCTGTTCGGAAACCTGCGCGCTCGACATCATCGGCGCCAAGTTCATCCGCGATGTCGAAAACGGCGAGGTCATCATCTGCGAAATCCAGCCTGACGGCTCGATCAGCATCGATGCCCGCAAGCCGAGCAAGCCACAGCCGGAGCGTCTCTGCCTGTTCGAATATGTCTATTTCGCCCGTCCGGATTCGGTCGTCGGCGGCCGCAACGTCTATACGACGCGCAAGAACATGGGCATGAACCTTGCCAAGGAATCGCCCGTCGATGCCGATGTCATCGTGCCGGTACCGGATGGCGGCACGCCCGCGGCTCTCGGCTATGCGCAGGAAAGCGGCATCCCCTTCGAATACGGCATCATCCGCAACCACTATGTCGGCCGTACCTTCATTGAGCCAACGCAGCAGATCCGCGCCTTTGGAGTCAAGCTGAAGCATTCCGCCAACCGGGCGATGATCGAAGGCAAGCGCGTGGTGCTGGTCGATGATTCCATCGTGCGCGGCACGACGTCGCTGAAGATCGTGCAGATGATCCGCGAGGCCGGTGCGCGCGAAGTCCATATCCGCGTCGCAAGCCCGATGATCTTCTTCCCGGATTTCTATGGGATCGATACGCCCGACGCCGACAAGCTGCTCGCCAACCAATATGCCGATGTCAAAGCCATGGCCAAATATATCGGAGCGGATTCGCTTGCCTTCCTGTCGATCAACGGACTTTACCGCGCCGTCGGCGGCGAGGACCGCAATCCGGCCCGCCCGCAGTTCACCGACCACTACTTCACCGGTGACTATCCGACCCGCCTGCTCGACAAGAACGGCGAGTCCATGGGCAACAAGCTTTCGATGCTTGCCAGCAACGGCTGAGCCGCTGCCGCTTTGACTTTCGCTTCCGAGGGGCCTATTGCGCCCCTCACCTTTGCAAGCAAATCCGGAACCGGACAGATGAACATCAATCTTGAGGGCAGGATCGCACTCGTCACCGGTGCGTCGCGCGGCATCGGCTACTTCACAGCCCTTGAACTTGCCAAGGCCGGCGCCCATGTGATCGCCTGCGCACGCACGGTCGGCGGACTCGAGGATCTCGACGATGCCATCAAAGCCGTCGGCGGCAGTGCGACCCTCGTGCCCTTCGACCTTGCCGATATGAATGCGATCGACGCACTCGGCGGCTCGATCTTCGAGCGCTGGGGCAAGCTCGATATCCTCGTTGCCAATGCCGGCGTGCTCGGCGTCATTTCGCCGATTGGCCATATCGAGGCGAAGGTGTTCGAGAAGGTGATGACGATCAACGTGACGGCGACATGGCGGCTGATCCGGTCGGTCGATCCGCTGCTCGCCCGCTCGGATGCCGGCCGCGCCGTAATTCTGTCTTCAGGCGCCGCCCACAAATGCCGTCCCTTCTGGGGCGCCTATTCCGCATCAAAGGCCGCCGTCGAGGCGCTGGCGCGCACCTGGGCCGGCGAGAGCCAATCGACGCCGCTGCGCATCACCAGCGTCGATCCGGGCGCAACCCGAACGGCGATGAGGGCGCAGGCGGTGCCCGGCGAAGATCCGCAGACGCTCCCGCATCCCACCGAAGTGGCGAAGGCGATCCTGCCGCTGGTCGGTCCCGGTGTGACAGAGACGGGCAAGCTGTTCATCGTGCGCGAGAATAAGCTCGTCGACTACCGCCTGCCGGAATAAACGGACGTTTCAGTTCGCGGCAATGGCCGGGAACAGATGCGCGACACCTGTTTCGGCGGGGCATAGGACATTGAGGTCCACTGGTCCTCGGATGCCGTTCACAGCGCCGTTGTCGGCAAATTGCCAGACCGACCAACGACTGCAGCCTACCTGCGTTGGCTCCTTGAACACGCTTCGAAGCCAAAGGTAATGCTCGGGGAAGCGAGCCTCGTTGCCTTTCAGATACTGATCGAAAAATTCCTGCGTGACGTAGAAGATCGGCTTTTCCGGGAAGATGCCTTTCAGCTCGGTGACGAAGGCATTGACCTCCGTTGCCATTTCTTCGACCGTCGGGACCTTGTTGCAATTACCGACAAATTCCAGATCGATGGCGATCGGCAGGGTTCGCGGCGCCTTCGGCACGGTGGCCAGGACATTCTGCGCCTGATCCTTGCCCGGGCGGCAGAAGGTAAAGAAATGGTAGGCGCCTCTCACCAGCCCTGCATCTCCGGCACGTTGCCAGTTCTCGGCGAACCTGGAATCCTTGTGATCGCCGCCTTCGGTCGCCTTCATGATTGCGAAACGCACGTTCGGCTGGGCGGCCACCGTCTTCCAATCGATGTCGCCCTGGTGATGGCTGACATCGATGCCTTGGATCGGATAACGCGACAAGGTCGGATTGTTGAAGCGAAGCATGCCGAAATCGTATGCGAAATATGCGGCCAATGCGACCACCAGAATTGCAGCCGCACCGATCGTCCATCGAACAACGCTTCCCAATCATTCCTCCCGTATTTTCAGCAGCTTCCGAACCGGCTATACGCGATTTGCGCCACGAAAATGGCAGACGAGCCTCAGGGGATGCAGCGCATCGGATAGGTCGCTCGAGTTGCCACCGATCCTCCCCTCCCCCTCTTGACCAAACGCCATTCCCGCGCCATAAAACGCGGCATGAAAACGGTTATCTGCATTATCTGCGGAAAGATTATTCGCTAGCGCACGCGCTGGCCTGGCCGTTTTCGTCTCCCCAATTGTCAAGATGCGAAACGCCCCGGCCTGCCGGTCGCGATTTTTCTGATCGTGCATTTGGGAGAGTGAAATGGGCGGCACGCCGGAACTGAAGCTGTACAACACGCTGACGCGGGAGAAATCGGTCTTCAAGCCGATCGATGCCGAGAACGTCCGCATGTATGTGTGCGGCCCGACGGTCTATGATTTCGCCCATATCGGCAATGCCCGCCCGGTCATCGTCTTCGACGTGCTGTTCCGGCTGCTGCGCCATCTCTATGGCGAAGATCGAGTCACCTATGCCCGCAACATCACCGACGTCGACGACAAGATCAATGCGCGGGCGCTGAGAGATCATCCCGGCCTGCCGCTCAACGATGCGATCCGCGCGGTCACCGAAAAGACCGAGACGCAGTTTCACGCCGATGTCGCCGAACTCGGCTGCCTGGAGCCGAATGTCGAGCCGCGCGCCACCGATAATATCGCAGAGATGATCCAAATCATCGACAAGCTGATCGGCAACGGGCATGCCTATGTGGCGGCAGGCGAAGTGCTGTTCGACACCAAATCCATGGCCGATTACGGTCAGCTTTCGAAGCGGCCGCTCGACGAGCAGCAGGCCGGCGCCCGCGTCGCCGTCGATGCGCACAAGAAGAATCCGGGCGATTTCGTGCTCTGGAAGCTCTCGAGTCATAACGAGCCCGGCTGGGAGAGCCCCTGGGGCCGCGGCCGGCCGGGCTGGCATATCGAGTGCTCCGCGATGAGCAGGCGTTATCTCGGCGATGTCTTCGACATTCACGGCGGTGGACTGGACCTGATCTTTCCGCATCATGAAAACGAGATCGCCCAATCGCGCTGCGCCCATGGGACCGAGGTGATGGCGAATGTCTGGATGCACAACGGCTTCGTTCAGGTCGAAGGCCGCAAGATGTCGAAGTCGGAGGGCAATTTCGTCACCATCCACGATCTGCTCCACACGGAAACCTTCGGCGGCCGCAGATGGCCGGGCGAGGTGCTGCGCCTTGCCATGCTGATGACGCACTACCGCGAACCGATCGATTTCTCGATCAAGCGGTTGGAAGAGGCCGAACGCCTGCTCGCCAAATGGCCGACCTCGGAGGCCGGCGATGCCGCAGCCGATGACAGCGTGCTGAACGCGCTGGCCGATGACCTCAATACCGTCGCCGCCGTGCAGGCGCTGCATGCGCTGGCGCAATCCGACAACGATACCGTCTTCGCCGCAAGTGCGGCGCTCCTCGGAGTGCTGCCGAAGAAAGTGGAGCTTGACGAAGCCTTCGCAGCGGCAGTCGATGCGCTAGTCGCCATGCGCCTCGAAATGCTGAAAGCGAAGAACTTCGCCGAGGCCGACAAAGTTCGCGACGAATTGACCGCGAAAGGCATCCAGTTGAAGGACGGCAAGGATCCGGCGACCGGCGAGCGGGTGACGACGTGGGAGGTCAAGCGGTAGAATGGATTGGGTGGCAGAGGGGGGTGTAGCCCAGAGCGAGTGGCTAAATATGTCGCATACACCAGTTCCGCCGCAGCGGCGGGCGAATTCCAAGCGTATGCGCAAGGCTATGACTGATGCCGAATTAAAGCTCTGGAACGAACTTCGCGCCCATCGCCTAATGGGTCTTGGCTTTCGCAGGCAGTTGCCGATTGCGGGCTATATCGTCGATTTCGCATGCCCCAGCCATCGGCTTATCGTGGAGGTAGACGGCTCGCAGCATGCCATTGCCGAAAATGCCTTCTACGACGACATCAGGACTGAGCGCCTAAAGGCAGATGGCTGGACCGTCCTGCGCTTCTGGAATGACGATATTCTCCGGGATCTGGACAATGTATGCAGCCATATCATCCGCACCATCGGAAAGGACCTGCCATGACCACCTATACGGGCGGATGCCAGTGCGGCGCCATCCGCTTTCGCGTCAGCGGCGACCTCAAGGATTCGTCGATCTGTCATTGCCGCATGTGCCAGAAGGCGTTCGGAGCCTATTATGCACCGCTGGTCTCGGTGCGCGGCGCCGATTTCGAATGGACGCGGGGGGAGCGCAAAAGGTTTCGCTCGTCGAATTTCGTCGAGCGTGGTTTCTGCGGCGATTGCGGCACGCCACTGACCTATGAAGCCCCGGATGGGATGGCGATTGCGGCGGGCGCGTTCGACGATCCGTCGCAGCTGCCGCCGACCGTTCAATGGGGTTTGGAAGGCAAGATCGACTTCGTCGATCATCTGCACGAACTGCCGGGAGAACGGACCGAGGCGGATCTGACGGCGGGCTCCTTCCTGCACGAACTGATTTCCTATCAGCACCCCGACCACGACACGCCGGTCTGGCCGCCGGAGGAGCGCACTTGACGCACGAGACGAGACAGACCGGCGGATGCCAGTGCGGCGCGGTTCGTTATCGCGCGCTGGGCGAACTCGGTTATCCCCATATCTGCCACTGCCGCATGTGCCAGAAGGCGGCCGGCAATTATTTCCTGCCGCTTGCGGCGGCCAAGCGCCAGCATTTCGAACTGACGCGCGGCGATCCCAAGTGGTTCCGCTCCTCCGATCTCGTCCGGCGCGGCTTCTGCGGCGATTGCGGCACACCGCTGTTCTACGATATTCCCGAAGAGGATTTCATCAACATCGCACTCGGCTCGCTTGATGATCCCGATGCGGTCAGGCCCGTAATGCAATCCAACACTGGCCGCAAGATGTCCTGGTTCCACGCCATCGACGGGCTGCCGGTGGAGGCCGAGCCAGATACGCACGACCGCGAGAACGCGATCGCCGCAAGCAATCATCAGCACCCGGATCACGACACTTCCCATTGGCCACGGAGAATTCCATGACGGATAAGATCAAAACAGGCGGATGCCAGTGCGGCGCCGTGCGCTTCCGCATATCAGGCCAGTTGGGACGGCCCTCGATCTGCCATTGCCGCATGTGCCAAAAGCAGTTCGGCGGCTTCTTCTCTGCACTCGTCACCGCACCCGAAGAAGGCATGGAATGGACGCGCGGCGAGCCGAGCTATTTTCAATCCTCGGTCAATATCGACCGCGGCTTCTGCAGCAATTGCGGCACGCCGATGACCTATCGCCATCCAGGCGGGCTGGAGCTTGCGATTGGCACCTTCGACGACCGCAGCGATCTCGCGCCGCAGATCCAGGTGAATTATGACGCCCGGCTGCCATGGGTGGAGACGATCTTCGATGCGCCCGCGCACAAGGACCCGGATTTCTATGCCCGACAGGAGGCGATCATCTCCTTTCAGCATCCCGACCACGACACCCAGGCCTGGCCCGCAAAAGGCGTGAAAATATGACCGAGATCCTGCGCACGCTCTATCCCGAAATCGAAGCCTATGCCTCCGGCCATCTCGATGTCGGCGACGGCCATGTGATCTACTGGGAAAGGTCGGGAACGCCCGGCGCCAAGCCCGCCGTCTTCCTGCATGGCGGCCCGGGCGGCGGCTTCTCGCCCGCCCACCGCCGGCTTTTCGATCCCGCTCTCTACGATGTCATACTGTTCGACCAACGCGGCTGCGGCAAGTCGACACCGCATGCCGAACTGAATGCTAACACCACCTGGCATCTCGTCGCCGATATCGAGCGCCTGCGCGAAATGGCCGGCGTCGAGAAATGGCAGGTGTTCGGCGGCTCCTGGGGCTCGACGCTGGCGCTCGCCTATGCCGAGACCCATCCCGAGCGCGTGTCCGAACTCATCCTGCGCGGCATCTACACGCTGACCAAAGCGGAGCTCGACTGGTACTACCAGTTCGGCGTGTCGGAAATGTTCCCCGACAAGTGGGAGCGTTTCGTCGCTCCCATTCCCCCGGAAGAGCGGCATGAGATGATGCATGCCTATCATCGCCGTCTGACTCACGAGGACAGGAACGTGCGCCTTCAGGCCGCGCAGGCCTGGAGCATCTGGGAAGGCGAAACGATCACGCTGCTGCCGGAGCCTTCCACCAGCGGCAAATTCGAAGAGCCGGAATTCGCTTATGCATTCGCCCGCATCGAGAACCATTTCTTCGTCAATGCCGGCTGGATGGACGAGGGACAACTGATCCGCGATGCCGGCAGGCTCAGGGATATCCCGGGCGTGATCGTGCATGGGCGCTACGACATGCCCTGCCCTGCCAAATATGCCTGGCTGCTGCACAAGGCCTGGCCGAAGGCGGAGTTCCATCTGATCGAAGGTGCGGGCCATGCCTATTCGGAGCCGGGAATTCTCGATCGGCTGATTCGGGCGACGGATAAGTTCGCCGGGAAGCCGGACTGATCATTTGGGGCAGCCCCTCACCCTAGCCCTTTCCCCGCTCGCGGGGAGAGGGGACGTGCCCCGCGATACGGTGCGGCATTCCCCTTCTCCCCGTCAGAACGGGGAGAAGGTGGCGGCAGCCGGATGAGGGGCAGCATCCGCAGTACAACAACACCCGCCCGTCGGGAGGAAACGACATGAAAGAACGCATCTACCTCTTCGACACGACCCTCAGGGACGGGCAGCAGACGCCCGGGATCGACTTTTCCGTCGAGGACAAGATTGCGATCGCCGCCATGCTCGACGAGTTCGGCCTCGATTACGTCGAAGGCGGATATCCCGGCGCCAACCCGACGGACACCGCCTTCTTCAGCGAGAAGCGCACCCGTCAGGCAACCTTCGTCGCCTTCGGCATGACGAAGCGGGCAGGCGTTTCGGTCTCGAACGATCCCGGCATCGCCGGGCTGCTGCAGGCCAAAAGCGACGCCATCTGTTTCGTCGCCAAGAGCTGGGACTATCATGTCGCCGTGGCGCTCGGCTGCACCAACGAGGAAAATCTCGAATCCATCGCCGAAAGCGTCAAGGCGGCGGTCGGCGCAGGCAAGGAGGCGATCGTCGACTGCGAACATTTCTTCGACGGCTTCAAGGCCAATCCGGCCTATGCGATCGCCTGCGCGAAGACGGCCTATGAAAGCGGCGCCCGCTGGGTCGTGCTCTGCGACACCAATGGTGGGACGCAGCCGCCGGAGGTGCGTGCCATTGTCGAGGCGGTGATCGCGGCCGGCGTGCCCGGCCGCTGTCTCGGCATTCACGCTCACAACGATACCGGCCAGGCCGTTGCTAATTCGCTTGCTGCCGTTGAAGCCGGCGTCCGGCAGATCCAGGGCACCTTGAATGGCATCGGCGAGCGCTGCGGCAACGCGAATCTGGTGACGCTGATCCCGACCCTGGCGCTGAAAAGCGCCTACAACACCCGCTTCGAAACGGCGATCGACGAGGAGAGGCTGCTCAACCTCACCCGGCTCTCGCACGCCTTCGATGAGCTCCTCAACCGCTCGCCGGATCACCAGATGCCTTATGTCGGCGCCTCTGCCTTCGCCACCAAGGCCGGCATTCATGCTTCCGCTCTGCTGAAAGATCCTCGCACCTACGAACACGTGCCGCCGGAAAGCGTGGGCAATTTCCGCAAGGTCATGGTCTCGGACCAGGGTGGCAAGGCGAACTTCATCAATGCGCTGAAGCGGCGCGGCATTATCGTCGCCAAGGACGATCCGAAGCTCGATCTCCTGATCTCGATCGTCAAGGATCGTGAATCGATCGGCTATGCCTATGAGGGCGCGGATGCGAGCTTCGAACTTTTGGCGCACCGCACGCTCGGCACGATCCCGGAATTTTTCACCATCGAAGGCTTCCGCGTGATGATCGAGCGCCGCTTCGACAGTCTTGGCCGTGTGAAGATCGTCTCGGAGGCGGTGGTCAAGATCACCATCGATGGCCAGACGCTGATGTCGGTCGCCGACGCCGAGGGTCCGGTCAACGCGCTCGACCTGGCGCTACGCAAGGATTTCGGAAAGTACCAGCACGAGATCGACGATCTGGTGCTCGCGGATTTCAAGGTGCGCATCCTCAATGGCGGCACGGCGGCAATCACCCGGGTTCTGATCGAATCCACCGACAGCGACGGTGTGCGCTGGTGGACGGTCGGCGTCTCCGAGAACATCATCGACGCTTCGTTCCAGGCGCTGATGGATTCCGTCATCTACAAGCTGATGAAGAACCGGCAGCTGGCGGGGAAGATCGCGGCGGAATAAGTCTCTGCCGCCGGGATTCGTCCACCGCTCGGGTTTTCGCTTCAAATCCTCTCAGCCTTCGTTCAACGAAATGAATTGGCCTATTCACGGCGCTTAAGCTAGGCCGGATCAGAAGAAGAACAAAGATGGAAACACCCGATGTCGACCGATGCAACCGTTCCACTGGCCAAGAACGAAGATAGTCCGCGCGGTTTCGCTTTCGCACTGACCGCATATCTGCTCTGGGGCTTCCTGCCCTTCTACATGAAGGCGGTGGCACATATTCCGCCGGCCGAAGTCATTGCCCACCGCATCGTCTGGTCGCTGCCGCTGGCCGGCATCGTGTTGGTCGTGCTCGGACGCACGGCGGACATCCGCGCAGCATTGCGCTCGCCGCGCATGCTGGCGATGGGCGCCTTGACCGCATCGCTGATCACCGTCAACTGGGGCACTTATGTCTGGGCGATCGGCGCCGGCCATTCGCTTGATGCAGCACTAGGCTATTTCATCAATCCGCTGTTCAGCATTTTCCTCGGTGCGGTGCTGCTCAAGGAAAAGCTGCAGCCGCCGCAGATGGCAGCGATCGCGCTTGCGGCACTTGCCGTCGCCATTCTGGCCCTGGACAGTGGTGGCATCCCCTGGGTGGCGCTGACGCTTGCGGTCAGCTGGGGTTTTTATGCCTTGCTGCGCAAGACGCTGCCGCTCGGACCCAATCAGGGCTTCTTCCTCGAGGTTCTGATCCTCAGCGGCCCCGCCCTCGTCTACATCCTCTATCTCGAATACGGCAACGGACTCGGCCATTTCTACCGTACCGGCCTTGCCGATACGACCCTACTTCTCGGCTGCGGTGTCATCACCGCCGTGCCGCTGATGATCTATGCCAACGGCGCCAAGCTCCTGAAGCTCTCGACGATCGGCATCATGCAGTATATCGCGCCGACGATGATCTTCCTGATCGCCGTCTTCGTCTTTCGCGAGCCGCTCGGCACGGCGCGGATGATCGCCTTCCCGCTGATCTGGGCGGGGCTGTTCCTCTATAGTTGGTCGATGCTGAAGGGAAGCCGCGGAAGGATGTAGCCGTTACGCTCATCGCACGCCCGAGCGCCTTGACTCAAAGCCAGGATAGCAGCGCAGTGCGGGCGAGGATTCCGGCCAATGCGCTGAAGACGGCGACGCCTGCGACCGAGCGGAGCGCCGGCACCGAAGCGACAAGGATGGAGAGGCCGGGAAGGTCGAGAGGGTTTAGCAGAAATGCGGATCCGCGAATGATTTTCTCAGGCGGAAGGCTCAGTTGCTTGTCGGCGTCGATTAACAGCGTGACCGCTGCGCTCGATCCTGCCAGACACTTTGTGAGGATGAACAGGACATCCTGCTGCGAGGCGCCGAGCAGCTGAAGCAATGGCTGCGCAGCCGACGTGACGGCCGAAAGTGCGCCTGTGCTCTGGGTAAGCCTTACCAGAGCAAGTGAGATCACGAGCATCGGCAGGATCGCAGAAATGACGCCAATGGCATCCGCGCCGCCGCGATTGATCGCAGCCAGCAGATCGCGCCTTGCGACGTCGTGGTCATCCGCCCTGTCGCAGGAACAGATCTTTCCGGGCAAGGAACGGCGTCCAACGATCCAACAGGCGAGAGTGGACGCAACGAGCGCTCCGCAAATGCCGTTTACGATGATCCAACCCGGATCGACCCCGAGGCTTGCGAGCGGAAAACTGGCATTCGCCGGCGCGGCCGCAAGCACCGCGGCAAAGGCTGCGGCAATAAATTTCTCCGATCTTCTTTTGTGCGCCATCAGCGACAGGGCGGCGATCGGGGCAGCCGAACTGACGAGGCTGAGCTGGATGATTGCTAGGGCCCCGAAACCGTCCAGACCGAAAAGTCTGAAGAGCGGGTTGGCCTTGTCGGCGATCGATCGCAGTGCACTTACGCCCTCGAGGTAGCGCATCAGCGAAAACGTCACGATCATGAGCGGCAAAAAGGTGAAAATCGCGATGTCGACGGCACTTCGTCCGGCATCCAAAATGGCGGTGATCAGAATTGTCATGGGAACGACTGGTTGATGGCCGTGAACGCGGCCGGCTTGAGGGAGGAAGTGGGCTCCGGATGCACTCCCGGAGCCCTGTCGTTCAGACTCTATTCCGGTTTGAATGCTTCATCGAAGAAGTGGGCGATCTCGGAATAGGCCTGCATGCGGTGGCTCTCCATGAGGGCGAGATGCGTTGCCTCCCCGATTTCTACCCATCGCCTGTAGGAGGCGCCGGTCAGTTGCTCGAAATAGGCCCGTGCCAGGTCAAGCGGAACATCGATGTCCCATTCGCCGTGCAACAGCAGCACCGGCGCGCGAATCTCGCTCGGCCGATAATAGGGGTTTCCAGCTCTCCAATAGGTTCGGATGTCCTGGATCGGCCCGTTGGTGGCTCGCAGTCTGCCTAGCTCCCTGTCGGCCTGCGACGTCTCCTCCGAGAGGGTCAATTCGGCCCAGAGGTCGAACCAGCCCTCGGGCACAAGACGTTCACGCGCGTATTCGGGTGCGGTGCCCAGCCAGCGCGCCAGCGCCGCATGGACCGGAACAAGCCTGTAGGAGCCGAGGGCGCCACCCTGATCGATGGGGATGGGAACGTCACTCAGCCATTGCGGCGCGAGCAGTGCCAGCTTGACGACCTTGTCTGGGTTGCGCGCAGCATATGCGCCGGCAACGGTACCGCCCCACGACATTGCGAAGACGTTGACTGCCCTCAGGCCGCGAAGCCGGAGAACGAAATCGACAGCCGTTGCGAAATCGGCGACGCCGGTGTCGGTGGCGACAAGCGGCAGGTTGAGATCGGGGTTCGCCTGCATTTCCGGCGGGCGGGTTGATTTTCCATAGCCCCGGACATCGACCGCAAAGACATCGAAGCCCCGATGAGCGAGGAAGTCGATGAAGGACATCCCGTTGAAGGGTACGTCGTAGAGACTTCCGGACGAGAAGGTCGCCCCATGCACCATCACGATTGTTTTCTCCGCGAGAAAGTCTTCGTGCCCCTTCTTTCGCTTATTGCGGAGATAGAGCTTGATGCCTTCGGTTCCGCTGTCGATGTAATGCTCCTCGAATACGATCTCGCCGCGGTCAAAAGCTGAAGATGCAAGATTGTTCTTAGACATAGGACCACCTGAATTTTTCGCCGTCGCGGGTGACATATCCGGCAGACGAACCGGGGAAATGGGTGGAGAAGTACAGGGCGCGATTATCGGCTGCCAGTTCGAGGACGCGGCGTCTCGACTGGGCAGCCTGATCCAGGAATTCGCAGAAGACCGTGTTGAGGTCGGGCCGCTCCACCTGGATCGGATGGTGCGTGACATCTCCCGCGAAGATTGCCGCTTGATTGTCCGCTTCGAGCAGAACGGACATATGGCCGATGCTGTGGCCAGGCGTCGGCAGGAAGGTAAATCGATCCAGGAAAGGACCACCTGCGCCGTCGATGACATCGGCAAGCCCCGCCTCGATCACAGGCCGCACGCTGTCTTCATAGACGCCGGCACTCGGAATGTTGACGTCGTTGTGGCTAGCCGTCGACGCGTAATATTCCTGCTCGGCGCGCGGGAAGACGTAACGCGCATTTTTGAAAGTGGGGATCCATCGTCCGTCCTCGAGCACGGTATTCCAGCCGGAATGATCAACGTGAAGATGGGTATTTATGACGAAGTCGACATCTTCTGGCTCTACACCCGCCTGACGCAGCCTGTCGAGAAACGGAATGGTCTGATGATGGAAGCCGGGATTGCGCGGTCTTTCCTTGTCGTTACCCGAACCCGTGTCGATGAGGATGACGTGGTCGGGCGTCATGACAAGCCAGCTGTGAATGCTCACCACAAGGGCATCGCGGCCCTCTTCCATATCGACGGCGGAAAGCCGCGGCTCGACAGCCTTGATCTCTTCAGATCCGGCAGTCGGGTAGAGAAACGAGGGCGAGACGTTGTGCAGATACTGCTCCTGCACTTTTCTCACTGTCGCGCCGGCAATACGATATTCCTTTCCAAGATCGCTCATGGAACTTCCTTTCGAGTTAAGTTTGGAACGGGGACAGCGCTGTGATGCCTATGGACAGTAGGGAAGATTCATGCATCGATCAAATCGATGAACGAAATTGTCTCCATCGATCATTTCAATTTATGGTCTTTCGACCTCAACCTGCTCGTGGCCTTCGACGCGCTCATGAAGGAGCGGAGCGTTACGAAAGCTGCTGTTCGCCTGAAAATCCAGCAGCCTGCCATGAGCCACAATCTCGGCACTCTCCGTACATTGCTTCAGGACGAGCTGTTCGTGCGTGTCGGCCAGGTCATGCAGCCGACCCACCGGGCGCTGCGTTTCGCCGAAGCGGTGGAGCAGATACTCAGCCGCACCCAGCAGGCAATCGTAACGCCTGCGTCCTTCGAGCCAGGACAAGCCGAGCAGATATTTCGCATCGGCTTTTCCAGTGAGCTTGAGGTGCTGCTTGTGCCGCGTCTCGCCGCTGTGTTGAACGAGATAGCCCCCGGTATCAAAGTGCTTGCGCGAGCGGTCGGCCCCGAGCTTGTCCACAAGCTTCTGGACGACAACATCATCGACCTCGGCGTCGGCTGCTATGATGACGGCAACAACAGACATCGGCGGAGCCTGCTGTTCGAACAATCGCTGATGTGTTGCTACAATCCGAAGCTTCTCGATCTTCCCGAAACTTTGGACCGCGACAGCTATGTCGGGCTCAAGCATGCCCTGGTTTCACAGAAGGACGCCATCGAAGGATGCATCGATGAAGCCTTGAAGCGGATCAGCGTGCGACTCGACGTGTCGGTGGCTGCGCCGGAATTCCTGACTGTGCTTACCGCTGTCCTCGAAGCGCCTCTGATCGCGACCCTGCCGACCAGAATCGTGAAGCGGTATGCGGGCCTGTTCGGCTTGGCGATCACCGAGGTTCCCCTCGATCTAACGGTAAGCCCGATATCGATGGTCTGGTCGGCGGCAAGCGACAATGATCCCGCCAACCGATGGATGCGATCTCAGGTGACGGAGCTTGTTTCCGCCTATAGCTGAATAGAGAGAGGCTGGTCGGTGCCAGGCTCCTGCCCTGCCTACATTTTGGAGATCACCTCGTCCTCGCCGTCGCGATCGGCGGCAAGCTGGGCTGCCTGAGCCATGATCGCCGGAATGATGCCGGCGACATCGTCGACAACGAGCGGCTGCACCCGGTGGGCGGTGTGCAGGAAGCCTTCGTCGGTCATATGACGCATCAGCTCCATCATCGGATCCCAAAAGCCGTTGATATTGGCAAAGACCATCGGCTTTTCATGACGGCCGAGCTGCGCCCAGGTCATGATCTCGACGATCTCCTCCAGCGTGCCGATGCCGCCGGGCAGCGCGACGAAGGCATCGGAACGCTCGAACATCGTATGTTTGCGCGCGTGCATGTCAGGGGTTACAATAAGTTCGTTGAGCTGACCGAGCGAATGGCGAGTCGCTTCCATATCGATCAGGAATTCCGGGATGATGCCCGTGACCTGACCGCCGCCTGAAAGCACTCCGCTCGCAACCGCGCCCATGATGCCTTTGGTACCTCCGCCATAGACGAGGCGCAGGCCGTATTCGGCGATCTCTCTTCCGAGAGCCCGCCCGGCCGCCATGTGGGAAGGATCGCGTCCCGGCCTTGAGCCGCAGTAAACGCAGATGGATCGAATCGATACAGATTGTTCGGTCATAGGGCAAAACAACTATTCCATTTCAATGCAGTCAAGAAAATTGACTGAAAAGCAGCCTGCCTAGCTTGCGAAATTGCGTTGAATGCTTGTGAAAAGCATCGGAAATCGCTAGCAATTTCGGTTACTACGGCAAATTGCCGCCTTGGGAGACATAATGATGAAGAACCGTGCCGGCTTGCTGGCCCTTGCAGTGCTCGTAATCGCAATCCTACTGATGGTATTCTTCGTCATGCCGCGCATCGGCAGCGATGCATCCAAAGTCGGCGACGCCATCAACCAGGCGGGCACGGAGCTCAAGAACACGGTTAACGAAGCGGCAAAGACATCACGCTCTGCCGTGGCCGACTCGACTGGGGTCGCCGATCAGGTCAGACGCCTCTCGGCCGATGCCGGCGTGGCGCTCGGCGAGCTGAAGGCGCTGTTTGCCGACGGCAAAGGCCCGGCCATTGATGTCTTCACCGCCGCCAAGACCAAGGCCGTCAATGCGCTCACCGCACTTGTCGGCTTCACCGTTCCCGAGGGCATCGATCCCGCAACACAAGCCATTGCCGCCAAGGCCAAGGAAGGCGGCGCCAAGGCGCTCGCCATCGTGCAGTCGCTGCCGGAAAATATGGCGGATGCGCCTGCCGCGATTTCCAGGGCCGAAGCTGCGCTGACCGGTGCGCCCGAACCAGCCTCTGCCGCGACCCCGGCGGCCGCAAATACCGGCCCTAAACTTCCGGCCTTCGACGTCCTGCGTGTCGAGCCTGATGGATCGACCGTCATCGCCGGCTCCGCCGAGCCGAACGGCAAGCTCGAAGTGCTCGACGGCGAAAAGGTGGTGACGACGGCCAACGTCGGTCCGAGCGGCGATTTCGCGGCCGTCCTCGACGATCCGCTTCCGGCCGGCGACCACCAGCTCGTGCTCAAGGTAACGGACAAGGATGGCAAGACCGCGCTTTCCGAAGAAGTCGCCACCGTTTCCGTGCCGAAGGACGGCAATGCCGCCAATCTGCTCGCCATGGTCTCCAAGCCCGGCGCGGCGAGCCGCATCATCACTGCGCCGACAGGGGACACCGAAGTCGCCGACGCCTCCAATCCGTTGGCGCCGGCTGCGGACAAGCCGGCAACTGGCGGGTCCGCTGCAGCCGACGCGCCTGCCGCAACAGTAGCGCCGACCGGTGAGCTGGCGCTGCAGACGCCTCGTCTGCCCGACGCCTCCGCTGCCGGCACAGATGCGACACCGGCCGTTCCAGGTGCTGGCGAAACCGACAAGGCCACCGCGCCCGATGTGATGGTCAACGCCGTCGAGATCGAGGGCAACAAGATCTTCATTGCCGGCACGGCGCGCGCCAACGCAAAGGTCCTCGGCTATGCCGACGACAGCCTTGTCGGCCAGGACACGGCCGGTCCCGACGGCCATTTCGTCATCGATGGCGTCGCGGCGCTTTCGGTCGGCGATCATAAGATTCGCGTCGACGTCGTCGATTCCGCGGGCAAGGTGATCGTGCGGGCCGCAGTGAACTTCAATCGCCCGGCGGGCGACCAGGTGCGGGTTGCCGCTCAAGCCGGCCCCGCCGATGCAAATGGTGCTGCCTCGATGGTGCCGCTCGACGAGGGTGAACTCGGCAAGCTCAAGGCCGAAGCCGGCAAGGCGTTCGGGCTCTTGAAGGGGCTGTTTGCCGATGGCCAGCTGCCCGGCGCCGAACAGCTGGCGGCGGCGCGCTCAGCAACGGAATTCGCGCTGCGCTCTGTCGCAGACTTCCGCCCGGCGGCGGATGCGTCCGACAGCTTCAAGCAAGCCTCAGGCGCCTCCTCGCAGACCGCCGCCAAGGCGCTGAAACTGCTGCAGGATCTGCCGAAGGACGCAAAATCGGTCGGCGCCGGGCTCGACGGGCTGGGTGCAATCATCGGTGAATTGACCGACACGCCCGCACCGGCCGCGCCCGCCGCAAACGATGTTGTGAGCAATCAGCCGAAGACGATCGAGCAGGCACCGCTGACGGCAAACAATGCGGCGGTCATCATCCGCCGCGGCGATACGTTGTGGCAGATCTCCCGCCGGACCTATGGGCTCGGCGTGCGTTATACGACGATCTACATCGCCAATGAGGACAAGATCATCGACCCGGATCGTATCCGTCCCGGGCAGATTTTCGGCCTGCCGAAGGACGCGCTGCCGAACGCCGAGGAGCTGCACCGCAAGCGGCTCTCCAAGCAGCACCTCTGAAAGGCCGCTCCTTAAGCGCAACGCGAGTTGATGAAGCCGGGCAGGAGAAACGCCCGGCCTCACTTTTCCCGGCCCCCGCACGTGTTGTATTCCTCGGCCCGACGCCCTATCTGCCGGTGGCGGTTCGGGATTCAGGTAAGCGCTTCAGGTGCGCCCCTGCCCCCGCCTTGCCGGACATCGAAGAAAATCATCCGGACTGGAGACACGGCATGGCAAACGGCAAGACAGTCTCGGAATCCCACCTGCTGCGGACGCTTTTCAACCTCTGGCCCTATATGTGGCCGGCCGGGCGAACTGACCTCAAGATGCGGGTCGTCTGGGCGTCGGTCTATCTGCTGATTTCCAAGTTCGTCCTGCTGCTCGTCCCCTACTTCTTCAAATGGTCCACCGATGCGCTGAACGGCAGGATGGACCTTGCCGGCACGGTACCGCCGCTGCTTGCCGGCGCCGTAGCCCTTGTCATTGCCTATAACGTCACCCGGTTGATCCAGCTCGGCCTCAACCAGTTGCGCGACGCGCTCTTTGCCAGCGTCGGGCAACATGCGGTGCGCCAGCTCGCCTACAAGACCTTCGTGCACATGCACGAGCTGTCGCTGCGCTTCCATCTGGAGCGAAAGACCGGCGGCCTGTCACGCATCATCGAGCGCGGCACCAAGGGCATCGAGACGATCGTGCGCTTCACGATCCTCAATTCCGTTCCGACCGTGATCGAATTCCTGCTGACGGCGGTTATCTTCTGGTGGGGCTACGGCTTTTCCTATCTTGCGGTCACCGCCTTCACCGTCTGGGCCTATATCTGGTTCACGATCCGTGCATCCGACTGGCGCATCGCCATCCGCCGCTCGATGAACGACAGCGACACCGACGCCAACACCAAGGCGATCGACTCTCTCCTCAATTTCGAAACCGTCAAATATTTCGGCAATGAGGAAATGGAGGCCAAACGCTTCGACAAGTCGATGGAGCGCTACGAGAAAGCGGCGACCGATGTCTGGACCTCGCTCGGCTGGCTGAACTTCGGCCAGGGCGTCATTTTCGGCATCGGCACGACCATCATGCTGGTGCTGTCGGCGCTGGCGGTGCAACGCGGCGATCAGACGGTCGGCGATTTCGTCTTCGTCAATTCGATGCTGCTGCAGCTTTCCGTGCCGCTCAATTTCATCGGTTTCGTCTACCGGGAAATCCGGCAGGGTCTGACAGATATCGAGCAGATGTTCGATTTGCTCGAGGTGAAGGCCGAGGTCAAGGACGCCCCCGACGCTGCCGAGCTTCGAATCCGCCAGGGCGCGATCTCCTTCAAGGATGTGCACTTCGCTTACGATCCGGCCCGTCCGATTCTGAAAGGCATTTCTTTCGATGTGCCGGCCGGCAAGACGGTCGCCGTCGTCGGGCCGTCGGGCGCCGGCAAATCGACGCTGTCGCGCCTGCTCTATCGTTTCTACGATATCCAGAGCGGCGCGATCACCATCGATGGCGAGGATATCCGCACGGTGACGCAGAAAAGCCTGCGATCGGCGATCGGCATGGTGCCGCAGGATACCGTGCTGTTCAACGACACGGTCGCCTACAATATCCGCTACGGCCGCACATCGGCGAGCGATGGCGAGGTGTTTGCAGCGGCCGAGGTGGCGCAGATCGCCCATTTCATCGAGGCGCTGCCCGAAGGCTTCGAGACCAAGGTCGGCGAGCGCGGGCTCAAGCTTTCCGGCGGCGAGAAACAGCGTGTGGCGATCGCCCGCACCATCCTCAAGGCGCCGCCGATCCTGATCCTCGACGAGGCAACTTCAGCGCTCGACACCACCACGGAACGAGAAATCCAGACAGCCCTGGACGTGGTTTCGAAGAATAGGACGACCTTGGTCATCGCCCACCGGCTCTCGACCGTCATCGGCGCCGATGAGATCATCGTGCTCAAAAGCGGTGAGATCGCCGAGCGCGGCACGCACGCCGCCCTCCTCGAAAGGAACGGCCTCTATGCCTCGATGTGGAACCGCCAGCGCGAGGCGACACAGGCGGAGGAGCATCTGAAGCAGGTGCGCGAAAGCGACGAGATGGGCGTCATCACGCGGCTTGCCCCGGCAAGCTGAAGCGAACACCGATAGCGGCGCCGGCTTTTATTGTTCAGAACTGCGGCGGCGGAACCGAGGCCAGGGCCGGAGCATTGCTCAGGAGCTGGTTTTTCGCTAACCAGCAAAAAATGACAACGCAAGGAGACCGGCAGCCATGAGCCTGTTCAACACGGTTCGCAACACGATCGTGCCCGTGCATAAGGAAGGCTACCCCTTCGTCGCCGCCTTCTTCGTTGCATCTCTGGTGCTGGGCTGGATCTTCAAGCCGCTCTTCTGGATCGGCATGATCTTTACGCTCTGGTGCGCCTATTTCTTCCGTGATCCCGAGCGGGTGACCCCGCAGGACGACGATCTCGTGATCTCTCCCGCCGACGGCAAGGTCTCGGCGATCCAGATGGTTACCCCGCCGGCAGAGCTCAACCTCGGCTCCGAGCCGATGCTGCGCATCTCGGTCTTCATGAACGTTTTCAACTGCCATGTGAACCGGGCGCCGATGCGCGGGCGTATCGTCAGCATCAACTACCGCTCCGGCAGCTTCGTCAATGCCGAGCTCGACAAGGCGAGCGAGGACAACGAGCGCAACGGGCTGGTGATCGAAACCCGGCACGGCCAGATCGGCGTCGTGCAGATCGCCGGCCTCGTGGCGCGGCGTATCCTTTGCTGGGCAAACACCAACGAGCCGCTGGACGCCGGCGAACGTTTCGGGCTGATCCGTTTCGGCTCGCGGCTCGACGTGTTCCTGCCCGCCGGTGCGGCGCCACGCGTCTCGCTCGGCCAGACGGCGATTGCCGGGGAAACCGTGATTGCCGAATTTGCCTCGGCCAAGGGTCCGGTGATCAGCCGCCGAAGCTAAAGCGCTGCCGCGCCTTTGCCGGAATTGCTCAAGGAACGATTGGAACGCGACATGGAAACACCCTTTCCGCCTTTCGAGCCAAACGGGCCGGATGATTCCGCCCGGGGTCCGCGCCTGCGAGAGATTCCGCTTCGCCTCGTCTTTCCGAACCTCATCACCATTCTGGCGATCTGCGCCGGGTTGACGGGCATCCGGCTCGCTTTCGAGAACCGTTACGAGCTCGCCGTCGCGATGGTGCTGCTCGCCGCCTTCCTCGACGGCATCGACGGGCGCGTGGCGCGGCTGATGAAGGCGACTTCGAAGTTCGGCGCGCAGATGGATTCGCTTGCCGATATCGTCAATTTCGGCGTCGCGCCCGCGCTCGTCGTTTACGTTTTTGCTCTCGATCAGGCTCGTTCGCTCGGCTGGATTGCCGCCTTGATCTATGCGATTGCCGCCGGGCTTCGCCTTGCCCGCTTCAATGTCATGGCCGAGCGCGAAAACAAGGCGAGCTGGCAATCGGAATATTTTGTCGGAGTGCCCGCGCCGGCCGGCGCCATGCTGGTGCTGCTGCCAGTCTATCTTGGCTTCCTCGGTCTGGCGACGGACCGCACCTTCGCCTATCTCTCGTCGATCTATACCGTCGCCATCGCCTTCCTGCTGATCAGCCGGCTGCCGGTCTGGTCGGGCAAATCGGAAGGCAACCGCTTGCGGCGCGATCTGGTGCTGCCGATGATGCTCGGCGTCGTGCTCTATGTGGCTCTGCTGATGAGCTACACGTGGGAGGTGATGGTCTTTACCGTTGCCGCCTATCTCATATCGCTCCCCTTCGGCGCACGCAGATGGCGGCGGAAATATGGGACCCTGACGATCGAGGAACCCGGCGTCGGCGACGACGATATTGGCCGGCACATCTGACCTCCGCGCGCTTCCGAATTCTCCCGCATCACCGAAATGCTTCTCTCCATGTTGTGGCCCCGGATATACGCTGCGCGTTGCCTGGGGAAAACCGCTTTGCGGTTTTTTGGAACCGCTCCCTTCAGTAAGTATTAACCAACGTAGGCTTCAGTTAAGCCTCGCGAATTATGGTGGCCGTTCACAAATCCTGATAGGCGACGCCGCCGTTTTGTCGCTATTTCTGACCAAATAGCAAAATACAAAAATACTCAGGGAAGCAACACGCAAGGAGAGTATCGTGACTTCGAAGAAGAGCAGTGCCGGCGAACAACAGGCGGCCAAGCCAGACCTCGCCGCCAACTATCGCCCGGTCGGCTTGAAGGCCGTTGCCGCGGCATCATTGATGACAAAGAACAAGCCGGACGGCGTCAAGAAATCCGCTTGAGGTGCCGAGCTTCGAACGGCACATCCGCGCTTCACGTTTTGCGGCATGCCGTCATCCCAAGACTGCGGCATGCTTGGTGACGTGCCTCCGGCATTGCGGGTAAGCCGAGCAGGCCGCGGTGCCGGAAGCGCTGCGCCGTTTTAGAGAAAACTCAGCTGGCCGTGATCCGGCTTTTGTTTCGCAGGCGCCTCAGGCGGTCTTTCGACGACAACCGGCTCTTGCAGGTCCGGCCCCATATTGGCAACCTTGTTGACCTTGTCGGAAACCGGGATAGCCTCGAAGAAATCGCCCTGAGCAGGCTGCATCAGGTCGACCACCTCGCGCGGTTCCTGCGTCTTGCAATCGAGCCAGCGCGAGAAGTCCTCCGGTTTGATGACGACAGGCATGCGATCGTGGATCGCGGAGATGTCCGCATTGGCTGACGTCGTCAGGATCGCACCGGTATCGACCTCCGAGCCATCGGCCGAGGACCATGTCTCCATCAGCCCGGCAAAGGCGACAACCCCGCCCCGGCGCGGCCTGATCCAATAGGCCTGCGACTTGCCGCCGCTCTCCCTGGAGGGGCGATGCCATTCGTAAAAACCTGAGGCCGGAATAAGCACGCGGCGATGACGCATCGCCGCTCGAAACGAGGCCTTGCCGATCGCGGTCTCGGCGCGCGCGTTGATCAGCAGCGGGAAATCCCTCGGATCCTTGACCCAACCTGGCGTGAAGCCCCATCGCACGAGAACGGCGCGACGATCGGGCAGATTGCTGCCCCGCTCCCGGCCCTCGCCTGCCATGACCACGAGGATCGGCTGCGTCGGGGCGATGTTGTAGCGCGCCGGGAAGTCCTCGAGATCGAGACCGGAGAAGAAGTCGCGCAGGTCGGCGCTGGAACTTGTCAGGGCGAAACGTCCACACATCGTCCTGTCTTTGCAGCCGGCCCGAGTCCGGTCAAGGCGCGTTGCATGCTTTTGCGTGACGGTTTCAGGCGCGCGGCGCAAAGAGGATGACGCTCGCCCCGGCAAGGCAGATCAGTCCGCCGCCGATATCAAAACGATCGGGCACCCGGCCTTCGATCAGCCACAGCCAGGAGAGCGAAGCAAGAATGTAGATGCCGCCATAGGCTGCGAAGGTTCGACCGGCGGCATCGCTCGGCACCAGCGTCAGAAGCCAGGCGAAAAGCGCAAGCGAGATCATGCCCGGCGCCAGCCACCAGATCGGTTTCTCAAGCTTGAGCCATGCCCAGAAGGTGAAGCAGCCGGCGATCTCGAAAACGGCGGCAAACGCGTAAATGATATAGGTCACGCAAAGCCCTTTCGAATATTTTTTGCCTCCTTGTTGCACAGATGTCGTTATTTCGCGAACCGCTGCGCAATTTTTTGGGGCTTGTCTTGGGAGCTATCCCACAGGAAAATCGGGCCGGCCCGCAGCCGCGATCCGCAATCATCAGCCCGTCAGATCGAATAGGCCGTCACAGCAAGAGCAGCCATGACCTCCACCGCTAAAGCCGCCTCCTCCGCCATTCTCGAACGCGACGGGCGATTCCTTCTGGTATTGCGACGCAACCCGCCCTCTGCCGACATGTATGCCTTTCCCGGCGGCCGCGCCGAGCCGGGCGAAACGCCGGAGCAGACCGCGCTGCGCGAGTTCCGCGAGGAAACCGGCATCTCGGCGCACAATCCGCGGCTGTTCTCTACCTATGACCTCAAGACGCATGGGCCGGATGGCAGCATCAGGAGCCATTTCTTCCTGTCAGTCTTTTGCGTCGACGCCGACCGGGAAATGGTGGCGGAAGCCGCCGACGATGCGGCGGCGCTCGGCTGGTATACGGTAGAGGAGATCCGGCGACTGCCTGTGCCGCAAAGCGTGCTCGAATGCGCGGAACGGCTGGCGGGCGGTGAATAGAAGTGGAAACTTTCAGACGCGCCTTGTTGCCGTCACGCTCAACGTATCAAGTGGAAGCATGATTCCCGTTCGACGCGTTGTCCTGTCCCTGCTCGTGCTTGCCGGGCCCACCATGGCTCAGGGTAAGAATACGGCGCCTGCGCAGGAGGAGATTGCGCCGCCGGTCGCGGCCGTGCCCGTGCCCTATGACGACAAGCTGGCGCGGCTCGCCGAAGTGCTGGGTTCGGTGCATTATCTGAGAACGCTCTGCAAGGCGGCGGGCGGCGATGAGTGGCGGGAAGGCATGAAGCAGTTGCTCGATTCGGAGACGGGTAACGAGCCGCAGCGCAAGGAAAGGTTGACTGCGGCCTTCAATCGCGGGTATCGCGCCTTCGCCTCCGTCTATACGGATTGCACCCCGGCGGCCATCGTGGCAGAAGAGCGCTACCGTAACGAAGGTGCAACACTCGCCACAGAAATTACTTCGCGCTTTGGAAATTGACATTTAATTAACCTGTTTTCGCATGCGGACGTGTCGTTTTGGGAAAAGGCTGTTAGTGTTATTAACGGTGCAGTAAGACATGAGAAGTTCTGAGGAAAAGACAATGGAAGCAAGCCTCAACGACATCGACGACATGATCGTCCACGAAAAGATGCAGGCGGCTCTGGAGTACCAGAACGAGGCTTGGGCCGACGGCATGGCCGATGGGATCGAGCCGGAGATCATAGCTGATGCCGCCATCGCGCATGCCCTGCGCGAAACCATCCGATTGCACGGGGAAAACAGCGCCGAAGCTCTGCTCGATTCGCTGCGCGACCGTATGCTTGCCGGCGAATTCTCCGCCAACCGCACCCTGCAATAATTATTCAGAGAGTTCGATGCCCATCGGTAAAGAGAAAGTTTCGCGAATTCGGCTCGCGCCGGTGTTGCTTGCGTTCAGCCTTGCCGCCGGCAATGCCTTCCTCGCGCCCTCGGCCTATGCGCTTTCCGAACTCCATAAGATCCCCGGCCAAGCCCCCAACGAGGCGCCGCCCGCACAGGGAAGTGCTGAGGGGGAGAACCAGCCCCAGGGCACCACCCCCGGCGTTCCCATGGCCGAGCCGCTGGTCAACAGCCAGAACAGTGAGGGCGTCGACAAGACGCCGGGCGCCCAGGACGCATCCAAGCCGGTCGAGGTAATTTACGACATCAACAAGGCGCCCGAGCCGGTTCGCAAAATGCGCCAACAGATTGTCGAGGCCGCCGCTTCCGGCGATCTCGAACGGTTGCGACCGCTGATGGGCACCGGCAAAGACCAGACGCAGGTGACGGTGGGTGAAGCAACCGACGACCCGATCGGCACGCTGAAAGATCTCTCCGGCGATCCCGACGGAGATGAAATTCTAGCCATCATGCTCGATATCGTCTCGACCGGTTTCGTTCATGTCGGCCAAGGCACAGCCGACGATATGTATGTCTGGCCCTATTTTGCCGAGAAGGATCTGAAGTCGCTGACACCGCCGGAGCGAGTCGAGCTGTTGCGCATCGTGACCGCCGGCGACCTTTCCGACATGCAGGAATTCGGTGGCTATAATTTCTACCGCCTCGGCATTACGCCTGACGGCAAGTGGAAGTTCTTCACAGCGGGCGACTGACGCCGCCTCGCATGCGCCTTCCGCATGTCGCATGACCTTGCGATCCACTCCACGAAGTCATACCTCTGAGCGATGACCAACGCGACAGGTTCCGCCATGCCAGCCGTATTCCTGAAAGACCGCCCACTGCTCTCCGTCGGCGGCGCGGACGCCCAATCCTTCCTGCAGAACCTGATCACCACCGATATTGTTTCGCTTGCGCCCGATGAGGCGCGGCCTGGAGCACTGCTGACGCCGCAGGGGAAGATCCTGTTCGATTTCATGGTCTGGCGGGACTGCGACGGCTACATGATTGAAACGGATGCGGCCCAGCTCGAAGGGCTGGCGAAGCGGCTGACGATGTACAGGCTGCGGGCCGCCGTTACGCTTACGCCTCAGCCTGAGAATGGCATTACCGTTTGCTGGGGCGAGGATGCTGATCGCATCGGAGGTGCCCGAGACAGCCGCTTCGCCAAGGCAGGTGTCCCGCTGCGCCGCCGGGCAGGAAAGCATGGCGATGATGCGCTGTCACTCTATGAGAGCTTGCGCATCCGCCACGGTATCGTCACCTCGGGATCCGACTTTGCCCTGCAGGACGCCTTCCCGCATGACGTGCTGATGGACCTGAACGGCGGCCTCTCCTTCAAGAAAGGCTGCTATGTCGGCCAGGAGGTCGTCTCGCGCATGCAGCACCGCGGCACTGCGCGCCGGCGAGTTGTCACCGTGTCCGCCGCTACGGCCTTGCCTCTAGCGGGCACGGAGATCACCGCCGCCGGCAAGCCGGTGGGGACACTCGGTTCGGTCGAGGGAGGCAGCGGGCTTGCGATCGTGCGAATCGACCGCGCCGGTGCTGCAATGGCGGAAGGCACGCCGCTGCTGGCCGGCCAAACGCCGGTTTCTCTCGCCCTGCCGCAATGGTCCGGACTTGTCTTTCCCACCAGCGCAGACGAGGCCAGCGCGTGACGGCCAAAGCTCCGCGTGCCTGGCAACGCATGCTGTCCGGGCGCAGGCTCGACCTGCTCGACCCCTCGCCGCTCGATGTCGAACTCGCCGATATCGCCCATGGTCTCGCGCGCGTAGCACGCTGGAACGGCCAGACATCGGGCGATCATGCCTTTTCGGTGGCGCAGCACAGCCTCGTCGTCGAAGATATTTTCCGCCGTTTCAACAATGCGCGGCCGGAGGAATGTCTGATGGCGCTGCTCCATGACGCGCCTGAATATGTGATCGGCGACATGATCTCGCCGTTCAAATCCGTGGTCGGTGGCGGCTACAAGGCGGTGGAAATGCGGCTGGAGGCCGCCGTGCACCTGCGCTTCGGCCTGCCGCCTCACCCATCGCGCGATCTCAAGGACCGGATCAAGAAGGCCGACACGATCGCGGCTTATTTCGAGGCGACGGTACTTGCCGGCTTCACGCCCGCCGAGGCGCAGAAATTCTTCGGCCAGCCGCGCGGCATCAGCAAGGAGATGTTGCTGATCGAACCTTTGCCGGCGCTGGAAGCCCAGCGGCTGTTCTGCGAGCGCTTTGCGGCGATCGAGGCCGAGCGGGGGATGGTATCGTGAGCTTGATCGTCGTCTCGCCGCTCTCGCGCATCGCCGAAATGGCGGTGCGCCACAAGGCGCGTGACATGATCAGCCTGATCGCCAAAGAACAGGCCTTTCATCGGCCGGGTGTGATCGCGCCCGATCGTCACCTGACGCTTTCGATGAACGACATCACCTTCAAGGGCACGGGCGGTCTCGTGGCGCCTGACGAAACGCATGTACAGGCGATCATCGAGTTTGCCGCATCGTGGCGGCAGGAGACCCCGCTGCTCATCCATTGCTGGATGGGCGTGTCGCGATCACCGGCCGCGGCACTCATCGCCGCTCTGTCGATCGCGCCGGATCAGGACGAGGAAGAGCTTGTCCGTCGGCTGCGCGCCGCTTCACCTTTCGCAACTCCGAACACCCGGCTGGTCGAGATCGGTGACACCTTGCTTAGCCGCGGCGGCCGGCTGGTTGCGGCGGTAAGGGCGATCGGGCGTGGCGCCGATGCGGACGGCAATGCGCCCTTCCTGCTGGCGATCCGGAACCCTGTCTGCGGTTGACGCTGCTGGCGTCTGCTCCATCTTGGCCTCGACCTCGCAATCTCCACAGGGCCAGATCATGGAACAACAAGCAGCCGATGTCCTTCTCGCCACCCGCACGGCACTTAGCCAGGCAAGCGCACTTGCAGTCCAATATTCCTTCTCCATTCTCGGGGCGTTGATCCTGCTCGTCATCGGTTGGGCGCTGGCCGGCTTTGTCAGCCGCTGGGCCTATGAGGGCCTGTCACGCATCCATGGCATCGACGAGACACTGGCGCGATTCTTCACCAATGTGGTGCGTTATGCGCTTCTGATTCTGGTGTTCATCACCGTGCTCGGCCAATTCGGCGTCCAGACCGCCTCGATCATCGCCGCCCTCGGCGCAGCCGGCCTGGCGATCGGGCTGGCGCTGCAAGGGACACTACAGAATATCGCGGCCGGCATCATGCTCCTGATCCTCAGGCCGTTTCGGGTCGGCGAATATATCGAAACCAGCAGCGTGGCCGGCACGGTGCGCGAGGTCGGATTGTTTGCGACTGAACTCAGAACCGGCGACGGGCTCTATCGGCTGGCGCCGAATTCAACGCTGTGGAACACGCCGATAACCAACTTCAGCCGTGAGCCTACGCGGCAGAACGACTTGAAAATCAACATTTCTCGTGAAGACGACCTCGATCAGGCGATGGAGACCTTGATGGGCATTGCCAAAGGCAACCCAAGGGTGCTGCCGTCACCGGCACCCAGCGTTTTCATCGACGCGCTCGGTGACAGCACGATATCGCTAACGCTACGCTACTGGGCAAAGACCGGTGACTGGTGGCAGGTCAGCCGCGACATGGTGAAGCGGGTAAAACTTGCCTTTGACGAAAAGGGCGATCCGGCCGCTGTGCGGGACGGTGGAAATTCCGCGCTGGGAAAAAGGTCTAACGGCACGGCGGCGGAAGAGCCAACACGGCAGTGAAACATTGCAGCGCGGGGCGATCGTCGGCCTATTCGACCACGCCGCAAGCAAGTCTTTCCCCGGCGCCACCGGAAGGCTGACTGCGATAATCGTCGGAATTGGCGTGCACCATCAATGCGCGGCCGCGAATGCCATCTTTCTTGCCATCGAGCGTGACCATGCCATCGAAGATCTGAGCTCTGAGCACGCCATCCTGTCCAACATACTGGTTGGGCATGTCGCCGGCATGCGGCCCCTTGGCGGCGAGAATGCCGTGTTCGGCAGAGCCCGGGTTGAAATGACCGCCTGCCGATTCGTAATGGCTTGCCGCGTCGCAGCGGCCGGTTTCGTGAACATGAAAGGCCACCCATTTATTCGCCGGCAGCCCCGATATCTCCACTTCGATTAGAACGCCGCCATTGGCGGCGGCCGTCAATTGGGCCCGACCATTTTCCTTGCCGTCCTCGCCGACGAAATTGGCGACCGCCGTCTGCTTGTCCTGGGCACTTGCCGGCAAGGCAAGGGCCAGCAGGCTCAGGGCGGCGATGATGCGCATGGCTTTCATGGAGATCTCCTTCCGTCCGGATGTCCTTCTGAACGTCTCAGCCCGGAAGGTGTTCCTCTGCGGAGCATCCAATGAGAAAAGCCGACCAACGGGCCGGCTTCAGATCACGTGAACGATGCTATCGTCAGGCGACGGCGTCGAAATCGAACTGGCCGTAGGTGTTGC
Organism: Rhizobium sp. BK049; assembly: GCF_014193135.1. Lineage (NCBI taxonomy): Bacteria > Pseudomonadati > Pseudomonadota > Alphaproteobacteria > Hyphomicrobiales > Rhizobiaceae > Rhizobium > Rhizobium sp. BK049. The sequence continues at coordinate 259,420 of NZ_JACHYV010000004.1, forward strand.
GGTAGAGATCGTCGGATTGGCTGCCGGTCGCAGACGCGCTCTGCTGCAGCGGATAGGGCACGGCGATGCTGCTTGTCGTGCCGCTGTCGTGGGTATCCATCATCAGCGCAATCAGACTGCCGGAAAATTTGGGCTGAGTCTCGCTGCCCATGTCTTCCTCCAGGAGTTCCTTGATGATGCCTGGCTTCTCATCGGCGGCACGTTCGCCGCGGCTCAATACGCCGTCGCCGTTTAGATCTAGCCGTGAAAGTGTCGCAAGATACGCATATGACGTGCCTGAAACGGATGTGGTGCGGGTCATACAAACCTCCATTCACCGCCTTTTGCCGGTGGTGTTTGTACGCAATACGAGGTGGGAAATCACTGTTGACTCGGTGGTTAAACTGATTTGCGCAGTGCGTCAATAAGTTGTTAACTACTCGTTAACAATGGTTGACAGAAATTAATGGAGCGCGCTCGAACCGGGTTTCCGCTGCTGCCCGCCCCGGTATTCCAGTAATTTCCAATATGGAAAGCAACCTGTCTGACGACGTGCACTTCTGCTGCACTGCAACCGAATATTAATCCGCCCGCTCCAAAATAGTCATCAGGCATTACCCGTACGTCACTCATAAAAATTGATTTCAATGGTTTCTCTGAGAAAGGTTTTCATGTCCGGTATTTTGAGGCACGTCCATCAGACGCGGACGGCTCTTGCTATTGCCGTCAGCCAAGATGCTTTCCCATGAAGGCTGAAGCGCTCTTCTGGCGGCAATGCACAGAGGCTGTCATGGCCGACGGATCAATTGACGCGCAGCGTCTGATGGAGCTGGTGATCGCAACCTACCGCGGCCATGAAAGCGACTATGATGCAATCGAGAGAAGTGCGGAAACCCTTCAAAAGGAAAACCAGACGCTGAGAGGGAATCTATCGGCGCTCAGTCAAGCGTTCGACGGACAGAAAAAACTCTTCGAGATCGTCCTGAACAACCTGCCGCTCGGCCTCAGCGTTTTCGACGCCGGCCAGCGGCTGACGCTTTACAATATCCGCTTCCCTCAGCTCTTCGGACTGACGCCGGAAGATATCGCCGCGGGCGCGACGATTGCCGAACTCATCGGCAAAATGCGCGGCAACGAAAGCACCGCCTCCAAAAGCGTCCGGCGGACAGCGCGACCTTCCCTCGCCAAGGCAGAAAGCAGCAGCATCCGCCGACGCGAATGGCAGATGCATGATGGCCGCATCATTCAAAGCGTGGTGACCATCCTCTCCGACGGCAGCAGCATCGCCATTCATGCCGATATCACCGAGGATCGAAAGGCCGCCCAGCGCATCACCTATCTCGCCCATCACGATCCCCTGACGGGTCTTCCCAATCGGATGTATTTCCGCGAGCAGGTCGATGCGACGCTCGCCGAGCGCAAGCCGCACGAGCAGATCGCCCTCGTCCATCTCAATCTCGACCGCTTCAAATCGATCAACAACACGATCGGCGTATCGGTCGGCGACAAGATCCTGCAGCAGGTTGCGGAGCGCATCCGAGCTTCGGCTGGATCGGAAAACACGCTGGCGCGCCTCGGTTCGGACGAATTCGCCATCCTGCAGACGGGTAAGCAGCAGCCTAAAAACGTGACGGTGCTGGCCGACCAAATCCGCCGCGCGCTTTCCGAGCCATTCCTGAATGGCGAGAAACAGGTGACGCTCAGCGTCTCCATGGGTATTGCAATCGCTCCTGAGAACGGCGGGGAAACCGATATCCTGCTGAAAAATGCCGGCGTGGCGCTGTCGCATGCCAAGGCGGACGGACGCAAGCGCGAGCGCTTCTTCACCGGCGAAATGGAAGCGCAAATGCAGTTGCGCCATGCGCTGGAGGCAGATCTTCGAGCCGCCGTCGAGAACGGGGAATTCGAGTTGCATTACCAGCCGCTTTACGATCTTGCCGAGCGGCGGATCTGCGGTTTCGAAGCGTTGATCCGCTGGAACCATCCGTTCCGAGGCCGAGTGCCGCCGATGGATTTCATTCCGCTTGCCGAGGAGGTCGGCCTCGTCGTTGATATCGGCCGCTGGGTTTTACGCCAGGCCTGCAGGGATGCGGCCCAATGGCCGGAAAACATCAAGGTCGCAGTCAATGTTTCGGCGATCCAGTTCCGCAGCGGCAACCTGACGCAGGACGTCAGCGAAGCGCTTGCCGCCGCCGGGCTCTCGCCATCGCGGCTCGAACTGGAAATCACCGAGAGCGTGCTGATGGAAAACCTCAGCGAGGTGCTGCCGATCCTGCATGCCCTGAAGGACCGCGACATCCGCATCTCGATGGACGATTTCGGCACCGGATATTCCTCGCTGAGCTATCTCTCCAGCTTTCCCTTCGACAAGATCAAGATCGACAAATCCTTCGTGAACGACATCGTCGACAGCAAGGAAGCGCATGCAATCATGCGCGCAATCATCCTGCTCGGCGATGCTCTCGGCATGCGCGTCACCGTCGAAGGCGTCGAGACGGCGGCCCAGCTGACGCTGCTCGAAAGCGAGGAATGCGACGAGATCCAGGGCTATCACATCAGTCCGCCGCGCCCGGTCCGTGACGTGCCCCATCTTCTCTCCCCGCCGCCGAAGAGCAGCGGCGCGCCAGCTTTTCAGACGCTCGAGCGCTGACCTCCCTCGATTGCGACTCGCACGTTGAGCCGCTACAAACCGGCTTCGATATCTCCGTTTTTCGTAGCGGCGTCTTCCTGTGAAGCTCCCTTTGCTTTCGGCCGGCGCTCCTCGACGTTTTTCTTCCGACAAGAGGTGGCACAATGTTCGAGGCCGAAGCCTTCTCCCCTCATGAAACGCTCGCAGCGGCGCTGATCGCACACGCCGCCGAAGGCGACGACGGCTCACACGATCTTGCCCATATCTTGCGCGTCTTCAGGAACGCCATGCGCATCCATGCGGGAGAAGGCGGAGATGGGCGCATCCTTGCCGCCGCCGTGCTGCTGCACGACTGCGTCGCCGTCGAGAAGAACTCACCCTTGCGGGCAAAAGCATCGGCCTTGGCGGCGGAAAAGGCTTCAGTGATCCTTTCCGAACTCGGCTGGAGCGAAGCGGATATCGAAGCCGCGGCCCACGCCATCACCGCTCATAGTTTTTCCGCCGGGGTGGCGCCGCAGACGCTCGAGGCGAAGATCCTGCGGGATGCCGACCGGCTGGACGCGATCGGCATGGTCGGCGTCGCACGCTGCTTCTATATCGGCGGACGAATGGGATCGGGACTCTACGATCCCTTCGACCCCGCGGCAACGAACCGGCCCTTCGACGACAAGCGTTATGCCATTGACCACTTCCAGACGAAGCTGTTCAAACTGGCGGAGGGATTCCAGACCGAGACCGGCCGCCGGATTGCGGCCGCGCGCGACAAGAGCCTACGCGATTTTCTCGCGGCGTTCATGGATGAAATCTAGAGAACTATATCCAGGGAGAACGGCATGCGCATAAGCGACCTCTTCATATACCCGCTCAAGAGCGCTCGCGCCATTGCGCTGCCCGCCGCCGATATTGGCGCCGAGGGGCTTGCCGGCGACCGGCGGGCGATGATTACCGATTTGAACGGTCACTTCATCACCCAGCGCGAACTGCCGGACCTCGCGCGCATCGAGATCCGTCCGGAACCCGGCGCCTTTCGGCTGCTGATGCAGGGAAAGTCTGAGCTAGCGGTGCCTCCGCCTCGGCCTGAAGTCCGCATGGATGTGACCGTATGGAAATCGACCGTCAGCGCCGCGGTCGCCGATCCCGACAGCAACAGGCAGCTTTCCGAATGGCTCGGCCGCGAGGTGCGGCTGGTCTTCTTCGACGGGCAGGCACGGCGGACGGCGAACGCCGAATGGGCCGGCGAAGGCTCGCCCGTCACCTTTACCGACGGATACCAGATCCTGGTGACGACGACGGGCTCACTGAAGGCGCTGAATGCCGATCTCGCCGCGCATGGCGAAGGCAGCGTCGGAATGGAACGTTTCCGTCCGAACATCGTCATAGACATCGACGAGGCATGGCCGGAGGATCGCTGGGCGGCGATCGAAATATCAGGCGTTCGTTTCGATCTCGTCAAACCTTGCTCCCGCTGCATCATGACGACGCAGAACCAGTTGACCGGTTCACGCGAGGGGCCGAACCCGATGCCGGCCATGGGTCGCATCCGCATGTCTGCCGACCGGCGTGTGCCAGGGCCGCTCTTTGGCTGGAACGTCACGCCTCGCGGCAGCGGACGAATCGCCATCGGCGACGAGGTGAAGATCATCGAGGCGCGCCCGGAGGGCTGGGCGATGAAGGTTCGCGCACGAGAGTAGGTTGAATTGCGGAAGGGCTGAGGGCGCTTTTTGTCCCTTATACATCACAACATTCTCCCTCATTGCTGTGACAGGCACAGGAATGAGGGAGCGTGGGGAGAGTTTCACCGTCTCTCACCCATGCCGAGTGCGGCGTCGATAGCCGCCATGACGTCAGCCGACAGCGGTCCCTTTTCCAGTGCGCCGGCATTTTCCTCCACCTGGCTGATTGTGCGGAAGCCCGGAATGGGGAAAGTGCGCGGCGACCTCGCCAGGAGCCAGGCGAGCGCGCCCTGTGTCAGCGTGCGGCCGCCTGACGTCAGGAGATCGCGGACGGCATCGAGCCTTGCGGCAAATTCCGGAGCCATGCGCCCGTCCTTGAAATAGACCATCCAGGGGAGTGCCGCACCGCGGACATCCTTGGCGCCCACTACCTTGTCGGAGGTGAACTTGCCGGTGAGCAGCCCCATGGCCAGCGGACCGCGATTGATGGAAATCAGGCCCTTCCCTTCGATCACAGCGATCATCTCCGGCACCGGATCGAAGACGTTCATCGTATGCTGGACCGAGACAAAGCCGGCGCGGCCGGCATGGCGGGCGGCGCGATCGGGAAAATCGGTGCTCCAGCCGAATGCGTCGATCTTGCCTTCGGCTCGCAGCGCCTCCAGCGTATCGAAGACAGCATCCGACTGTTCCAGCGGAAAATCATTGATATGAAACTGTAGCAGATCAAGGCGATCGCGCTTGAGACGGCGCAGCGATGTCTCGACCGAGCTGCGAATGAACGCCTCATCGGCGAAGGCGCCAATTGCCTGCTTCGTCTCCGGATCGGTCGCGAAGCCGAATTTGGTGGCGACGATGATGTCGTCACGATTGCCGACCGCCCGGCCGAGCACCTCTTCCGAGTGGCCGGCGCCGTAGTTCGAGGCAGTATCGAAGAAGCGGATGCCGAGCGCGATGGCGCGATCGATCGCTTCGACGGATTCATTGTCGTCGACTTCGCCCCAACCAAGCGGCGTGTCACCAGCGAAGAAAGGGCCGCCGATTGCCCAGCACCCCATGCCGAGGCGCGGGATTTCGCGACCGTTCCAGAGCGTGATCGTCGTCGGTGATGCGGTCTTGGTCAGCATGGAATCCTCCTTCATTGGCAATCAAGAGATAGGAGCCACCGATCAGCGGGTAAACCGCCAAATCCGGAGGATATTTTGCAGCAGTAAAAAATCAGGTCAGGCGGGGACGCCGTTCGGATCGGAAAGCGTCCGCGAGGCTGGATCAAGCGCCCTGAGCGCGGCCCGCACGAAACCGTCACGGGCTGCCGCAGCCTCGATGCCGCGCGGCTCGTAAACATGGCGGTGCAGGAAGAACCCGGTCAGACGGAACGCGGCAGCAAGGCTGTCGAAGTTCGCCGCGTGATTGCCTTCGACACCGAGGAAGGGCGGCAGGACCAGCATCTTGTCGGCCCACGGCGCCCCGGCGCTTCGGCTCACGGCGCGGCCGGACTTCGGCGAGACATAGACGAGATCAGAGCGGGCGCCGGTCGCCGCGCATTCGGCAAGATCGAGCCCGAAGCCGAGATCGTTCAGCACCGCCAGCTCGAAACGTACGAAAAGCTCACCGGCGTCGGCCGGGTTGTGCAGATGATCGAGGATCACCTCCAGCGCGTCGAAGAGATGCGGATGCGGGTCTCGCTCCGGCAGCAGCCGCAGCAGAGCGCCCATCGCCTGGACCCCGTAGACGGCGGTCGCCGTTTCCATCAGACGGGCGGCGCGCAGCGTCACAGGCTCGAGGCGGAATTCGCCGAGATGTTCGTCGAGCCGGGCGCGCCAGACGACCTCGACGGCATTGCCCGGCTGCAGCACCGGCTGCATGGCGCGCGAACGGCCGGAACGCACCAGGCCGAGGTGACGGCCGCGACCACGCGTCATAACCTCGGCGATGACGCTCGTCTCGCCGTGGCGTTTGACACCCAGAATGATTGCCTGGTCCTGCCACTGCATAAGAAGTTCCTGCGACCGATTACCTTATCGTAGCGCATAAATCGGGTAACCGGAATCGATTTCCCGAAGGATTGCCCGCAGTTTCAAAGTGATAGCATCAGGCGCTCTCAAGCAGATCCCGCGTCCGTCACGGACTACGTTAGGCCGCAGCCGGCAGAAGCCTCTGCAGGAATTCGCGCATCGCCTTTTCGTCGAACGGCTTCACCAGCAGCGGTATGTGCTGAAGGTCGCACGGGAAGTCACGTATATCGGAATAGCCACTGACAAAACCGAAGGGGATGCCGGCATCGAGAAGATGGCGGGCAAATCCGAAACTCATGCCCTCGCCGAGGTTGACGTCGAGAAGAGCGAAATCATACGTCTCCGCAGCGATGGCGGCTCTTGCCTGATCGAGACTGCCGACAATATCGATGCTCTCGACACCGGCCATGCGCAGGATATCCTCCGCCTCCATCGCGATGATCAGACTGTCCTCGAGAACCAAAACACGGAGTGCGTTCATGCTTCCGCGCCCCTCGTCGGGCGCTTTTCGCAGCGCCCTGGCCCTTTCGCCAACATCATTGCCCTCCGGTGCCCCGCATGGCACGCTATCGGTGAATTGCGCCACCAGTTCTGAATAAACCATTTTTCTGCCCGGTCGATAAGAATCAAAATCGGAGGAAAGATGACGACCGACCTTATTTTCCGAAAAGCTTAACTGCATTTAAAAAAGACATAGGCCATCGGGCTAAATGAAGGGACGCTTGCCCTCTCCAAGTCCTTCCCAACCGGCGATCGCCATTAACTCCTCACCGTTTTGAACTTCGCAGCCGCGTTCCTGCCAGCGGATCAAACCGCGTTCTCCAAGCTTTCTCAGCGTCTTGTTAGTGTGAACGATGGAAAGACCGAGAGTGTCGGCGATGTGCTGTTGAGTGATGGGGATGAATTTGCGGCCGTTGAAGAGATCGAGCTTCCGGCCGCGTTCATACAGGAAAGCGATCAGATAGGCCGCTCTTTCCAAGGCGGTGCGGCGGCCGATGGAGAGGAGATGCTCATCCAAAATCCGCTCTTCGCGCGCTGCAATCCAGGTGATGTCGAAGGCGAGCGAAGCATGTTTGTTGTAGAGCGTCATCAGCCGGTCGCGCTCGAAGACGCAAAGGGAAACGGGCGACAGCGCTTCGATGGAATGCTGCATTTCGCCGGCGATCGTTCCCTGAAGACCGATCAGGTCGCCCGGCATGATGTAATTCAGAATCTGGCGGCGCCCGTCCTCAAGCATCTTGTAGCGGAAGCCCCAACCGGACAGCACGGTGAAAAGATGAGCGCTGTGGGCGCCTTCGACAAGAATGGTGGAGCCGGCATCGACGGCAAGCTCGCCGCGTTTGAAACGTGAAACGAATTCCAGCTCGTCTCGGCTGAACTCCCTGAAATGCGGCAGAGGCCGCAATGGACATAATTCGCAAGGGGTCTTGAATGAATGGATGCGTCTCGACGTCGCCATGCCTGCCCCGCGGTCGCGCAAACGACGGCCCGTCTGGCCGCCGTTGACCGAGGAATGCGCAAAGCTCGGATTCGTTCCGCAACGAGACGGATTTTTTCCTAAGAAACAAGGGGCTGAAGGCTGCTCGATAAAATCGTTGCCGTCCTTATTTAGGGAATTCGAGGCCCATTTCGCGGAACCGCTCGGGGTCATCGCCCCAGTTCTCGCGGACCTTGACGAAGAGGAAGAGATGGACCGGCTGCTCTAATATTTCCGACAATTCCTTGCGGGAGGCGGTCGAGATCGCCTTGATGGTTTCGCCACCTTTGCCGAGGGCGATCTTCTTCTGGCTGTCACGCTCGACATAGATCACCTGCTCGATCCGCACTGAGCCGTCCTTACGCTCTTCCCACTTTTCCGTTTCGACATGCGAGGAATAGGGAAGCTCCTGGTGCAGGCGCAGGAACAGCTTTTCGCGGGTAATCTCCGCGGCGAGCTGACGCATGGGGAGATCGGAGATCTGGTCTTCCGGATAGTACCACGGCCCCTCCGGCAAGGTGGTGGCCAAATAGTCCATGACATCGTCGCAACCGGAACCGGTTTCGGCCGAGATCATGAAAGTGCGATCGAAAGCAATCTTCTCATTGGCGGCGGCGGCCAGCGCCAGCAGATCCTCGCGGTTGACGCGGTCGATCTTGTTGAGCACCAGGATCTTCGGCTGCTGGACTTCCTTCAGGCCCTCGAGGATGGCTTCGGCGTCGCCGCGCAAACCGCGCTCGCTGTCGATCAGCAGCATGATCAGATCGGCATCCTTGGCGCCGCCCCAGGCAGAAGTCACCATGGCTCGGTCGAGCCGACGGCGCGGCTTGAATATGCCGGGCGTATCCATGAAGACGATCTGGGCATTGTCATGAATGGCAATGCCGCGGACGATCGCGCGCGTCGTCTGCACCTTGTGACTGACGATCGACACCTTGGCGCCGACGAGGCGGTTCACCAGCGTCGACTTGCCGGCATTAGTTGGCCCGATCAGCGCAACGAAACCCGAATGTGTCGGACCATTGGCTTCTACGGCAGCTTCGGCCGCGATATCTTCTTCTTGTGTCATTGTCCCGTCAGTTTCCGGCAGACGATTGCTGCCAAATGCCTTCACGCTCGAGCATCTTGGTCGCCGCAACCTGTTCGGCGGCACGCTTCGACCGCTCTACGCCGGTTTCCGGCTTTATGCCAGCAACTTCTACCGTCACCTTGAAGCGCGGATCATGATCCGGTCCGCTGCGTTCATCAACCCGATAGATCGGTGTGACGCCGAATTTCGCGTGTGACCATTCCTGCAGCTCGGTCTTGGCGTCGCGCTTGGCGCCGTCGGCCCTGACCGCCCTGCCCTGCCAATAGCGCAGGATGAACCGGCGGGCGACTTCGAGACCGCCATCGAGATAGATCGCGGCGATCAGGCTCTCGACGACATCGGCGCGCACATTCATCATGCGCTTGCCGGTCAATTTCTTCACATCGGCGCCGGTGCGGATATAAAGGTGGAGATTGAGTTCGTCGGCGACCGCTGCACAGGTTTCGGCGCTGACGAGCTGGTTGAGGCGAACCGAGAGCTCGCCTTCCCCGGCCGTGCCGAAGGTGCGGAACAGAAGCTCGGCGATGCAGAGCCCGAGGACCCTGTCGCCGAGAAACTCCAGCCGTTCGTAGTTGCCGCCCTTTTCGGTACGGGCGCTGGCATGGGTCAGTGCCCGGTCCAGGCGTGCCTTTTCGGCGAAGTCATGGCCGATCAGGCTTTCGAGCTTTGCGCGGTCCGCCGCAGAAAGCGTCTGCGCCTTACTCATTCAACGACCTTGAAAAGGCGGTCCCAGCGCATGTTGGTCGGCCACTTCCAGATTTCGCGGAAAGACGTGTCGTTGCCGAGCGAGAAGAAGATGACGCTGGCGCGACCGACAAGATTTTCAGCCGGCACGAAGCCGACGTCGAAGCGGCTGTCGAGCGAGTTGTCGCGGTTGTCGCCCATCATGAAATAATGGCCTTCCGGCACGATGAACTCACGGGTGTTGTCGCCGCGCGAGACCGGCGACTGGTCGAGCGTGTCGTAAGTCTTGCCGTTATCCAGGGTTTCGCGGAAGACCGGTACGTCCTCGCCCGGATCGAGCTTGTAGTCCGAAGTGAAACTGCCATCCGCCACCTTCGGAACCGGCTTGCCGTTGACGTAGAGGACACCGTCGGTGACCTGGATATGGTCGCCGGGCAGGCCGATGCAGCGCTTGATATAATCGACATCGGGATTCGGCGGGAAGCGGAAGACGACGATATCGCCGCGCTTCGGATCGGAGCCGAAGATGCGGCCGCTGAAGAGATCAGGCGAGAAGGGCAGCGAATACTTCGAATAGCCGTAAGCGAACTTATTGACGAAGATATAATCGCCGACGAGCAGCGTCGGCATCATTGAACCGGACGGAATGGTAAAGGGCTGGAACAGCACGGTTCTGATCACCATCGCCAAAATCAGCGCCTGAATGATGACCTTGATGTTTTCCCAGAGGGCGTTCGGCTTGGTATCGACTTTTTCGGACACGCAGTCTTATTCCTTCAAGACGCCGTAAAGGCGCAATTCTTTCTGCCGTTCTCTCTAGCGGCTTCGGCCGGTTGCGGCAATGGCGACAACATGAAAAGCGACGAGAGGTCGCGTTGAAACGCTTCTGCGGTCGCTACCAAACCCTCCCGGGGTCCCGTTGAAACGCTCCCCGGGGTCGCCATCATGGCCTTTCGGGCAACGCCTCGATGATAACGAAGGCCTGCGCCAAGGGATAATCATCGGTTATTGTCAAATGAATGGCGGGTCTATGGCCCGCGGGCAGCATCGCTTCCAGGAGCGCGGCGGCGGTACCGGTCAGTTGCATGGTCGGCTTGCCGCTCGGCAGGTTGACGACGCCCATGTCCTTCCAGAAGACGCCCTGGGCTATGCCGGTGCCGAGCGCCTTCGAGCAGGCCTCCTTGGCGGCGAAACGCTTGGCATAGGATGCGGCGCGGTTTGCCCGGCGGTCGGAACGGGCGCGCTCGATCTCGGTGAAGCAGCGATGAGTGAAGCGCTCGCCGAAGCGCTCGATCGATCTCTCGACACGACGAATGTCGATCAGATCGCTGCCAATGCCGATGATCATGCCGGAACCTTCCGTCGCTCAAGAATTCTGTACCGGTTCATACGCTCGGCATGTCGCTGGCCGTACCCGCCAGGCGCAGACGTGCCCGCTCCAGCAGTCGCGTGCGGCGGCGGGCCTGAAAACCTTTGACGGTGTAGAACGTCAGCGCATAGAGCGCAACGGCGGTTACGATTCCCGGTGGGATGGCGCCGATCAACATCGGCTCCAGCACGGGCTTCCACAATTCGGTGAAGTTCAGCTTGTGAAAGAGCGCGGCGAGATCCACCGCCTGACCGGCCAGATGATCCTCACGGCTGAGCAGCAGATGGCCGATTTCCCAGGTGATACCCCAGATGAAAGGATAGGTCAGCGGATTGCCGAAGGCCGCGCAGCCGAGAGCCGCGGCCACCATATTGCCGGAGAGGAAATAGGTGATGACGAAAGCCATGACGAAATGCACGCCAATGAACGGCGTCCACGAGACAAAGACGCCGGCGGCAACACCGGCCGCAACCGCATGCGGCGAAGCGCTCAGGCGCAGAATGCGCATTGTCAGGTAACGGATCGGGCGAAGGAAACCTTTTCGGGGCCATAGAAGCTCCCGCATCTTTTCCTTGAAACCCGCAGGCTTGCGACGGCGAAACAACATGGCCGCTATTTAGTGCAGTGCACCGGACCATGACAAGAGCGGCAAATGGTACCGCCCGAAACAGCCCCCTTATCTTTCTTGCAAAGGAGCATCTTCATGCCGAGGGGCGCTCATTATACGTAACGTCCCTCACTCGACAAAGTATAAGGGCGGTGTCAGCGATTGCGGAACAGACCGCGATCGACCTGACGCTGACGAAACTCGAGATCGATACGATCCAGCGAGCCGTTCAGATAGGCCATTTCACGTTCCTGCGTGGTCGGCGCGCGAAAGGCGCGAGCGATTTTCCTGATAGGATCAAACATTACCTTGTCTCATCTTCTGTTTACGTTTCCGATGACCAGAAGATAGTCCCGGCAAAGGTTAATTACCACCGCCGCAACATGGACACAGCTATGCGCTCAATGCATTCCTTGCCTTATTGCTGCGCCGTCGCGAGTACAGACCGATCATAAAATGTGCATTTTGGTCGATCAGCTCCATGGCAGGCCTAACAAAAGCCTACTCATAGAGCCGCCGGACCGTGGCGATGCAATCCAGGTCCTTCATCTGGGCGAGCAACTGGTTGAGCTGCCGCAGGTCCCACACCTCGACTTCGAGCATCATCTCGGTGAAATCGGCTGCCACGCGCACCGTGTTCAGCATGCGAATATTGACGTCGAGCCCGGCCACGGTCTGGGCGACCTTGGCAAGCGTGCCGGGCTCATTCAATGCATTCACCATGATACGCGCCATGAAACGCGACTTGTTGGCCTCGTCGAGATCCCAGCGCACGTCGATCCAGCGATCGGGTTGATCGTCGAAACGCTGCAGGCTCGGCGACTGGATCGGATAGATGGTAATGCCCTTGCTCTGATCCATGATGCCGACGATGCGGTCGCCGGGCACGGCGCCGGTCGAGGCGAACTTGACGTCGACATTGCCGGACAGGCCGCGGATCGGGCCGACATCGACATCGGCATCAAGTTCCGAATGGCCGCCTTCGGCCCCTGTTTTAGCCTTTCCGGGAATCTTGAAGATCATGCCCGCGGCGCTGCGGACGTTGAACCAGCCGTCATCGCCGGAAGGCTTGACGGTGACGCGCTCGTCCTGGTGATCAGGATAGACGGCGCGCAGCACGTCGAGCGAGGACATCTCGCCGCGACCGACGGCGGCGATTGCATCCTCGACATCCTTCTGGCCCAGACGGTGCAGCGCCGGCTTCATCGCCTCGCGCGAGAAAATCTTGCCGGCCCGGTTGAAGGTGCGCTCGAGAATGCGGTGGCCAAGGCCTGCATATTGCTTGCGGATCGCCATGCGGGTGGCGCGGCGGATGGCAGCCCGCGCCTTGCCGGTGACGACGATTTCTTCCCACGCCGCCGGCGGAACCTGCACGCCGGAGCGGATAATCTCGACCTCGTCGCCATTCGCCAGCCGCGTCACCAGCGGCATGATGCGGCCGTTGATCTTGGCGCCCACCGTCGTGTCACCGATATTGGTGTGCACCGCATAGGCGAAATCGATCGGGGTGGCACCACGCGGCAGGGCAATCAGCTTGCCCTTCGGCGTGAAGCAGAAGACCTGATCCTGAAAGAGTTCGAGTTTGGTGTGCTCAAGGAATTCCTCCGGGCTGTCACCTTCGGCGAGCGCCTCGATCGTATGGCGCAGCCAGGAATAGGCATTGGATTCGCGCGAAAGAATGTCGCCATCGGCATTGGCGGCGCCATCCTTGTAGAGCGTGTGGGCGGCGATGCCGAACTCGGCGATTTCGTGCATGCGCTTCGTGCGGATCTGCAACTCGATGCGCTGGCTGGAGGGGCCGACGATGGTGGTGTGGAGCGAACGGTAATCGTTCTGCTTCGGCGTCGAGATATAATCCTTGAACCGGCCGGGCACGACGCGCCAGCGCGTATGGACGATGCCGAGCGCCCGGTAACAGGATGGAATGTCCTCGACGATCAGACGGAAGCCGTAGACATCGGAAAGCTGTTCGAAGGAGAGCGACTTCGACTGCATTTTGCGAAAGACCGAATAGGGCTTCTTCTGCCGGCCCTTGACATAGGCACTCGTCAGGCCGCTTGCGACCAGCAGGTCGCGCAATTCGGCCTCGATCTTCTTGACGATGCCTTCGTTGCGCTTGGAGAGCTCTTCCAGCCTTTTCGTGACGGTCTCGTAGGCCTCCGGGTTCATGTGCCGGAAGGAAAGCTCCTCGAGTTCCTCGCGCATATCCTGCATGCCCATGCGGCCGGCGAGCGGCGCATAGATTTCCATCGTCTCCTCGGAGATGCGGGCACGCTTGTCGGCCGACATGTGATCGAGGGTACGCATATTGTGCAGGCGGTCGGCGAGCTTGACGAGCAGCACCCGCACGTCATCTGATATGGCGAGCAGCAGCTTGCGCAGGTTCTCCGCCTGCTTGGCCTTCTTGGTGACGAGATCGAGCTTCTTGATCTTCGTCAGCCCCTCGACCAGGCGGCCGATGTCCTCACCGAAGAGTTCGTCGATTTCGGCGCGCGTCGCCGTCGTATCCTCGATCGTGTCGTGCAGAAGGGCGACCGCGATCGTCGATTCATCGAGATGCATATCGGTCAGGATGGCAGCGACCTCGAGCGGATGGGAAATATACGGGTCGCCGCTCGCGCGTTTCTGTTGGCCATGTTTCTGCATGGCGTAAACATAGGCCTTGTTCAGCAGTGCTTCATTGGCATCGGGCTTGTATTGCTGAACCCGTTCCACGAGCTCGTACTGCCGCATCATTCCAAAGCCACTCCGACAAAAATAAAAGCGCGCCAATCAACGATTGGCGCACACATGGGCAATAATATGCCTAAGCAATAAAGGCGCAAGATTGACGATTGGTAATCGTCGCTCTTTTCCGGTTCAGATCCGGTCGAGACGCTTAATAATCGTCGCTCTTTTCCGGCGGCACGAGGCCCTCGATACCGGCAAGCAGCTCTTCTTCCGACATCTGGTCGAAAGTGATCGTCTCCGGCAGGTCATCCTGCTCCTCGCTATCGGCGGCAGCAGCGCCGCCGGCGGCGATCATGCTGGCCGGATCGGGCTCGGGCTCGTCGACTTCGACATGCTTCTGCAGCGAATGGATCAGATCTTCCTTGAGATCATCGGGGGAAAGCGTCTCGTCGGCGATTTCGCGCAGCGCCACGACAGGATTCTTGTCGTTGTCGCGATCGATGGTGATCGAGGCACCCTGGGAAATCAGCCGGGCGCGGTGGCTGGCGAGCAGAACCAGCTCGAAGCGGTTCTCCACCTTGTCGATGCAATCTTCAACTGTGACACGGGCCATTGCCTGTCCTTTATGGTCGTCATTTCGGGATTAGCACGCCCGATACAATTAAAACCGGGCAAATACAAGTTTTTCGTTCCGGCTCCCCTCGTCTTTATCCGGTGCCGAGCTAAATTTCCATGGAGAATGTGACAATTCCACCAAAGGTTGCTTGGAATATGCGGAATCGTGCCCTAAATCTCTCTTATATGAATAGATGGTAAAGTAAGCATCAGATCAAGGATCACAATAAGCCATTGTATTTATTGCAATTTGATGCCCTGCGAATTTCGATTTCTCTCATTGGAATTGATAAGCGATGTTTGACCCACGCGAAAAAATTGCACTCTTCATTGACGGCGCCAACCTCTACGCTGCATCCAAGAGCCTCGGTTTCGACATAGATTACCGCAAGCTCTTGAAGGCATTCCAGAAACGCGGCTACCTCCTGCGCGCCTACTATTATACGGCGTTGATCGAGGACCAGGAATATTCATCGATCCGTCCTCTGATCGACTGGCTCGACTATAACGGCTACAAAGTCGTCACCAAGCCCGCCAAGGAATTCACCGACTCCATGGGCCGGCGGAAGATCAAGGGCAACATGGACATCGAGCTGGCGATCGACGCCATGGAGCAGTCGGAAACCGTCGACCATCTCGTCATCTTCTCCGGCGACGGCGACTTCACGAACCTCGTCGAAGCGCTGCAACGCAGAGGTCGCAAAGTCTCGGTGATCTCGACCATGGCGACGCAGCCGCCGATGATCGCCGACGATCTGCGCCGACAGGCCGACCATTTCATTGATCTCTTGTCGCTGAAGGCTGAGATCGGTCGCGATCCCGCGGAACGGGCGCCGCGCCCGGTCGAAGTCGCCCCAGCCAGCGATTTCGGGGACTAATCGAAGCGTCGCGAGCCGATCGGCTGCGGCGTGATGGGTTAGCCGTTATCCTTCAATAAGCGGCTCTTCTGCCGGTTCCAGTCGCGCTCCTTCTCGGATTCGCGCTTATCGTGCAATTTTTTGCCCTTGGCGAGCGCCAGCTCCATCTTCGCCCGACCCCGATCGTTGAAATAGATCTTCAGCGGGACCAGCGTCATGCCTTCGCGGTTGACGGCGGAGCGCAGGCGATGGATTTCACGGCCCGACAGCAGCAGCTTGCGGCGCCGGCGCGGCTCGTGATTGAAACGGTTCGCCTGCAGGTATTCCGGCAGGTAGGAATTGATCAGCCAGATCTCGCCGTCCTCATCCGACGCGTAGGATTCGGCGATATTGGCCTTGCCTTCGCGCAACGACTTGACCTCCGTGCCCTTCAGCACCAGACCTGCCTCATAAGTATCGATGATCTCGTAGTTGAAGCGGGCCTTGCGGTTTTCGGCCACGACCTTGTTCACCACGCGCTGGCTGCCTTTGGGGGCCATGACGATATTCCCTTCGGGGCGCGAAAAGCCGCGCCCTCATTGCTTACCCCTTATGTAAGGGAACGAGCCGGCCTTGTGAAGGCGGCCGGTCTCCTCAGTTCAGCAATCCTGCATGACGCATGGCGGCATCGATCGCTGCTTCGGTTGCCGGCTCCAGCGTCGAAAGCAGCGGCGAGCGGACGTTACGGCTCATGCGGCCGAGCTTGGAGAGACCGTATTTGGCGCCGCAGAGACCCGGCTCAAGGAAAATCGCCTTGTGCAGCGGCATCAGGCGGTCCTGATATTCGAGCGCGCGGGCGTATTCACCGGCCAACGTCGCGGCCTGAAAATCGGCGCAGAGGCGCGGGGCGACATTGGCCGTCACCGAGATGCAGCCGACGCCGCCATGGGCGTTGAAACCGAGGGCTGTCGCGTCCTCGCCGGACAATTGCCTGAAATCCTTGCCGCAGGTGATGCGCTGCTCGGAAACACGCTCGATCTTGCCCGTCGCGTCCTTGACGCCGACGATATTGCTATGTGCCTTGACGAGAGCACCCATCGTTTCGGGCGTCATATCGATCACCGAACGGCCCGGAATATTGTAGATATAGATCGGCAGGGCAACGGCCTCGGCAATCGCAGAAAAATGCGCAATCAGCCCCTTCTGCGTCGGCTTGTTGTAATAGGGCGTGACGACGAGCACGGCGTCGGCGCCGACCTTTTCGGCGTGCTGGGCGAGTTCGACCGCCTCACGCGTATTGTTCGAACCGGCGCCGGCCATGACCGGAACGCGTTTTGCCGCCACTTCGATGCAGAGTTCCACGACCTGCTTGTGCTCGGCATGCGACAGCGTCGGCGATTCGCCGGTCGTTCCCACCGGAACGAGACCGCTGCTGCCTTCCTTGATCTGCCAGTCGACATGGGCAGCGAAGCTCGCTTCGTCGATCAGTCCGGCATCGGTGAAGGGGGTGACGAGGGCGGGAATGGACCCATTGAACATGCAAAGCTCCTCACGACCAAATCCTTGCTTCGGCCGCATTCCATGAATATTTTGCGCACCATAAAGCGCTGAAATCATCGCGACAAGCGCGGAGAGTTCGGTTTAGGGCAAATTCCGATAGCAGATGTGAATGAATTTTACCTGGTACGGTAAGGTTTCGTTAAGAAGCCTCTAGCCAAATGAACAGGGCGTGTTTTCCGTTGCGAGATCCCGGATGAAGAAAGCTGTCCTGATTCTGACCGCCTTCGGCTTCGTTGCCGCCGCGTGGGGCAGCGTTGCGTCCCCGCTTCCCGGCGAAAGCATTCCGACGCCTGAAGTCAAGCCGATCGGCTTCGTCCCAGAGACCTCCATACCGGAAGCGCTGACAACCGGCGCCATCCCGCGCAATCAGGCCGTCGCGCCGGTCGCCAATGATCTGAAAACCGGACTCGACGCGCTTTCTGCCAAGAACCCGCAACTGGCTCTGTCAATCCGCGACAGCATGCGCGAGGATACGCTCGATCGCCATATCCTCACCTGGGCGATCGCCGTCTCCGGCTTGAAGGGCGTTCCCTCCTATCAAATCGCCAGTGCTGCGCAGGAGCTCAAGGGATGGCCTGGCCTTTCCAGGCTGCGCGCCTATTCCGAACGCGCGCTCTACGACGAAAACCCCGACCCGTCAGCCGTGCTCGCCGCCTTCGGCGACACCGCGCCGGAGACGATGCAGGGCGCCATCATTCTCGGGCGGGCGCTGATTGCGACAGGCAAGCAGGCGCAGGCAGCAAAATATATCCGCACGGTCTGGCGCACCGAGGCGCTCGACAAGGCGAGCGAAGACAAGATCCTCCTCGAGTTTTCCGCCCTGCTGACGCCAGCCGACCACAAGGCGCGGATGGACTATCTGATGTATCGTGGCCGGGTGGCGCAGGCCAAGCGCTTCGGCGACATGGGCGAGGCGCAGTCCCTCTACAAAGCCTGGGCCGCCGTCGACGCCAAAGCTGCCAATGCCGACGCGCTGCTCAATAGCGTCGAGGCGAAATGGCGTGGCGATGCCGGCCTGCTGTTCGCGCGCATCGAATATCTGCGCAGGCAGGACAAATATGCCGAAGCGGCGGCGCTTCTGGAAAAGATGCCGCGCGAGCCGGGCGAACTCGTCAATTCCGGAGAATGGTGGAACGAGCAGCGGATCGTCAGCCGCGGCCTCGTCGACCAGGGACAATTCAGACTGGCCTATCGCATCGTCGCAAGCTCTGCGGCAACCAGCCCGACTGATATCGTCGAGGCCGAATTCCATGCCGGATGGTATGCGCTGCGCGGGCTGCAGGACCCGACAACGGCGGAAAAGCATTTCCGCAAGATTCTGGCGACTTCCAACGGTCCCATCTCGGTGTCGCGCGCCTGGTACTGGCTCGGGCGAGCAGCCGAGGCCGGCGGCCCCGGCAGTTCCGGCGAATTCTACGGCAAGGCCGCGAATTTTCCCGGCACCTTCTATGGACAGCTCGCTGCCGAAAGGCTTGGACGCAAGACGCTCAACGTCAGCTATCCCACGCCGAGCGCAGCCGACCGCCAGCGTTTCCAGGCGCGCGAGGCCGTGCAGGCAATCGCCCGGCTTGAGGCAGCCGGCCACGGTTGGCGGGCCGACATCCTCTATCTCGCACTCGCCGATCAGCTGCAAAGTCCCGGTGAACTGGCGATCCTTGCGGCGCAGGCCGAGCAATCAGGCAATCATCATCTGTCACTGCAGGTCGGCAAAATCGCCTATGGCCGAGGCATCGATGTCGCCGCGCTCGCCTTTCCCGTCGGCGTAATCCCGCCGAATGCCAATATCTCCGGCTCCGGCAAGGCGCTCGCCTATGCCATTGCCCGGCAGGAAAGCGCCTTCAATCCGGCTGCCGTTTCGGCAGCGAATGCACGCGGCCTGCTGCAGCTTCTGCCCGGCACAGCTCAGGCGGTGGCCAAACGCCACAACATCACCTTTTCGAAGGACAAGCTGACGGCCGATGCGGGCTACAATGCGACCCTCGGTGCGCATTATCTCGGCGAGCAGATCGAAGCCTTCGGTGGCTCCTATATCCTCACCTTCATCGCCTATAATGCCGGGCCGAAGCGCGTGCCGGAATGGATCGGACGCTACGGCGACCCACGCGGCAGGCCGATCGACGAAATCATCGACTGGATCGAACGCATCCCCTTCCCCGAGACGCGCAATTACGTACAGCGGGTGATGGAGAATTATGAAGTCTACAAGGCCCGCCTCGGCCAGCCGACGGATATCGAGCGCGACCTGATCGGCGGACGCGGCGCCTCCTGAAGTCGTTTGGCGCGGCTTGAAAAGCAGGCTGGTCTTTGTTTTTCCGCATGTCTTTATCGCAAAACCGCTGCACACTTTTGCGACACATGCTCTACACCTTCCAGATCAGACAGGTCTCGAGGAATGCGATGCCGGACGTGGATGCAGGCGGTTTCCAGGAACGATTTTACCATTCTTGCGATGGGCTGACGCTTTATGCCCGCGACTACCAGCCCCCCGGGGCCGCAGCCGCCGAAAGGCTGCCGGTGATCTGCCTGCCCGGCCTGAGCCGCAATGCCCGGGACTTTCATCCGCTTGCGCTGCTTCTCAGCCGCGACAGAACTGGCCCGCGTAGAGTGATCGCCCTCGATTCGCGCGGGCGCGGAAATTCCGCATGGGATGAGAACAAGGCCAATTACAATCTCGCTGTCGAGACCGGCGACATCATCGCCGCCTGCACGGCATTCGGCATCGAGCGGGCGGTTTTCATCGGCACGTCGCGCGGCGGCCTGATCCTGCACTTGATCGCGGCGGCACGGCCGGATCTTCTCGAAGCCGTGGTCCTGAACGATATCGGACCGGCGATCGAGGCAGGAGGGCTGGCGCTCATTCGCGACTACCTCAACGGCAGGAAGCCGGCCGACTGGAAAGAGGCGGCCGATATATTGCAGGTGAATCATGGCGCCTCGTTTACTGCGCTTACGGGCGAGGACTGGCGCGAAATGGCGCTTGCGCTATATCGCGACGTCGGCGGAAGGCCGGTCGCCGACTTCGATCCGGCTATCGCCGAGGCACTGAGATCGATCGATTTCAGCCAGCCGCTGCCCGATCTGTGGGCACAATTCGAAAGCCTGAGCCGCTTTCCGCTGATGTTGATCCGCGGTGAAAATTCACCGCTGCTGTCGCAGGAAACAGTGAACGAAATGGCCCGACTGCATCCCGGATTGGTCCTTCATACCGCCGGAGGGCAAGGACATGCGCCCCTCCTCCATCTCGGCAATATCTCTGCAGCAATTCGCGCTTTTCTGGCCACTTGCCGGTAGGCTGTATCTGCAAACGGATGCGGCTTCCGCTGATACACAGACGCTTTTGGGGGCGGCCGCCTGGAGGCCTGGCGCCACCTCCATCCCCGGCGTGTGTAGGACGCCCCTCGCCCACACCTCGTCTGCGGCCCCCTCAGTTCGGTTCCCGGATGGCATCATCCAGGCCGCGCAGCAGCGGATAGAGGAAATAGGAGATCACCGTTCTGTTGCCCACCTTGATCTCTGTGGAGACGGTCATGCCCGGCAGCAGCCTGACCGGCACGTCCGAGACGTTCAGCCTCGTATCGGCAAGCAGGATGCGAGCCTTGAAGAAGGGCGCCGCCGGCTGGCCCGGGGTGGCGGTCTGTTCCTGCTGCTGGCCGGTCATGAACGTGTCCTGACTGATCGTGCGAACCTCGCCCGACGCGGTGCCGTATTTCTGGAAGGGATAGGCGTCCAGCTTGATGCGGGCCTCCTTACCCACGGCGATGCGGCCGATGTCGCGGGTGTTGATCGAGACTTCGGCTTCGAGCGGCACGTTGATCGGCACCAGTGTGACGATCGGTTCGGCTTCGCGTACCACGGAGCCGATGGAGCGCTGGGCGAGGTCGAGCACGACGGCGTCGGCAGGTGCGGTCAGCGACACCATGTTGCGGCGCAGCTCCATCTTCTTCAGCTCTTCATCCGCCATGTCGCGCTGGCCGCGCAGCTCGACCAGCTGTTCCATCGCGGCGCGGCGGAAATCCTCGATAAAGGCCTGCCGGTCGGCTTTCAGCTTGGCAAAGGTATGCGCGGCTTCGTCGGCCTTGCCGCGCACGGCCGTCAGATCGGACTCGACGTCGAGGCGGGCGTCGCGCGAGCCGAGCATGGTGATCAGAGAGCCGCTCTGCGTGTTGAAGAGCCGCTCGCGCGCGCCTTCGATCTGCGAGAGCGTGTCGCGTCGGTCGATGAGCACGGCTTCCTGGTTCTTGGCCGCGGCAAGCGCTGCCGACTGGCCGGCGATCTGCTGCTCGAAATTCTGCAGCTGCGCCGTGTAGAAGGCCCGCCGCTGGCCGAAGAGCTGCAACTGCAGCATCTCGTCGGGCGTCGATCCGGCCATCATTGTGTAGTCATCGCCGGCAAGTTCCGCCTCGATACGCTTCACTTGGGCGTCGAGTGCGGAGAACTTCGCCTGCTGCTGGTCGACATCGGCCTGGCTGAAAGTGGCGTCGAGCGTTGCGAGCGTTTGTCCGGCACGCACCACCTCGCCGGCCTTCACATCGATCGTGCGAATGATCGAGGTTTCCAGCGGCTGGACGACGATGGTCGGTTGCGTGGTGACGAGTTTGCCGGGCGCGATCACCACCTCGTCGATCTCAGAGACGGAGGCCCAGATGATGGTCGCAGCGATCAGCGCCGTCACGCAATAGAGCGTCATGCGCGCAACGCGCGGCGGAGCACGTTCCTCGAGCTCGACGGCATCGGACTGAAATTCCGCGATAACAGGCGGCAGCGGCGGGCGGGCGACGAGTAACCCGGTCCTTCCGTCTGGCCCCTTATTCGAGAGGCCATGGTCCGAGGCGCCCTTGTCTGATGAAATTGGCAGGTTCTCGCTGGATTTTCTGACACGCGCGTTCATGCGACCTGCCTCATTTGCTGCGCCCACAGGTGGCGATAAGTCATGCAGCGCGACACCAGTTGGTCGTGCCGGCCGATATCGGCGACCTTGCCCCGATCGATGACGAGAATGGCATCGGCATCCACAAGCGTCGAAAGCCGGTGCGACACGATGACGACGGTGCGCCCGGCGGCGATCCGGCTCAGATTCTCGCGGATGATCGCCTCGCTGTCGGGGTCGAGCGCGCTCGTCGCCTCGTCGAAGATCAGGAGCTTCGGATCGGTGATCAGCGCGCGTGCAATTGCAAGCCGCTGCCTTTGGCCGCCGGAGAGGTTGGCGGCGTTTTCTTCCAGCATCGTGTCGAAGCCGCGCGGCAGGCGTTCGATGAATTCTTCCGCGCCGGCGATGCGGGCGACCTCCATGATTTCCTCGATGCTGGCATCGGGTTTGGCGGCAGCGATATTGTCGCGCACCGTGCCGCGGAAGAGGAAATTATCCTGCAGCACGACGCCGATGCTGGTTCTCAGATGCACGAGATCGATTTCGCGGCTGTCGTAGCCATCCATGCGCACCAGCCCCTCCTGGCTCTGATAGAGGCCCTGGATGAGTCGGGTGATCGTCGTCTTGCCCGAGCCGCTCTTGCCGACGACGCCGAAGACGCAGCCCGCCGGAATGGCGAAGGACACATTGTCGAGCGCAGGCGCCGCATCGGGAGCATAGCGGAAGGTGACCCTGTCGAATTCGATGCGGCCATGCAGATGCGGCCGCACACCTCGGCCGCGTCCGGCCTGTTCCGGCCGCTGGTTCATGATCTCGCCGAGCATGCGCACGGAAAGCGCCACTTCCTGATATTCATGGACCATGGTGACGATTTGCACCAGCGGCCCCGAGACGCGGCCGGCCAGCATGTTGAAGGCGACCAGCGCGCCAATCGTCATGGAACCGCTGAAGACATCGAGCGCGCCGAGCCCGATGATCGCCACGCTCATCAGCTTTTCCAGAAGCCCGGTCAGCGATTGGGCGATGGTGGAGATTTTTTCGACCCGGAAGCGCACCGAGATCGACTGCGCCGAATAATCGTCCCACACCTTGCGCTGGCGCGGCTCCAGCGCAAGTGACTTGACGGTGCGCATGCCATGCACGGTTTCGACAAGCAGGGCCTGCCGGTCGCCTTCGGCCTGATAGAGGGCCTGCAGGCGACGCTGGAACGGCCCGACGAGCATCATCACCACAAGCCCGACGAGCGCCGCAAAACCCAGCACCACGAGGGTCAGCTTGACGCTGTAGAGAAGCAGGATAGGCACGAAGACGAAGAGCGATACGCCGTCGAGCAGCGTCAAGAACAGCCGGCCGGTCAGGAATTCGCGGATGCGCCCCGTCTGCTGCATATGCTTGACGAGAACACCGGCCGAGGCCTGTTCGAAGAGCGCGATCGGCAGGTTAAGCAGATGGCCGAAGGTGCGCGTCGCCACCCGGATGTCGATCCTGTTGGTGGCGTAGAGCAGCAGATAGCGGCGCAGGAAGCTGAAGGTCGCGTCGAAGACGAGCGCCACCGCGATGCCGACCGTCAGAACCGTCAGCGTCGCATAGCTCTGGTGCACGAGCACCTTGTCGATGACGAGCTGGAAGAACATCGGCGTCGTCAGACCCAGCCCATAGAGCACGAAGGCTGCGAGCGCCACATCGCGGAAGAAGCTGCGCTGCCGGATGATTTCCGGGACAAACCAGCGGAAGCCGAAGGGCCGGTCCTCATCCGACATGCGGTAGTTGCGCTTCAGCAGAACCACCGATCCGAGCCAGGCCTTGGCGAATTGCTCCTCGCTCAGCAGCATGACTTCGGGGCGCTTGGCGAGCGGGTCGAGAACGCGGATCCGCTCATCCTCGCCCTCCCCGAGAGCGCCAGCGATGACCACCCAGTTGCCGTTCGAAAGTTCGGCAAGCACCGGGAAAGCGTCGCCGAGTTGGAACAGGCTTCGCCAGTCGAGGGCCAGATGCCTGGCCCTCAGACCGGCATCCTTGGCCATTCTGAGCATTTGCCGCACCGCCACCGGATCGTTGCCGACGCAATAATCGTGCTGCAATCGCTCAGGAGAAAGGTCGACGCCGTGGTGACGCGCGACGAGCGCAAGACAATGCAGGTTGGTATGCAGAAAACCACTCATGGCCCACCCGAAACACTACGAGACCGAGGCTGTCCCTGTTGTCAGTTGAAATTCGGCGAGGCGTTTGAAGCGCCCTGCACCGACTGGATATCGGTGGCGGCTGCAGCCGACATGTCACCGATGCGACGGACCGCGCCCGCCTCGACCAAGCCGCCAAGCGCCTTCTGCATGAGATCAACCGCATTTGCGAAGGCGTCGACAGGCATGATGATGCGCTGGCGGAAAACCGGCTTCGGATTGTTGTTGGCGTCACGATCGGTGGCCGAGAGCGACATCAGGTCGATGCGCACGATCGTTCCTGTGACGGTGATTTCGCCGATACCGTCTGCATAAAGTTCGCTGCTCATTGTTCTCTCCTCTGGTTGATAATCAAAACCTGTTCACCTTTGAGTCGACGCATCGGATTATCCGAAAAGCGCTTCACATTTTTCCGTTCGATGCGTGCGTATCGTGCCGCCATGGCGGAAACGGATCGCGAAGACCGACGGCGGTCTGAGGATCGAAACCCGTCTCCTCGCCGGTCAAGCAATCGTCGAGCGCGATGCGGATGGCGCCCTCGTCGAAGCCGGAGCCGATGAAGACCAGCTCCTGGCGGCGGTCGCCCCAGAGATCGTCCCAATGCCGGTCGAGTAACTGGCGGAATTGCGGATGGCGCGG
The DNA here is from genome assembly GCF_014193135.1 of Rhizobium sp. BK049. Taxonomy (NCBI): domain Bacteria; kingdom Pseudomonadati; phylum Pseudomonadota; class Alphaproteobacteria; order Hyphomicrobiales; family Rhizobiaceae; genus Rhizobium; species Rhizobium sp. BK049. The sequence continues at coordinate 284,310 of NZ_JACHYV010000004.1, forward strand.
CCAGTGCGCCCGCGGCACCGAGGCCCACCAAAACCCTCTGGTATCGATGCGGCATTGCGTACCGGCAATCGAAAGCAGACCGATCTCGTCCGGCCGGGTCGCCAGCCAGAAATGGCCTTTCGCCCTGATGACGCCGGGCAATGGCTGCTTGAGCATGCGGCACAGCCGCGCCGGATCGAAGGGCCGGCGGCTGCGATACACGAAGCTTGTTATGCCGTATTCCTCGGTCTCCGGCACGTGATCGCCCCAGCCGTAAAGCTCCTTGTGCCAGAGTGGATGGCGGGCGGCCTTGGCTTCGCTGAAAAAGCCGGTATCCAGAATCGCGCCGAGCGGCACCTGGCCGAAGACCGCCTCGATGACACGGGCATCTGGATTGAGTGCTGCGACGACCCGTCGAACTTCGGCGAGATCGGCGCTGGGCACGTCGCCCGCCTTGTTGATGATGACGACATCGGAAAATTCGATCTGCTCGACGAGCAGTTCCACGAGCTTGCGCTCATCGTCCCCGTCACGCCTTTCGCCGCGATCGGCAAGAAACTCGTCGCTCTGGTAATCGGCAAGCAGATTGACCGCATCGACGACGCAGACCATCGTGTCGAGCCGCGCCACGTCGCAAAGCGCCGCTCCGCTCTCGTCGCGGAAGGAGAAGGTCGCCGCTATCGGCAGGGGCTCGGCAATCCCCGTGCCCTCGATCAGCAGATAGTCGAAACGGCCGGCGGCCGCCAGCCGCCGCACCTCGCTGAGGAGATCTGCGCGGAGCGTGCAGCAGATGCATCCATTGGTGAGCTCTACCAGCGTCTCATCGGTGCGCAGAAGGTCTGCACCTCCCTCGCGCACGAGATCCGCATCAATGTTAACCTCGCTCATATCGTTGACAATGACCGCAACCCGACGGCCCTCCCGATTACTCAGGACATGATTGAGGACAGTCGTCTTCCCTGCGCCGAGAAACCCGGCGAGAACCGTAACCGGCAATCTGTTGTCTGCACGCATCATCGATACTCTCACTCTTTACTCGATGGTCGGCTTGCATCCTTGTGGGCGTTACGCCGCGAGCTGCGGTTTGAACGCTACGTCCACATAGTAGTTTGTGCTGTTGTAACTGCTGGTCGGGAACAACCCGCTCGATCCATAGGCATAGAGGCCATTGTCGCCGCTGAACGCCCTGAGGTCGCCGCTGGTCTTCTCAGTGCTGAAATAATTGCCCGTCGCCGAGTAATTGCCGTTTGTGCTGTAGGAAACGACGTAGGTCGTATCCGCTGCGACCGCGACCTGCTGGGTGAGCGTGGCAGTCTGCCAGCCGCTTGCCGTTTCGTTGCTGAAGGTGACGGTTGCAAGCAGCGTGCCCGAGGCGGTCCAGAGATAACCGTTATGCGGGCCGGTATTGTCGGCGCCCTTGTAGAAGCGGATCCCTGTGACCCAACCGGCCGTGTCCGCCTGAAATTTCATTCCGAGATTGACCGGGTGATTGTCGTTCACCGAGACGACTGCAGGCGTTTCATTGGCGCTGAAGAGGTTCTGCTCGCTCCACTGGGCGGTGACGGTAAGCCCAACTTGGGCGGATGCCGTGCCGCCCTGACCGTCGGCGATGGAATAGCTGAAGCTCGCCGGCCCGGTATATCCTGCCGTCGGCGTGAAGGTCACGGTCTGCGTCTGGTTGTCGTAGGAAACCGAACCGTTGACCGCTCCGCTGACGCCGGTGATGACAAGCGGGTTGCCATCCGCATCGCTGTCATTTGCGAGCAGATTTGCAGCGGCGATCGACAGAGCCGTATTAGTATAAGTCGTATAGCCGTTGTCATTGGCGGCGACCGGCACCGTATTGCCCGTCGATTGATTGAAGACGACGTCAACCCAGTAATTCGTTGACTGATAGCTTGACGTCGGGAAGATCGAGCTTGATCCGACCGAGTAGACGCCATTGCTGCCTGCAAGCGCCGTCAGCGAGCCATTGGTATGTGCCGTGTTGAAATAATTCGACGTCGCCACATAGGTGCCGGTCGTGTGGTAGGAGGCGACATAGGTCGCACCCGCGGTGATCTGCAGCGGCATGGCGAAGTTCGCGGTCTGCCAGCCGGAGAGCGACTCGTTGGTGAAGGTGACCGTTGCGACGAGCGTGCCGTCGGCTCTCCAAATGGAGCCGGTATGCACGCTGGTATCGCCGGCAGCCTTGTAATAGCGGATGCCCGAGATCGTGCCGGTCGAGGAAGCGACGAACTTCATGCCGAGTTCCAACGCCGTATTGTCGTTGAAGCTGCCGCCGGTCGGTCCCTCACTTGCCGTAAACAGTGTCTCGCCAGCCGAACCCGTTTGGACGGTCAGGCTGACATTGCCTTGATCCGTGCCGCCGCGCCCGTCCGACAACGTATAGCTGAAGCTCGCCGGTCCTGAATAATCGTTGGCCGGCGTGAAGGTGATGGCGCCGGTCTGCTTGTTGAGAGCGACCGTGCCATTGACGGCATTGCCGACGGCCGTGATGGTCATCGCATCGCCATTGGGATCGGTATCGTTTGCCAGGAGCGAGGCAATGGAGATAACAAGCGTTCCGTTGTGGCCGGTGATCAGCCTGCTGTCGTCGGTCGCGACCGGCTGGCTGTTGGGGCCGGCATCGAAGACCACGTCCACCCAATAATTGGTGCCGCCGGGGTTCTGGCCGGGGAATGTGCCGGCAGTGGTGCCGTAGGCGTAGACGCCGCCGCCATCGACGGCCTTCAGCTGGCCGCTGGCATAGGGCTCGCTGAAATAATTCGCGGTCATCGAGTAGTAGCCGTTGCTGTGATAGGAGGCTACATAGGTCGTGCCGGCCTGAATCTGGATCGGACTGGAGAACATCACTGTCTGCCAGCCGGAGAGCGATTCCCCTGTTGCTACGCCGGTCGCCAGCAGCGTTCCGGTGCTGCTCCAGAGGCTGACGACGTGTTCGCCGATGTTATAGAAGCCCTTGTAGAAGCGGATGCCTTCCACTGAGCCTGCCGTCGTCGCCTGGAAGCGCAGGCCGAGCTCGACTGAATCGCGATCGACCGCTACTTCGGTCGCGGGCTTTTCCGCCAGCGTCCACAGGCCCTGCGTGCCCGGCAGCCTGACGGTGACCTGCTTGCCGGCCGATGGCGCCTCCAGATTGACGCTGTCGTCGACGGCGCGTGACAGGATCGTATAGGTGCCGCTCGCCTGGACGACCCAGTTATAGCTCCAGTTCTCGCGGCCCGTGGCCTTGAACCAGTGCTGGCCGCCATCGGTGGAGACCTCGACGCCGGCAATGATGCCGCCGCCGAAATCCTGCGCCGTGCCCGTGATCGTCACATGCTGTCCTTCGAGAAAGGAGGCACCCACGATGGGCGAGGTAATCGACGAGGTCGGCTTCAGCGTGTCGGTCGATTGGGTGGCGAGGATCAGGCTGGCATCGAGCGTTGTCGGCTGGATGCCCATGTCCGCGAACATGTTGACCATCGCCTGCTGAACATTGCGATCGGTTGGCGTTGTCGGCCCCTGATGCTGGGCGTTCAGGCCCCAGGACCAGAAGACGGTGCCGGCGCCGAAGACGAGCGCGCCGCTTGCCGCCCGGTACATGGTCAGGCTGTGGGTCGCCACCGCGTCGCCGATCGTCGAGCCGTAATCGCGCAGATAGGTGTTGACCGCGACCGAGGAGAGCGACAGGTCGATCAGTCCAGCCGGACGGAATCCATTCTCGACATCCGAGTCCCATTCATAGCCGAGCAGGTTCTGCACCAGATTGTAGGTCTCGCCCGGCTGCAGCTCTGCCACATCGGTATTGCGCCAGAAGCGCAGGTTCGAATAGTCGTAGGGGATGGAGATCGTATCCTGGCGGTAGCCGTCCACCTGAAACATCGTGCCCGTCAGCGAATTTTCCGGCTTCTGCCCCGGATCGGCGTAACGCGGATCGCGCCAAGTGCCGGTGCCGATACTGCTCGGGTCCGTGCTGGTGCCGTAGGTCTCCTTGTAGCAGACCATAGTGCGGTAGGCCTGGCCGCTGCCGTCGATGCTGCTTTCCCAGCGAACCTTCCAGTAGACTTCGTTGCCGCTCCAAAAGGCGAGGTTCACGCCGGCATCGCGAGCGGCCTCCACATTGGTGCGCTGCTCGGCCGACCAGTATTCGTCATGGCCGACCGACAAGAAGGCCTGATGGTTGAGCAGCAGATTGCCGCTGCGCGTCGCATCGACGCCGGAAATATAGGAAACGTCGTAGCCGTTCTGCTCCAGCCACTGGATGGCTGAATGCTCGACGCCAAAGATGAAATCGTGCGAGCCGCCGACCGGGCTCGTATTGGTGATGATCGGCCTGTTATAGCTGATCGCCGAGGCGCGACCGATTGCGGTCAGGCCGCAGCTGCAGTTCGGCGGCAAGTAGCCGATCATGTTAGCGGGATCGACGGGGACATCGCCGTAATAGAGGCTGGCGCCGCCCCAGGCATTATAGGCCTGCCACGTCGTGTCCGAGGTCTGGAAAACGATATTGCTGTGCGAGGAGTCGTCGCGCACGACGAAGGGGATGATGCTGGCATCCTCGGTGCCGTCCTCACGCACCAGCTTGGCGAAATAGATGCCGGAGACGGCATCGGTCGGAATCTGCCAGCTCGCCGACACCGACCAATTGCCGCAGTCGATGAGACCGAGCGACATGTCGACGATCGGATGCGGCTGGATCTGCGCCGTGGTCAGCTGCTGCTCGATCGAGTCGACCTTGCGCGCACCGGCCCCGCCGTAATAACCCATCCGGTAGATATCGATGCGGTAATGCGTGGAATCGGTGGCGATCTTGAAATCGACCGTCTGGCCGATATTCGTGCTGATTTCGGTGGCGAAGCCCTGGATGGTGCCCTTGCCATCGCCCTCCAGGCCCCACTCGCTGATCGGGTTGCCCTGTTTCAGGTTTTCCAGTGCGATCTTGTTGAGCGTGACCGCAGCCGGAGCCGCCGCTGGTGCGGCCAGCGCTGAGACCGCGGTCGTATCGGCGGAAGCGTCCTGGCTCGGCTCCACCGTGAGGGATGCTATCGAGGCCTGAAGGCGCAACGAAGCCGTGTCGAGAGTGCTTGAAGAAGTGACCGGCGCCGTCGCCGTGGCGCTTCCGGTGCCGGCATCGCTGGCAATACCCGTCAGCACGGGGGCGGCAGGCAATGTAGCAGCCTCTTCGTAGGGATCTGGGGCAAGTACGGTGTCTTGCGATGCCGAGGAGGTCGTGTCGAAGATCGTCGCAGCCGACGCCGTCTTCGTGGACGTGTCCTGCGCGCCGCCATCGGCGGCAGGCGCCGACATCGGCGTCGACGATGCAGGCGACGACTGCATGTCGCCTGATGATATCAAGGAAGATGTAACCGTGCCGGTGAGGGAGGATTGAACGGTTGCGCTGCCTTGATTGGCAAAGTCGGAAGAACCCTGAGTGCTCGAAGACACGACGGTCGGAGTTCCAAGCAGCGCGGCCCAGGCCGAGGTTGCGTGACTGATGCACGGCGTGCCGCCGGCGGCAGTCAAGTATTTGCGATTCCTCACATGAAATCTCAGCAAGAGCGGCGTCCCCATTCCCGTCGACCAGCATTGAATAGCTTCATCCTGCCAGCTTTCGGAGCGGAACGTACGACAGCAATCTTGGGTATGTTGGTGGTACTCCATACGCCGATATGATGATCCTCACCGCATATCCGGTTCTGGAGCCGTCTGGTGCTTCCGCTAAGCGGCGGACGCTGTGTAAGAGGAAGCTGATCGGTCTTGTGTTGCCGGTCCGGCTGGTCGAGCCGGCAAACTCCGGCGTCGCCCCGTGCTACCAGGCCGGAAAGGGATCTTCGAGAGCCGACCAGTCCCGCGGATCCGAGCTGGCCAGGCAGTCGTCCAACGCGCTGCGGACGGCTGTCTCGTCCATGTCAACACCAATGAACACGAGTTCCTGCCGACGATCGCCCCAAGCGCTGTCCCATCGGCGCTCAATATGCTGGCGAAACTGGTGGTGGCTCGGCCAGTCCTGCCGGGGAACGGCCGCCCACCAGAGCCCCATGGGTTCACAGCGTCGTTGCGCTCCGGCCGCCGACATCAGACCCACGTGACGCGGTCGCGTGGCCAGCCAGAAATGACCTTTGGCGCGGATGACCCCTGGCCAGGGCTCGTCCAGGAATGCCCGAAACCGTATCGGGTCGAAGGGACGCCTCGTGCGATAGACAAAGCTCGATACCCCATATTCCTCCGTCTCCGGAACATGAGCACCCGGGCTGTACAGTTCCTTGTGCCATAACGGGTGAGCGGCGGCCTTTGCTTCGTCGAAGAGGCCCGTACTGAGAATGGTTGCAAGAGAAACCTTGCCGAAGTCAGTCTCCACCTGGTGCGCATCCGGGTTGAGCGCAGCCACCGTCTTGCGAACTTCTGCGCGGATTTCCTCGGTCGCGTCCGAGATCTTGTTGATCACGACAACGTCGGCAAACTCGATCTGGTCCACCAACAGGTCGATGAGTGTCCGCCGGTCCTCGCCGTCCCGCTGCATGCCGCGATCGCGAAGCAGATCGGCGCTGCTGTAATCAGCCAAGAGGCTGGCGGCGTCGACGACAGTCACCATCGTGTCAAGTTTGGCAAAATCGGAGAGCGAAACACCATTCTCGTCGCGGAAGGAAAAGGTGGCAGCGATGGGGCGCGGCTCGGCAATGCCGGTTCCCTCTATCAGCAGATAGTCGTACCGCCCCTCTTCGGCCAGTCGCCGCACTTCCGTCAGGAGGTCATCGCGCAGGGTACAGCATATGCAGCCATTGCTGAGTTCAACCAATGCCTCCGTCGTATGCGACAGGTTGCAGCCGCCGTCTCGAATGAGACTGGCGTCTATGTTCACTTCGCTCATATCGTTGACGATGACAGCGACCCTGAGGCCCTGACGATTGGTCAGCACGTGGCTGAGAAGCGTCGTCTTGCCGGCGCCGAGAAAGCCGGCGAGCACTGTCACAGGGAGCCGGCCCTTGTTCATCGCTGTCGCTTGAATGGGAGCGGAGGCCGCGTTCCTCTCTGCGATCCGCATTTGCGTCGTGTCAGCCTCATTCGAAACCGATCCCTTTGCATCACGCGACCAGTTGCGGCCGGAAGACGACGTCGGCGTAGTAATTGGTTGAATTGTAGCTGTTGGTCGGGAAAAGACCTGCGGTGGCGGAACCGCCATAGGCATAGACGCCATTGCCGCTGGCCGGCGCCGTCAACGGACCGTTGCTGACAGCGGCCGTAAAGAAATTGCTGGTCGCCACGTAAGCGCCTGTCGTGTGATAGGAGGCGACATAGGTGGTATTGGCGGCGATGGTGACTGGGTTTGTGAAGTTCACCGTCTGCCAGCCGCTCGCGGTGGTGGTGGTGAAGGTGGCGGTGGCAAGCTTGGTGCCTGTCGCGGTCCAAAGGTCGACGACATTCTGGCCGTTGTCATTGGCGCTGCGATAGAACCTGATGCCGGTGACATCTCCGGCAACGTTCGACGTGAACTTGACGCCAAGTTCGAGCTGCTGACCATCGTTGAAGGTCCGGCTCGGCGTGCTGGAAGCAGAGAACAGGCTGTAGCTCGTCGGCGTCGTCGACACGGCGATATTGAAGGTCTCGTTGGCGGTAAGGCTGCCGAGATCGGTTGCCGTCACCTTGACGCCGTAGGTGCCCGACGTCGTCGGCGTGCCGGAGAAGGTGCGCGTCGAGGCGTTGAAGCTCAGCCAGGAAGGCAGCGCCGTGCCATCGGCGGACGTTGCCGCATAAGCGAGCGTGTCGCCGCTGTCGACATCGGTGAAGGTGGTCGTCGGCAGCGTGAAGGAGAAGGCAGAGCCGACGGTGGCGTTCTGGGTCGTCGTCTGGACGGCCAGCACCGGCGCATCGTTGGCGCCATGGATGGTGATCGTCAGGTTCGCCGTGGCCGTGGCGCCAGCGCTGTCGCGCATCGTGTAGCTGAAGACATCGCTCAGCGTGTTGGTCGACTGGCGCAGCGCCTGGACGGTCGCATTGTTCTCGTTGATGGCATAGCTATAGGCGCCCGATGCGTTGAGCACGAGACTGCCATAGGCGCCGGTGAGCGCCGAGCCGAGCGTGCCTGACGTCGTCCCGAAACGGACTGCCGTGACGGTCTTGGTGTCACCGGTATCCGGATCGGTGTCGTTGGTCAGCACGTTGCCGCTGGCGGCCACGCCGCCCGAACCATTAGCCACACCGCCCTTCTCGGTCGCATCCCCCGTATCGGCAACCGCCGTCGGCGTCGTATTGCCTGATGTCGACACGGCGATATTAAAGGTCTCGTTGGCGGCAAGGCCGCCGAGGTCAGTCGCCGTGACCTTGACGCCGTATGTGCCTGACGTCGTCGGCGTGCCGGAGAAGGTCCGTGTCGAGGCGTTGAAGCTCAGCCAGGAAGGCAGTGCCGTGCCGTCGGCAGCGGTTGCCGCATAAGCGAGCGTGTCGCCGCTGTCGACATCGGTGAAGGTGGTCGTCGGCAGCGTGAAGGAGAAGGCAGAGCCGACAGTGGCGTTCTGGGTCGTCGTCTGGACGGCCAGCACCGGCGCATCGTTGGCGCCATGGATGGTGATCGTCAGATTCGCCGTGGCCGTGGCGCCAGCGCTGTCGCGCATCGTGTAGCTGAAGACATCGCTCAGCGTGTTGGTCGACTGTCGCAGCGCCTGGACGGTCGCATTGTTCTCGTTGACCGCATAGCTATAGGCGCCCGATGCATTGAGCACGAGACTGCCATAGGCGCCGGTGAGCGCCGAGCCGAGCGTGCCTGACGTCGCCCCGAAGCGGACCGCCGTGACGGTCTTGGTGTCACCGGCATCCGGATCGGTGTCGTTGGTCAGCACGTTGCCGCTGGCGGCCACGCCGCCCGAGCCATTCGCCACGCCGCCCTTCTCGGTCGCATCCCCCGTATCGGCAACCGCCGTCGGCGTCGTGTTCGAGCTCGACGTGGTAAACATCACATCGACAAAATAATTCGTCGACTGGAAGGTGCTCGTGGGGAATAGGCTGTTGCTGCCATAGGCATAGACGCCATTTCCGCTGGCCGGCGCCGTGAGCGGACCGCTGGTTACATTTGAGGTGAAGTAGCCGGTGGTCGACGAATAGTGACCGGTATTGGTATGGTAAGATGCAGTGTAGGTTTGTCCGACCGTCAGCGATACCGGACTGGTGAAATAGGCGGTCTGCCAGCCGCTGGCGGTCTCGCTTGTGAAGGTGAGGGTCGCAACACGCGTGCCGGTACTCGACCATAATGAACCTGTATGCGTGCCGGTATCCTGGCTGCCCTTATAAAAACGAATGCCGGTGACCGTGCCTGCCACGGAGGTTTGGAATTTGACGCCGAGTTCAACCGCCGAGGTATCGTTGGTGTTGACAACCGCCGGCGTCGCCGAACCGAAGAGAGAGGTGTAATTCGGCCCGCTGACGGTGACCGTTCGTCCCGCCGAGGGCGTTTCCAGGTTGACGTTATCATCGACTGCACGAGACCGGATGGTATAGGTGCCCGTGGTTTGCGGCTGCCAGGTATAAGTCCAGTTCTCATCGCCCGTCGCCGGATGCCAGCTCGCCCCGTTGTCGGTCGAAACCTCGACCGCGGCGATAACCCCGCCTCCGGTATCGGCAGCGGTGCCGGTAATCGTCACGGTGGATCCAACGGTCGCCGTGGCGGGCACCGTGATGACCGATGTCGGCGCAGTGTGGTCCAACGACGCGGTCCCGGCGGTGAGCCCCGACTGCAGTGTTCCAGGCTGAATGCCCATGTCGGCAAGCAAATTGACCATTGCCTGCTGCACGCGAGGATCCGTCGGAGTCGCTGTGAGGTCGTGATTGTCGCTGAGCCCCCATGTCCAGTAGACCGTGCCAGCGCCGAACACCAGCGCACCGCTGGGGGCGCGATAGAGCGTCAGATTGTGGGTCGCGGTCGCATTGCCGGTCGTGTTTCCGTAATCGAGCAAGTAGGTGCTGACCGGAAGTGTCGTCGACGACAGCTTCACCAGGCCGGCAGGATCGAAGCCGTTATCGGGCGCCTCGTCCCATTCGTAACCGAGATAGTTCTTGGTGAGCGTCGCCGTCTGCCCGGGCTGAAGATTGGCAACGCTCGTATTGCGCCAGAAGCGAAGGTTGGCATCATCATAGCCAACGGTGATCGCGCCGAGGTTGCTGCCGACATCGTCGACCTTGAACAATTGACCGGTCAGCGAATTCTCGGGATTGCCGCCGCCAATAGCCGGTGGGCTGAAGCGTGGATCGCGGAAGGTGCCTGTCCATTGGTCGGAAGGATCGATATCGCCGCCGGCCCATGTCTCCTTGTAGGTGATCAGGGTGCGGTAAGGCGTGCCGTCGGCGCTATAGGCGTTGCCCCAGCGGGTACGCCAATAAACCTCGTTACCGCTCCAGAACATGAGGTTGACGCCCGCATCGCGCGCGGCCTCGACATTGGTTCTCTGCTGTCCCGACCAGTATTCGTCATGCCCGGCATCGATATAGGTCTTGTGATTGAGCAAGAGGCTGCCATAGCGGTCGGCGTCGACACCCGACAAGTAGGAGACGTCATAGCCGTTCTGTTCCAGCCAATAGATTCCCGCATATTCGGCGCCGAACAGATAGTCTTGGGGACCGGCGTAAGTGCCGACCCCGCCGCGGGTGGCAATCGGCCTGTTGTAGCTGACCGCATAGGCGCGACCGGCACCTTGCCCCGTCGCCGGCCCGTTGCCGCCATACAAGTTTGCGCCACCCCAGCCGTTGTAAGCTTGCCAGGTCTCATCCGCGGTCTGGAAGACGACGTCGCTGTGGCTGTCGTCGTCGCGCACGATGAACGGAATGTGGTTCGAGCCAGCGGTGCCATCCTGACGCACGAGCTTGGCGATGTAGACGCCCGAGACGGCATCATCAGGTACGGTCCATGACGCCGAGACGGCCCAGTTGCCGGCGTCCACTGTGCCGGTCGTGGCATTGCGCAACGGACTGGGCTGAGTCTGCAACCCGGTGTGCTGCATGGTCGCGACCTTGCGGGCGCCCATGCCGCCATAATAGCCGAGCCGATAGATGTCGATCCGGTAGTTGGTGGAGTTGGTATTGATCTTGAAGCCGATCGTCTTGCCGTTGTCGACGCTGATGTCAGTCGCAAAGCCTTCGATGTTGGAGCTACCGGCACCGACGATGCCCCACTCGCTCTCCGGATTGCCCTGCTTCTGGTTTTCCAGCACGATTGCGTTGCTGGCCACCGCCGCGGCCGCCAGGCTCTGCGTTGTCGATGACCCCTGCGTAGAAGGCTTAGGTGGCTTCGTCACAGAGCCGGACAGGATACCGATATCCTTGGATTTTGTTCCCGTTCCCGTCTCTCCCCCACCTGGCAGGGTTCCATTGGTGAGCGCCGCGTCCGACCATGTTGCAGTGCCGGGCCACCCCGAGAGTGGGGACAAGTCACGATCGAGAAGCGGATCGCTGACCGAGGCGCCGATGGCCTGCTTAATAGCCACATAGTCCGGCCCTTCGGTCAGCCTGGTCCCCGGCAATTGACCGTCCTGTTGAAGCAGGGCGCCGCCATGAGCCCAATCGAGAATCCGAGTGGGGGAGGTAAAGTAGCCGCACCCGCACACGCCAAAGGGCATGCCGAAGGCCAGCGAATTCGCGCCGGCGTCGTGCGCTGTCGTCTGCCCTGACGGGCTCGATTCGAGAATGACGACCTTGCCCGAATGAGCACGCCCGGCCGCCACCTTAGGAGCACCTTGCCCCGAATCTGTCGGCGCAGGACTTTGCGGCAGATAGGGAGCCAGAGGATCGTCGCCCATGGAGCTCATTGCGGTATAGGTGCGCTGAAGGGACGCTGCACCCCCGAACGCAACTCCGTTCGCGGGCCCCTGGAAATTCGCAAACTCCGGCATAAGATCCGACAGCGTGGCCGCATCACCGCTTCGACTTCCCATTTCGCCAGGCTTTGCGAAAGTGTCAGGCAAGGACCGCTCTTCGAGTCTGTTGTCCGCCTCGCCGTTCACGTGCGCTTTCTGCCCGCCATCATGCTCGTTGAGGGCCGCATCCGTATAGGGATCGTCGACAAGGGCGCCCTGCTTGTGTCCGTCGGCGGTTTGCGCCGATGCCGCAAGTTGAGCTCTATCCTTACTTTTTTCGGCCGGCTTGCGCGGTCTTTCCTTTCCCCCGACGGTCAGCCATCGGGGCACCAACGAATCCACCAGAAGTGAGTGCGAAATCCACCGGCGAGCGTTGCGATACATGGCGGGTACCTCTCGCTATATTTATCGGATCAAATCTATGAGGATCGTTTAAAACGACTCTGGGAAGTATAGTCGAAAAATAAGCGAGTATATCCTACGCCTTTCGCTCTACGGGCGGCATCCTTTGGGCAACAGCCGTGTTGCATGAACTAATGACGGGTGCGACGGGCCGCAAAGCTCGCTGCGCTCGGTGCAGGGCCTCAAGCCGCGGCGACGGCTTCGTCCATCATCGCCACATGGCGGCACTGACGCTGGAAACGCCCAGGCAGGAAGCAACGGACCGGATCGACCAAGCGATGACAAAGGCCGTCTGCATCTGGGGACTACAATCGGGCACGAGCATGCGATCTCAATCCTTCGATGCGAGTGCGCCTATTCCTGCGTGCATGATCGCGTGATTTTTCAGGATGATACCTCTCCGAGATATACGCTCCTGCTCGATTTAGACTGAGGCACCCACCCTATCTCATCAATAGTGATGAGGCAAAGCAAACGACCTTCACCTTCCTCAAGCCTTCGCCAGACTGCACACTAACGATGTGGCTTCGGACCTGCCGGCCGGCGGTCGAACAGCGTCAAGGGATTGGATCAGCATCCGTTGAAGAATGTTTCGCAGGCGAGATATGTATATGAATTCATCGCACCGCATCCTCCAGCTGCTATTTCGCACGACGTTTGCCATCGGCGCACTCGCCTTTCTTGGCGGAGCGATGTCGCCGGCTCTCGCCGATAGCGCGTCCTTGCCTCCGCAAACGAAAATCCGTCTGACGATCGTCCAATGGGTGCAATCCAAAGGCCAATATGAACGATGGGATGCGCTTGGCGGCGAATACACGGTCTCGGATGAGAGCACGCTTTTCTTGCCTTTTCTCGGATCCCTTTCCGTCGGCAATCTCGAAAAAACCAATCTCATAAACGAGATCGCCAAGCGCCTGCAGGAAAAAATCGGGTTGGTTCAGCCACCCGCGGTCACGATCGAAATTCTCGAATATCCACCAATCTATGTTGTGGGAGACGTCACCACGCCCGGAGAATATAAATTTCGTCCCGGGCTTACCGTTCTGCAATCCCTGGCTATGAGCGGCGGCCCGTTTCGCTCGAAAACTCCGCTGCAAACGGAGTCGATCAAGCTCGTCGGCGAATTGCGGGAAATCGATCACTCCATCCTGCGCAGCACGGCGAAACTGTCGCGACTCCAGGCCGAGATGGCCGGTGCGAAGGAAATTACCTTCGATCAGGCGGCGGGCGCCGATCAGCAATTTTCCGCTGGGATATACAGCGAGGAGAGGGTCATTTTTCAAGCTCGTGCAAATGCGCTGGAGCGGCAGTCAAAGGCGCTCACGGAACTGCGCGAACTTTTGACCACCGAAATCTCGACTTTGGAAGAGAAACTGGTGGGCGCAGACGATAATATCAAATCAGTTGAGGACCAGCTGACCAGCGTCAAGTCCCTGGTGCAGAAAGGCCTCACGATCTCGTCGAGGCAGTTGGACCTGGAACGGTTGCTGACGACCTACCGTTCCGACAAGCTCGACCTGGTTACCGCCATCATGCGGGGTCGTCAGGCAGTTAGCGAGACAACGCGGAACCTCGAGGGCCTGTCCGACACGCGTCGGAGCGAAGTCGCGGTCGAAGCGCAGGCGGAACGGGCAAATCTCGATCAGCTCAAAATGAAGCGTGAGATGACGCAGAAGCTGCTTATCGATGAACTTGCTGCCGACGACGGCTTGAAAAACCGCAGCGTGGAGCTCCCGATCACTTTTACCGTCAGCCGGCGTAACGAAGGACGAATCGATCAATTCCAAGCCTCAGAAACGACGACGCTAGCGCCGGGTGACGTCGTGAGAGTTGTTCGGCCGCAAATTTCGGACGAGCCGTCCGAGCCCACCTCCGATCAATCTGGGGAGATGGAGCCAGAGACGCTTGCAAATCGGGCAAGCCAGTGACCTGTGGCGAAAGCACGATCACGGTGAAAGCGGCCGTGAGACCGAGAGATGTGAGATCCCGCCGCCTCGAATATCATGAGCGATATGACGGTCTCAAGAAGACCGCGCGCGCCGCGCATCTCCGAAGCTGCGTTGGGCGCCGGGCCCGGGGTAAAGCGTCGGAGATGCTGCCCGACAGGATAAAAGCTAGGGATATCTGATGACCTTGCGCATGATCCCACCCAGCGGTCAGTCTTATACCCAAATCTTGAAGTCGACGATATTGATGGGCGGTTCCTCGCTGGTGAATGTCGCTCTCAGCATCGTTCGCAACAAAGCCCTGGCTGTTCTGCTCGGGCCGGAAGGAGTGGGGCTTATCGGCCTTTACGGGGCAATCCTCGATATCGCGCAGGCAATAGCTGGTCTGGGCGTGAGCAGCAGCGGTGTGCGCCGGGTCGCCGAGGCGGCGGGCGCCGACGACGGAGAGAGGATCGCGCGGTCGGCGACAGCGCTCAGACGCATCTCGCTGGTGCTCGGGTTGTTCGGCGGGCTGTTGCTTGCGGTGCTGGCCTTTCCGGTCTCCAATCTCACCTTCGGCGACTACCAGCACGTCGGCGGCATTGTGCTGCTTTCCCTCGCCGTATTCTTTCGCATTGTGTCTGCCGGACAGGCTGCTTTGATCCAGGGCTTGCGGGGCATTGCCAATCTTGCCCGCATCAACGTGCTCTCCGGACTCTTCGGCACGATTGTCAGCATCCCGTTGATTTATCTGTTCGGCGAAAAGGCGATTGTACCCTCTCTCGTGGCGATCGCGGCCGTCTCGGTTCTTCCCACCTGGTGGTACAGCAAACAAATATCCACGCAGCCACCGCCGATGTCGGCGCGCCAGTTCGGCCGAGAAGCGAAAGCCCTGTTCAGGCTCGGCGTCGCTTTCATGGCAAGCGGACTTCTGACCTTCGGCGCGGCCTATGCTATCCGCATCATCGTGCTGAATGAAGGAGGCGTTGTGGCGGCGGGGTTGTACCAGGCAGCCTGGGCGCTTGGCGGCCTCTACGCCGGTTTCATCCTGCAGGCGATGGGGACAGACTTCTATCCGCGCTTGACCGCAATCGTGGACAACGATGTCGAGTGCAATCGGCTGGTCAATGAGCAGGCGGAAATCAGCATGCTACTGGCCGGCCCCGGTCTGATCGCCACCCTGACCCTCGCCCCGCTCGTGATGAGCATGTTCTATTCCGCGGAGTTTCATGGGGCCGTGGAGCTTCTGCGATGGATCTGCCTTGGAATGATGCTCAGGATCGTCGCTTGGCCGATGGGCTTCATCGTCCTGGCGAAGGGTGCGCAGACGATCTTCTTCTGGACGGAGGTCGCAGCAACGCTGGTGCATGTGGGGCTGGCGTGGCTCTTCGTATCAAAGTTCGGCACGACAGGAGCCGGCGCGGCGTTCTTCGGCCTCTACGTCTGGCATAGTATTCTGATTTACGTGATCGTGTATCGCCTCACCGGCTTTCGCTGGTCGCGCGCCAATCGCAGGCACGCGTTTCTCTTCCTGCCGGCATCGGGACTGGTCGTCTCAGCCTTTTTCCTGTTACCGTCATGGGCGGCGATGGTGATCGGCTGCGTCGCAGCAGTCGTGACAGGGCTTTACTCGCTACGCATGTTGGTCAAACTGCTTCCGCCGGAATCGGTGCCCGCAATCGTCAGAGGATGGATCACGAAATTCGCATGAGAAAAGCGCGCTTCAGTGATGCGCGCTTTTCTGATGTTGTATCGACATGCCGCCTCGTGCAGGCGTCACTTCAGGCAGGTACGACGTGCTCAACGGGCTGATGGTCGGCGCGCCCGGTGCTGACGTCGATGATGGCCCGGCGCAATGTGTCGACGACCCTGACGAGATCCGCCTCCGTCATCTGAGCATAAAGCGGCAGGATGACGGTTTGCTGCTGCGCAGAAACGCTTCTCGGCAGGTTGGTGGCGATGCGATGGGAGTTTTGACCGGAATAGGCGCCCTCGAGATGAATGTTCATCACGCCGCGCCGCGTCGATATTCCTTGATCGAGCAGCGCCTGCATGACGGCTCGCTGGTCGATTTCGTCGGACAATCTCACGCAGAAGCTTTGCCAGTTACTGCGAGCCCAGCGGGGCTCGGTCGGAACCGACAGACCTGGGATCGTGGATAGCCTCTCGCAATATTGCGAGGCAAATCGCCGTCGCTGTGCAACCAGCTCCGGCAGCCGCCGCAGTTGCACCCGTCCGACCGCCGCCTGTAGGTCGGTCATACGGTAGTTATAGCCGAGCTCATCATAGTCCTCGAAGATCACCTGTTTGGAGCCATGGCGGACAGCGTCGGTGACGCTCATGCCATGTTGGCGCCACAGCCGGAATTTTCGGTCATATTCCGGATTCACAGTCGTCAGCATGCCGCCATCACCGGTGGTGACGACCTTTCGGGGATGGAAAGAGAAGCAGGCAATATCGCCATGCGGTTTGCCGATCTTTTCGCAACGCCCTTCCCACAGGATTTCGCTTCCCGTCGCACAGGCCGCATCCTCGATAACCGGTATCGAATTGCGCTTGCCGATCTCCACGATCGAACGGAGATCGCAGGGCATGCCGAGTTGATGCACGCACAGGATTGCTTTGGTGCGGGGCGTGATTGCCGCTTCGATCAAGCTGGGGTCGATATTGTAGCCATCCGGCTCGATATCGACGAAGACGGGCACCGCATTGCAGTATCGAACAGCGTTCGCGGTGGCGATGAACGAATGGCTGACCGTGATGACTTCGTCACCGGAACCTACGCCAACCGCCATCAAGGCGAGATGAAGCGCGGTCGTGCAGTTGGAAACGGCGCAGGCGTGCTCAGTGCCGACGAACGCCGCGAATTCCTTCTCAAATGCCGCGACTTCCGGCCCCTGCGTGACCCACCCCGACAGGATGACCCGGCGTGCGGCCTCGGCCTCTTCCTCTCCGAGGACGGGTTTGGCGACTGGAATTGTGGATTGAGGTGAGCTCATGCTGCCGCCCCTCCCGCGGCGGTCTGCTGCTGCCACCAGGCAACGAGATCGCGAAGCCCCTGTTCCATTGATATCTCCGCCTTGAAACCGAGGAGCCGTTCGGCCTTGCTGATATCAGCGAGACGACGGGTTACGCCGTTGACGGTCCGGGCTTCTTTGTGCTGTGGCTCGAGTGAAACGCCCATGACGCTGCTCAGCATCTGAGCGAGTTCCAGGAGGCTTATTTCCTGCCCGCTCGCGACATTGAATACTTCGTCCGTGACGTCGCTCTTTGCGGCGAGAATGTTTGCGCGCGCGATGTCGCGTGCATCGACGAAGTCCATCGTCTGGCTGCCATCTCCATAAATGAGCGGCGGCATTCCAGCCGCCAGGCGCTCCATCCAACGGATCAGCACTTCCGTATAGGCGCCGTAAACGTCCATTCGCGGTCCGTAGACGTTGAAATAACGCAGCGCCACATAGCGCAGGCCATACATTTCCGCGAAGCTGCGCAGCAGCCCCTCATTGAACGTCTTCGCCGCACCATAGATCGTCCGGTTATTGTAGGGATGATGCTGCTCGGTCGTCGGGAAGCTTTCGGCCAGCCCCAGCACCGAGGCGGAGGAAGCAGCAACGACCTTCGACACGCCTGCCTTCACGGCAGCTTCGAGGACGTTGAACGTGCCCTCGGCCAGAACATCGAAGGCGAGCCGCGGTTCTTCCGCGCATTGCGTGATGCGGATCGCCGCCTGGTGAAAGACGACGTCGACGCCTTCGAAGGTTTTCGCCAGCAGTGCCCTGTCGCGGATATCACCTTCGATGATGTTGACGGAGCCGCTTGATATTGCCGTGCTGAGATTGTCCCGGCGCCCGCGCACGAAATTGTCGAGGACGATGATCTCGCGAGGTTTTTCCAATGCAACAAGATC
Source organism: Rhizobium sp. BK049 (assembly GCF_014193135.1). Classification (NCBI taxonomy): domain Bacteria; kingdom Pseudomonadati; phylum Pseudomonadota; class Alphaproteobacteria; order Hyphomicrobiales; family Rhizobiaceae; genus Rhizobium; species Rhizobium sp. BK049. Next base: position 302,345 of record NZ_JACHYV010000004.1, read on the forward strand.
GGCAATATGCGAACCGATCAGACCGGCACCGCCGGTGATGAGCACCCGTTTGTTTCTCATGATCTTTCCTTACGCGACATGTTCGTCATCGGATCATTCTCCGAACGCCAACGTATGAATTTCGCCGGTACACCGGCGGCAACCGAGAACGGCTCGACGTCGGAAACGACAACTGCACCCGCTCCAACGATCGCCCCCTTCCCGATGGTCACGCCGGGAAGAATGGTCGCATTCGTTCCGATATCGGCCTCGGCACAGATGCGGACCGGCTTGATTTCAAGATCCGTACGGATGATCGGCACGTCTATCGGCAGTGCGGTGTGGGTCGAGCCAAGCACCTTGGCCCCCGGCCCCCACCCGACAGAATCCTCGATCACAAGTTCGCGCGCGTCGAAATAGGCCATCGGGCCGATCCAGACATTGTCGCCGATGACGCAGGTGCCATCGTAGCGTCCCTGGATGTAGGCCTGAGCGCCGATGAACACGCCATTGCCGATTTCGAAGGTTTCCGGATGTTTGAAACCGGCGCCGCCTGCGACCTGCAGACCTTCGCCGCAGCTGCGCGTGATAGCCCGCCAGATGGCTTTGCGCATCAGCGCGTCGACGACGCCGTCGCCTGTCGCGAAGCGGCCGTAGAGTTCGATCAGGCCGGCGCGCCCATATGCTTGCCTGAGCTCTTCGGCGAGCCCCGCTTGATAGGCTGGATCTGCCGGCTTCTGGCTGCGGCCGTGGACGGCCTGCACGACACGAGCCTCGCGTGGACTAGCTGACATAGGCATACTCCAGCGCAGCCGCGACCTGATCGACGTGCTGTACGGGCATTTCAGGGTAGATCGGCAAGGAGAGAACCTCGCGTGCGGCGGCTTCCGAGACCGGGAAGTCCCCTGCTTGGTAACCGAGGTCGGCATGGGCCTTTTGCAAATGAACGGGAATAGGATAGTGCAGACCGGATGGAATGCCCTCTGCTGTGAGCACACGCTGCAGGCCGTCGCGATCGCTGCTTCTGACGGCATAGACATGGTAGACATGCCGCCGCTCGGCAGCCTCGACAGGCGTTCGCAAATGCGGCGATCCTGCAAGCAGCGAGGAGTAGCGGCGGCCATGCGAACGGCGAGCTTCGGTCCAGGCTTCGAGATGCCGGAGCTTGACGCGCAGGATTGCACCCTGGATGGCATCCATGCGGTAGTTGAAGCCCTTCAGCAGATGGTGATAGCGCTGTTCCTGACCCCAGTCGCGCAGCATGCGCATTGTCTTGGCCTGCTCATCGCTGTTCGTGACGGCGATGCCGCCCTCGCCGCAGGCGCCGAGGTTCTTACCGGGATAGAAGCTGAAGCAGCCCGATGCGCCGATGCTGCCGGCGCGCGCGCCCTTATACCACGCGCCATGTGCCTGGCAGGCGTCCTCGATGACCGGGATCCGGTAGTGATCAGCGACCGCCATTATGCCATCCATATCGGCCATCTGGCCGTAGAGATGGACGGGAATGATCGCCTTGGTCCGGGAGGTAATCTTCGCCTCGAGTTGAGCGGGATCCATCGTGAGCGTCACGGGCTCCACATCGACGAATACCGGTGTTGCGCCCGTGTAACAGATAGCCGACACAGTCGCGACGAAGGTGAATGGGACGGTGATGACTTCATCGCCGGGACCAACGCCCGCCGCAAGCAAAGACAGATGCAGGGCACTCGTCCCGGTGTTGACGGCGATCGCGTGTTTGACGTTGCAATAATCCGCAAATTCCTGCTCAAGGCGGATGACTTCCTCGCCCAGTATGTATTGCCCAGAGGCGAGCACGCCGAGCACGGCGGCGTCGATTTCGCTCTTGATCGATTGATATTGTGCTCTGAGGTCCAGAAAGGGGATCATGCGATGCGCCTCGCCTCCTCGAGCTCGACGATACGACCGCGCTGCGCGAGCGAACGGCTTGCGGCTTCAAGGACCCGAACGACACGCAACCCGGCATGCCCGTCCGTAATGGGCCGGGAATTCTGCTCGATGCACTCGACGAAGTGATCCAGTTCGCGCTTCAATGCCTCGGTCATATCGAGCTTGGGTGCCCACATATCGCCGCTGCGGTAGCCGACCAGCATCTGATGCACCTTCTCGCCGTACGCATCGGAATTGGGACACATGGTGATGCCCTTGTCATAGACCTTGATCTTTTCGCTGGGCTCGAGATCGTCATAGACGATCATCTTGTTGCTGCCGCCGATCAGCGTGCGGCGCACCTTGACCGGCGCCAGCCAATTGACGTGGATGTGCGCGATGAGCTTGCTCTCGAAAAAGAGCGTCAGATAGGCGATGTTCTCCGGCTCGCCGAGCACGTGGCTCATGCCCGTCGCGGAAACAGCCACCGGTTTTTCCTGCAGGACGTGGTCCAGGATGGAAAGATCGTGCACCGCGAGGTCCCAGATGACGCTGACATCATGCTGAAAGAGCCCGAGATTGACCCGAACCGAGTCGTAATAATACATGTCGCCAAGGCCGCTTTCGACCAGTTCGCGCATTTTCCGGACGGCGCCGGTGTGGACGAAGGTATGATCCACGGCGAGCACGAGGCGTCGGCGCGCAGCTTCATCGACCATTCGCGACGCTTCTTCCGCCGTCGCTGCCATCGGCTTTTCGACGAAGACATGCTTTCCGGCCATCATCGCCTGCATTGAAAGCTTGAAATGCGTCGAGACCGGCGTCGCGATGGCGATCGCGTCTACTCTCGGATCGCGCAAGACTTCCTCGAAATCGTCCGTGACCGTTATTGCGGGGTACCGGCTTTTGACGGCCCCCAACCGTTCGACATTGAGATCACAGACTGAAACAAGGTGGGCGCCGGCCGCTTCAGAGATGTTACGAACCAGATTTGGACCCCAATACCCGTATCCGACAACAGCGATACCGATCATTCCATTTCTCCCAACGCAAACATGTCTACCGGTCCGTCATTGACGCGGCCGATTACCCGAGCCGGAACGCCCGCGACGATGGCGCCGTCTGGCACGTCCTTTGTTACAACCGCTCCGGCGCCGACCTGCGCGGCCTCTCCGATGGTCACGCCAGGCAGAATGGTGGCATTGCTGCCGATCGACGCGTGGCGCTTGACAAGTGTAGGGATGAGTATCCAGTCGGCCTCCGTCTGCAGGCTGCCGTCCGGATTAATGGCGCGAGGGTAGGTGTCGTTCGTAAACATGACCCCGTGGCCGATGAACACGCCGTCTTCCAGCGTCACGCCCTCACAGAGGAAGGAATGGCTGGAGATCTTGCAGTCTTTCCCGACCACAACATTCTTCTGAATTTCGACAAAGGTGCCGATGCGCGTTCCTGCGCCGATCGTGCAGCCATACAGATTCACGAGATCTCGATGGTGGATGACGCTGCCGTCACCCAGCTTGACATTTGATGCAATCATCCCTGAAAACCCCTACTACTCCTAACAGGGCCCGATTTTCAGTTGAAACAGACAATCGGGCGATTGCGTCCAAGGTTTCAAACCAACAGGACAAATATTTCTATCACCTCAAAGAGAATTGTTTTCGTCATCCGAGTAAAGAAACAAAACGTTTAAGCTTATTCACCCAAAGGCGTATCTACTTATGACGACTTACGCCCTGGTGTATGCTCTGCACCAGCATTGGTGGCGGGCTCATCCTCCCTACCCGTCGCCGCGCCTACGCCGAAGACAGCGATTGTTTCCATGTGTTTAGTGGCCCGCGGCAAATCGGAAATATAATAACATAGACTATCTGGAAGACATCGTAGTAAGACCTAGGTCTATACTCAGGATTATCTTCGGATTTAAATTCGATACGGTAAGTTGTCCTGTACTTAGCCTATATTAGCTACTGTAACGTTCCGCGAATTGTGGTATTCGATTCCTACTTTAGAGTTTCCCAAACCCCCGTATTGAGAGGGGTCGGTACTCGGGTCGTAGTGAAGCGTAACGTGTTAGTGGGAGGGTGAAGCTGTGAATTCAGCACTTATACCGAATTTGGACCTCAGGCAGGAACACGTACCTCTTCATAGGATAGAAAATAACGCGCACACACTCGCGTTGTCGGCGGGACAAACGCATTCGCTTGTCATTCTCGACAATCGTGAACTTGATCGCCAATGCCTGGCGCAATGCATGGCTGCGCAAAAAGCGGACCTGCAGATTCTGGCGTTTGGATCGATTGAGGAGTGGAAGCAGAAGCGCGACGAATACGCTCCGCTTGCAGCAATCCTCTTGAACATCGGCGGCAAAAAGGTCGATGAACCAGCCGTTTCGGAGCAAATCCGCAAACTTTCTTCGGAATTCGCGTCTACACCCCTTATCGTATTGGCCGATAGCGACGACTTCGGCCAAATCGTTAGGGCTCTTGAGTACGGCGCCAAAGGGTTCATACCCGCCTCGGTCAGCGTCAGCGTCTGCATGGAGCTGATCGCGCTGTCGGTGGCAGGAGGAATATTCGTGCCTGCAAGCGCCTTGTTCGCCATGCGTCACCTGCTGGACTCGAGCAACTCGACCTCCCGTCCGCTCTCCGGCATCTTCACCGATCGTCAGGCAGAAGTGGTGGAGGCGCTCCGACGCGGAAAGGCGAACAAGATCATCGCCTACGAGCTCAATCTCAGAGAAAGCACGGTGAAGGTGCATGTCCGCAATATCATGAAAAAGGTCAAGGCGACTAACAGAACGGAAGTCGTGTTCAAGCTCAACGATCTTTTTCAAAGTAATCTTTCGGGCGGCTTAGCAGCAAACTGACGGTGCCGATGCGGTCAGGCGATAGACCTTGCTTCGCATCGCCAGCACATTTTCTCTCTAGAGGTGGCGGCACGGAAATACGCCACCGAGTCGATCATCTAAAGCGTGCCGCGATCTTCCGGATTCGCGTGTCACGCTTTAGGTGCTTGTTATCGCAGTGGCATTTCCCCACAGCTAATTGCCGGTGCCCAAAGGACGCTTGGAAAGCGCCAGCCGAATCTTGCTCAACTGAGCTTTCTGCGAATGGGGGACCAGACGCCGCGCAAGATGCCAAAAATATCGGAACTCCGGCAGAGGCGGCACATTCGGCCTCAACCCATTCAGGCGCAGCTTGATCATTAGGCCATCTATGCCCGAATAGACTCGCAGGCGCCAACCAGCATCAGGTTTGAACTGTGGCGGTGCTACTTTCTCACCACCGCTTGCGCCAGCCCGAACCTGACGAACAACGCTTGCAAAATCTGGCTGCCGGCACTGTTCAAGAGTATCGGCGAACCAAGCAAGCCACTCGGAATCGGTTCGATCAGGAAGCTGATGAATGCTTTTCCGATCAATGCCATGCCGTCCTGAGACGACCCCATCGGCTGAGCGAGCGAGTTCAGCGATCACGAGGCGCGCGCGTCTGAACTCGTCATGCGACAGAGAAGGATAGAAGTTTTGCAGCCTCCGCGCCCGCTCAAACTGGCCTCTGCAGATCAAAGCAAGAAGGAAGTAGGCCCACTCGACCGGATCCGGATCGCGTGCCCCATATTCGATGGTGGTCACCTTGATCAGGTCCACCAGAAGGTCATAGGCGCGATCGGCGTCACCCTCCTGCAATGCGCAGACGGCAAGGCGCAATTTCGCTTCGGGCAGGTAAGTTACATAGTCGAGGCAGCTGAGGTAGCAGTGCTTGGCCTCCTCCACCCTACCCTGTTGGAGAAGCAGGTCCCCCTGCTTCAGCAAGACACGATCGCTTGCTTGCCCGACGATATGGACGCTCTCTTGCTTTGAGATACGCCTGACCTTTGTAAGATCGCCGAACGGGCCGGACTGGATGATCTTTTCGCCGAATTGCAGGCCTCTGTTCAGCATGAACCACTGATATATTTGCGGCCTGTGGCTCAACGTATGACGTGAATGGATCAAGTTGAAACCGGCTGTTGTGATGCGTCTTATTTCGTCGGGATGGGCAAAAAGATAATCCAGTCGCTCGACCACGTTGCGGCCGTCAACAAAGAGGCAGTTCTCCATGTCGACAAAGCCGGCTGCCTCCACTGCTGCCGTACGCTCCGTCACGAGACAGGCCATTGCTCCGGGGATCTCAAAATGCTTGCGTACGACCTCGCCGCCCATGGTGCCGCAGGTGGGGACGACAAAGCTCGCGTTGAGCGCCCGCGCATAAGCTTCTCCAGAGAGGAGCTGGGCAGCCAGCTTGCTCTCATAGGCGTGTTGCGGCGAGACCAGACAGGGATACCGGTCGCGGATCATCGGAAAAACTGTCTGTCGCCAGGGATAAAGGCCATAGGCCTGACCCGTGAGCGTGACCGGGATGACCTTTTTCTGCCCGTAGTCGTGATAGACCTCGGGATCGATGAAATTTGGCCAGACGAACAGATTCTCCCTCACCGCCGGCATATACTCCGGCGCCATGGTTGCGATCGCGAAATACGTCTCGATGCCCCACTGCTCCATGTCGGAAAGGAAGCCGGCGCGTCGATCGCACCATGCATCTGCGTTATGAAGACCAAGTTTCGGAACGGCGAGATGGGTATTGATGTTGCTGATTTTTATCCGACGTGAGCCATGCGATCGGTAACCGCTTTCAAACAACGTCAGATCCGGTTGGTATCTGTCGCAGATCTCGGCATAATCGCAGTCGCGGTTAACGACGAAGACATCGAAATGTGTGGCGAGGCATTTGACCTGCTGCTGCATGTGCAGCAGCAGGTAACCGGCCGCGTTCGCATTGGGCTGATGGTCCCATTGAAAGAAAACGAGCCGCGGTTTCCGATGATCGGCCTTGCTGCTCATGTCCCTATCGAATGGCTTCGGGAGCATTGACTTCGACGCTCGCAGAGGCCAGATGCGGATAGGGCACTTGCCGGGACTTGACGTTGAACCTGTTGTTTACTCCGCCGGAAAGCTTCCACTCAAAATAAGCGATCGTTCTCTCAAGCCCCTCACGAAGGTTCACCTTCGGCTGCCAGCCCAGTTGTTGCGTTGCGCGGCTGATGTCGGGCTTGCGTTGTGTCGGATCGTCAATCGGCAGAGGCTTGAAGACGATGCCCGACTTCGATCCGGTCATTTCCACCACCATTTCTGCCAATTCCCGAACCTGGAATTCTCCTGGATTGCCGAGATTGATCGGTCCTGTAACCCCGGCGGGCGCCGCCATCAATCGGATGAAACCGTCGATCAGGTCGTCGACATAGCAGAAGGAGCGCGTTTGCGTGCCGTTGCCGAAGATGGTGATCGGCTCGTTTTGAAGCGCCTGAACGATGAAATTGGAGACGACGCGGCCGTCATTGGTCTGCATTCGTGGCCCGTAGGTATTGAAGATCCGCGCCACCCGGATTTCCACGCCATACTGACGGTGATAGTCGAAGAACAGTGTCTCGGCGCACCGCTTGCCTTCGTCATAGCATGCCCGCGGGCCTATCGGACTGACGCTTCCGCGATACTCCTCAGGCTGCGGGTGAACCGCCGGATCGCCATAGACCTCGCTTGTCGATGCCTGGAAGATCTTTGCCTTTGTGCGCTTGGCCAGGCCGAGCATATTGATCGCCCCATGCACATTGGTCTTCACGGTCTGCACCGGATCGTGCTGGTAGTGGACCGGAGATGCTGGGCAGGCGAGGTTATAGATCTCATCGACCTCGACATAAAGCGGGAATGTGATGTCGTGGCGGAGTATTTCAAAACGAGGATCGTCAAGAAGGTGCAGTACGTTATCGCGCGAGCCGGTATAGAAATTGTCCACGCAGAGGACGTCATTGCCCTCTCGCAAAAGCCTTTCGCACAGGAATGATCCCAGAAATCCGGTGCCGCCTGTAACCATAATTCGCTTCTGTCCGTGCATTGATTTGCTCCGTTGTTAATGTTTGCCCACCGGGATGGAGAACATGTCAGCAGGCTCCCTTGCCTTTCAGGACCGCAGGAATTGTGCTGAGAAGGATGTGCCAGTCGAACCACAAGGATCGATTGTCGATGTAGAACTCGTCGAGTTGCTGCTGCAGTTCGATATCCGCGTTGCTTCGTTCGGATATCTGCCAAAGCCCCGTCAGCCCCGGCGTTACCGAGCGCCGCTTGGCACGAAACTCGCTATCCATCGCCGAAAGGTGATATTCCGGGAAGGGACGCGGTCCCACGAAGGACATCTCTCCTGCAATGATGTTCACCAGCTGCGGGAGTTCGTCGAAACTCGATGAGCGAAGGACATGCCCGATCACTGGCAGAATGCGCGGATCCTGCCGAAGCTTGAAGTGGTTCGACCACTCGGCTTGTATGTCCGGATTGTCCCGGAACAATGTTTCGAGGCGTTGTTCCGCATCTCTGTACATCGTTCTCAGTTTCAGGACGCGCACCGGCTTGCCGGACAAGCCTTCCCTGGCGTGTCTGAAGAAGACGGGACCCGGATCGATGGCATAGATCGCGGCGGCGGCAACCAGAATGCAGGGCATCAGCACCAGCGCTGCCGGGATAGCGATCACGAGATCGAGGACTCGACGAACCAGGTTCGAGCTTGCCGATCTCCCACCGACGGCCAAGCGAACACCGATCTCTCCGCCGACGTCCGCCGGTCGCAAACCGGTTATCTTGAGGTTCGGCGTGTCGGAGAGGAAGATGACTTCGGCGAACTGCCGACGCATCGTTGCCAACTCCGCGATAAATGAGCCCGTATCGTCAGCGATCAAGGCAATCGATGGCCCGTTGTCGGCTGATACTTCCGAAGTGTCGGGAGAAAAGGATTCCGGCCGAATGCCATAGTGCCAATGCTCTGAGAAATACGCCACAAGCGCAGGGATGCGATTGCGGGCACCGACGATCACTGCCCGCTCACCCCAGATACCAAGCCTCCAGGACAGTCCTCGTGCGGCCCCACGCATAAGAGGTTGAACAACCAATCCGAGACCCATGAAGGCGATGATTGGAAGCAGCACTCCTAGTCCTTCCGGCAGAAGGATCGCCCCAAGCGCTGCGATGACCACCACCTTGAAGGACGCTGTCGTGCGGCGGCGCAGATGTTCGTGGTCGTGAAGCCGATATCCGGGATAGAGCGCGTTCGATGCATAAAGAACGATCGCTGCCAGCGCTGCGACGGCGAAAGCGCGCTCCAGCACCATATTCTCCGAAGAGTTCGAAAGGAACGGCAGGAGAAGAAGATAGGCTATCAGGTAGCTTGCGATGTCGCCGGCCATCAGAAATGACGACGTAGCGAGCCGAGGCAACCTGCGCCTGAATGGAACCGGTATTTTCAGCTCTGCCCGCTTGCTGAATTCGGCGGTCGGTGTGGGGTTTGCCACGAAAGGTTTCGTCTTCCGTAGGTCGGACGTGATTGCTGACGGCGCAAATAGGGACATGATCGCTTCACACCTTTACGGCTGTTGCTTTTGGCGCACTCGATCCAAAAACCTCGTCTTCGATCGGAAACTTCCGAAGCCCCAGTCTCTGGAATGCTGTCAGTGAGATGAAGGTCGGCACGACGAGGGCATACCGCCGCCACAGCCGTCGCGGCTCGCACAAAAGACGAAAGGCCCATTCGAAGCCGCTTCTTTGAATGAACCTTGGAGCTTGCCGCTTGAGGCCCGCGTGAAAATCGAATGCAGCTCCGACGCCGATAAGCATCGATGCATCCAGACGGTCACGCATGCGCGCCATCCAGAGTTCCTGCTTGGGACTGCTCAGCCCCACCCAGATGATATCGGCGCCGGATCGATTGAGCCGGTCCGCAATATCGGCTTCCTCTTGCGGTGACAGTTTATGAAAAGGCGGTGCATAGGAGCCGGCTATCTCAGCTTCCGGGAATTTCGCGAGAAGCTGCGCCTGCAAGTGCTGCAGCGTCTCGGGCGTTGCGCCATAAAGGAAGTGGCGTATTCCCTTCGATGTGCCGGCCTCGAAAACAGACAACATCAGATCAGGTCCGTACACCCTGTCGCTGTCCACATGGCCAGCACGCTTCAACGCCCATACCAACGGCATGCCGTCGGGGGTCACGAGGAACGCCCGGTTATGTATCGACCGGAGCTCTGGGTCATCTTGACATCGGACGACACCGTGTGCGTCGCGAACACACACATATTCCCTCCTGCCGTCTTCAATCCCTTTTTGAATAAAACCGGTCGCGCTTTTAAGATTAACTGCCGAAATGCGAACACCAAGAACATTAGTCCATTCCAGGGAGTCCTTTTGTTTAAGAACTGAAGTTTGGCTTCTGTCTGTCGGTTGCTTTCCCATGACCTACGCTTTCGCGATTTAAACTGTCATCAGAATATGCCGGCAGAGCGATTGTCTCCATACTTTCAGTTCCAACTATTGGACGTAGAAGACACTTCATATTCCTACGCCTTCGGGCCGAGATAAGTTACAATATTCGAAGTAAGGCGGCGTACCCCACGGCTTGCCGCGTTGCTCTTTTTGATGAGTGCGACCCCGAAAGAGCGGTTTGACCTTCACAAGGCCGCAGAAGATAGTCAATCTCGCGCCAAGCCTGGGCGGACCTGCGCGCGAATAAAGCGTGGGGAGAGATGATTAACCCAACAGGCGAGATGACTGGGCTGACGAACCGTCGGAACTGCCCGACAAACCAACCCTAGCAGGCTTCCGCGCCGGGAACTTGATGCGCGCACCTGCGTCGGCGCAGGATTCGTCGTGGCGCAGGATCCGTTGGAATTTTCGCTCTGGGCACGCTCGCCGAAGCCATGACGTCATAGCTCTTGCCGGCAGTAGTCATTTTCGCGTCACGATCGGGGCGCTATTGCGCCGAGCAACCGGCGGCGAGTGGTCTGAGCTTCGTGTGGAGCGCAATACTCCCGCCAGCAGCGATATAGCCCGTCACGTTGCCGTTCTTGTCAATTGGAGCGCGACGCTACGCTGCCTACGTCGATCCCAGCCTTCTGAAGATCGCTTAGACTGCCAAACTCTCCCGAAGGCATGATCTCCGGGTGTATCCTGAAGCTCTTGTCGTTCAGATTGCCGTTGTAGCGGTTACGCGCAAATTGCACCGATCCAAGCTTGTGGTCAGGCACGTAAATGTATGCCGCCAACCCATTGCCGCTGTCGACCGACACGATATTATCCTCGATGCGATTGGGGCCCGCCCAAGGCGGATGCCACCCCCGGCCCGTACCGTCATCGACGCGAAAGGCAGCCCCAGATCCGCCGGTAATGATGTTCCCCGTCACCAGGTTGCTCCAGCCGCCGTTTATGCCGATCGCCGATATATTATCCGAAAGCGTATTTCCTTCGATGCGCACTCCACTGGCCTTGCCGTCGGTATAGATCGCCCAACTGATAGGAGAAGGCCATTCACTGGTATTTTCATATCCAGGGGGCCAGAATGTCCCATCGACCCTGTTCATAAGCTGACCTGTTCCGGTGACGAGATTGTAGCGAATGCTGCTGTTCAAAGGGTCGGTCTGTTCACCCATCATCTTGATGGCGCCGCCGTCTGCCGTTTGCTGATTGGCGTTGCGGACCACGTTGTGTTCGATGATCGCGTCATGAACTGCGTCCTGATCTCCCCATAGCGAGCCACCGGCAATACCGAACTGGGCTGCGTTTTCGATGAGATTATGAGCAATCCTGACATTGTCGGCAGCCTGGAACCATATCCCGGCCGTTTCGAAATAGACCCTGCCGATGTCATGGATGTGGTTCGACAGGATGGCCGCACCGTGCGATTTGAGGAAGGTGCCATAGGTCGTGCCGACATAAATCCCGTTGCCGGCCACATCCGCAATCACGTTGCCGGCAATCAGGACATCTTTGCTCTCGGAAACGTGGATGCCGACACCGACATTGTCGATGGAATTGCCGAGCAGCCGGACGCCGTCCGACCGGTCGAGCCGTATGGCACCGAAGCTCCTGGTGTCGGTACCGAACTTGCCGCTGCCGCGGGGATCCCCATCCCTGAACTGGAGCCCGGATATAACCATTCCATCGGCTCCATCCAGCCTGAAGAATGTCGGCAGGATGCCGGCCACAGCCGTTGAGCTGATTGACAATCCATCGGTCGGAATATAGACGAGTTGCTCCTTGGCGCGGTCATACCACCACTCGCCGGCAGCATCGAGCAGGGCCGCCGCCCCCGCCAGGAAATAGCGGCTGCCTTCCGCGGTGAAGAAGTAGGCAGTGCCTCTGGTGTTGATGGTCCGGTTGGCGGTGTCGATTGCAACTACCGGGAGGGTGTCACTGCCCCATTGGCTACCGGGGCTAAAACCACCGACAATATGGGCGACAAGCCCCGCCGTATTTTTCGAGATCGGAAGATCGCCGGCATGGAAGCAAAAGCGCGTATTGCCATGCCATATGTCGTCATCCTCTGTGCACTTGGCCGCAAAAAGCCATCCTTTGCGCGGATCTCCACCGAACGGGGCGTTGGGAAAGCGTGCCTGCGTCTGCAGCGCGCCCTTGACGAAAAGGTCGCCGACGGCCCTGCCTGGCGGCAGCTTCAGTGATGCCGTCCAGCGGCCATCGGCCTGTGCCGTCCAATTGCGTACAAGCGGGCCGCCGTGCAGAACCGGCGCTTCGTTGCACCTCGCGGTGATGACCAAGCCCGCGTCGCGCGCGTCGAAGACTATCGGTTCAGAGAGATAATAGTCGCCGCCTCCCAACGCGATCGTGTTTTGGCCGCCCTTCTTACGCGCAGCATCCTGAGCTCTCTCCATACTGACAAAAGGACCGTCGGTATGCTGAGGATTGGGTTTGGGAAGACGCCCACTCCAACCGTCCTCGCCATCAGGAGAAACATAGAATACCGCCCGGGCCGCAGATGTGCCCGTTGGTTCTTTGCTCAGTGAAGTCCCCTTCAGCCTGTCGGAAAAGGTCGCCGGCGACGCCTCCGCGCAAGTCGCTTCCCTAAGCGCCGTCTGCAGCTTATCGGGCGCATCTGCGTCCGGAGTCACTGAGGCCAGCTTGCTCGGCTGCGGAAAGAGCGTCGCAAACAGAATACTCAAGATCGGTGCAAAATGCAGCCTCAAGTCTGTAGCTCCGCCGTTTTTCTGCGCGCCGATGCCTGCATTTTCTGGCGGGGACTCGTTGAAACAACGGGCTCGTATAGAGAGAACATGATGATGCCCGACATAAACAGAACGAAAATCGCGTCATTCTGGATCAGGAAGATGGTCTCGGTCATGTTCATCACCAAAATGACGACTGTGAAGACATTCAGCCAGAGCCAGCAATAGTGCGGGTCCCGGCATTGGAGGATCGCCCCTTGGCGCAATGCCTGTAGAAGCATCAGAGTGAACAAAATCATTCCGCTTATTCCGAAGTTCAGCAGTGTATCGCGGAATCCGCTATGGGCGTGGGGAGCCATCCATTGGATCTTCGACCAGATAATCCAGGCCTCTGGGTTCGCCTCTGTCCAAAAGGCCTGGTAGCCGAAGCCGAGCAGCAGATGATCGGCAATCTGACCATCGACCAGTTCCCACAAGGGCACTCGGCCCGTCAAAGTGGCATCCTTGCCAAGCGCCTCCAGGAATGGAACCAGGAATTGGTGAAGCAAAAGGAGAAGCCCGATGAACATTTGGACAAAAAACAGGATGAGGACGATGCGGCTGATGCCACCGATCCGCCGCAACAGGGAATAAAACCCGATCAAGGAATAGGCCGATACCGTCGCAATGATCGCGGTCATCGATCCGGAGCCCATGAGACAGGCCCCAGCCGCGATCAAGAAAAGCAAAGCGGTTCGCCGCAAACCCCGGCTACCGTCCATTAAAACGGCCGTCGACACCAGTATCATCATCGCGGCATACCAACCGAGACTGTTCTTATGGATGAATATGCCACGCACGGCTCCGTCCATCGGCATGCGAGCGAGACCCGGCGACGCCACCAAGACCAGCAGGCTGAGGACGATGCATGTTCCGAAGGTGGCAAATGCCAGCAGAAGTAACTGCCGTGGTGTGAAGCGTATCGCCAGCACGTAAGCCAGAAGCACCGTAAAGAGCAGGCCGATGGCGCGCCTGAATGTCGTTGATGGGCCCACCGACCAGAAGACGGACACAAACGGCATGGCGACTATCAGGGGGACAAACCAATTTCGCTTGAGCGCCGTTAGAAAGTGCGGAAAATTCCGTACCAGCATCAACAATGTAAAGCCGTATACGGGTAGGTAAAGCAGACGCAATATAGACCTGGCGTGATCGCCAAGGGATCCGTCGGCGTCCGCCAGCATGAGCGGGAAAAGGGCGCCCGTCTGAAGGAAAAGGCAGAAGCCCGCGCCCCAGCACTCTATCGCTCGCCAACTGACGGTCGGCCCATTCGCGGCTCTAAGCGTATCGGCTCTCATTATCGGTCCCGATTTGCCTGGACAGATGAGAGGCTTTTGATCGCGGCAATTTGGAAAGACATGGGTCCCCTTTCACAGCTGCGCTGCTTACCAACGAACATCCCGCCACCTCCCCAGTCAACTGACGCAAACGAAGGCGCAGCTAAGCCTAACGCGCATACCCACCGTCCAAGGACGTTGGTTGGGTTAAAGCTCACGGTCTACCCCTCCCCCAAAAGTTGGTGCTTGGACCAACGGCATTGCCCATAAGAGCAGATGTCACCCGTGACCAATCGCCGGTAGCTTGGCTATGAAAACATACCGCGAAGATCGCGCTGAGCTGCAGTTGGTGGTGAAGCGAGGCAATAATTCTGGCGCAGCTGGCTGTTGGCAGGTGACGCTTGGAAGGGTTGGGATTCTTATGGTTCTGCGTCATGGTCCTGGTTTCGTATGCACTATAACGGATGCGTCACGCGTTGCGGTGGTGATCCTACGAGCTCAGGGCGGAAGCCTGATCGCGCAGAATGATCCCTGTCCGCCTCTCATTTCTTTCCATCAATTCGCGTTGCCGAACGAACGAGCATTCGCAGCTCCGGCGTACCGATGTGTCGCGCAGCAACGCGCTTGAGAGGGGGTGTCATGGAGCGACCGACGATCAGCGTCCTCATCAACAACTACAACTATGGTTGTTTTCTTCCTCGGGCGATCGACAGCGCCTTGCGCCAAAGAGCGTCTGATGCCGAGATCATCGTCGTCGATGACGGCTCGAGCGATCAGTCGCGCTCGGTTCTCGAAGGTTATGAAAAGCAGGTGAAGGTGCTCTTCCAGGAGAACCAGGGACAGGCCGCCGCCATTAATGCCGCCGTGAAGGAAAGCAGTGGCGACATCCTCTGTTTTCTCGATGCCGATGACTGGTGGGCGCCGGGCAAGCTGTCGGCAACAGCCGCTGCTTTCCAGTCGAATCCTCATGCATCGCTTGTTTATCACCGACTTCAGCCAACGCAGACCGATGGCTCAACAGCCTTCAAGCCAATCCCTCGGACCCTGTGTTCGGGAGATTTATCGCCACGGCTTGCGAGATCGGCTGGCTGGTGGCCCTTCCCAATGACATCAGCCATCGCAGTAAGACGTACCGCCTGGAATGCGGCTGGAGATATTCCCGAGCAGTTCCGCATTTCCGCCGATGCCTGGCTCACGGGCCTCTACCCATTTCTGGGGGATGTTGTCGCCCTGTCGGATTCACTCGGATTCTACCGGATTCACAACAATAACTGGTATCGGCCAGTCGATGACGCCGCCATGCTGCGAAAGCGGATGGCCCATTGGCGTACTGTCGTTGACGCGACGAACCAGTTTCTTTCCGCGCATGGTTTAGCCGGAAGGCTGCGTCTGACCGATCACTTTCCGTATCGGGTCGCCTCAGCCAGGCTGGAGGGCGCAGATGCACGCACCCGGTTCAGACTTGCCGCGGAAGGTCTTTTTTTCGCCGGAGAACCAAACTTGCTGAGGCGTATGCGTGAGGCATTGCGGACAGCCCGCGACCTTCCTCGACGCGGTCAGGCGGTTAGCTTGTCGGAGTCGGCACGATGAAGGCGCTGATGCTGGTTTCCGAACTCGAAGACTACACAATCTCCTTCGCCAGTGGTGTGGCGCAACACCTGCAAGTCGTGCTCGCAGTCCCGCGTCGGCGCTACGCCAACCTTGTCTCCTCTTTCGACCCGGCGGTCGATCTGCACCTTTTGGACTGGCCACGGCACCGCTCGCTCTCCAATCCCTGGTTCCTACACCAACTCACGCGTCTCATCCGGCACGAGCGGCCGAATGTCATTCACCTTCTGAGCAATTCCACGCTCTGGCTGAACTTTGCTGCGCCATTCTGGCGGCCGATCCCGCTCGTGACGACCGTCCATGATGTTGACGTGCATCCCGGCGATTCCGACACCCGAACGCTGCCGGCCTGGGCTCCGCGCTTGATCGTGCGGCAATCGGGCCATGTCGTCGTCCATGGCGAGGGGCTGAAACGAATGGTTCTCGAGCGATATTCAAAATCGCCCGAGTGCGTCCATGTCCTGTCGCATCCGGCCATTCATCGCTACGCGGAACTTGCTCGACAGCACAAGATGACGCGGCGCCACGCAGATGGAACCTTGCGCGTCCTGCTTTTCGGGCGGATTTTTGCTTATAAGGGGTTGGAGCAACTGATCCGTGCCGAGGCGATGCTGAAGGACCAGCTCCCCAATCTGCGGATCACGGTCGCCGGCCGCGGCGATGATCCCTGGATCTTCCAACCTCTTATGGGCGAAGCCGGCCGCTATGATATTCGCAACCACTTTATCGAGGATATGGAGGTCGCCCAGCTTTTTCTGGACGCCGATATCGTTGTTCTTCCCTACACGGAAGCCTCGCAGAGCGGTGTACTCAACCTTGCCGCGGCATTTGGCAAACCGGTCATCGTGACCGATGTCGGCGAATTGCGCGCCACCGTTCTGCCGAACGGACTGGGAATGGTGGTTCGGCCAGGGGACGTCGAACAGCTCGCCAGCGCCATCCGAACACTAGCAGATAACAACGAACTGAGAAGCAGCTTCGGAACCAGCGCGCTCGCCTGGGCCAGAGGTCCTAACTCGCCTGAACAGGTCGGGGCGCAGGCTGCGGCCGTTTATCGTGAGGTGGTCGGAGCATGCGAATGACGACGCTCACGGAGGGGAATCGGATAGCGGTGCGGAATGCCGCAGCAACCGTGCGCCACTATGTCCCGGGTGGTTGCGAGAACGGCGGCGGAATTGGCAGGCTGGTCGGCTATATATCAAGCACGGCGAAGGAGG
The DNA here is from genome assembly GCF_014193135.1 of Rhizobium sp. BK049. NCBI lineage: Bacteria > Pseudomonadati > Pseudomonadota > Alphaproteobacteria > Hyphomicrobiales > Rhizobiaceae > Rhizobium > Rhizobium sp. BK049. Next base: position 319,380 of record NZ_JACHYV010000004.1, read on the forward strand.
CTGGCGAAAAGCACCTCGTCACCGACACCAGAGGGCCTCGCTGGTCCCTGGTTACGTCGCCGATGCGCCTGCTCGGCGCCATCCTGATGATGGCCAAGGATCGGATAATTGCTCCGACACGCATTCACCATATCCATATCGCCGGTCGCGGCAGCACCGCAAGAAAACTGATCCTTACTGAGGCTGCCCGCTTCCTCGGGTGCTCTCATATATTACACCTGCACGATTACGATTATGCGAGTGACTTTGCCGCACGCTCGCCACGGCAACAAATGCTCATACGCCGGATGTTCCAACATGCCGACCAGGTCGTAGCGCTGGGACAGCGCGACCGCATGACGCTAACGACGCTTCTGGGCGTAGACGAGCGCCGCGTGGCCGTCATCCGTAATTGTGTTCCCGATCCCGGGGCGCGCAGTGTTCACGTCGGCAAGATGCCCTTGATCGTCTTTCTCGGCCGACTGAGCGAACGCAAGGGCGTTGGGGAGCTTCTGCTTGCCTTAAGTCATCCGATTATGAAGGCGCTCCAGTGGCGGGCCGTGCTGGCCGGCGACGGACCTGTGGAAGACTACCGACGCCAAGCCGCAGCCTTGGGCCTTTCAGATCTAGTGAAAATGCCGGGCTGGCTCGGCGCCGACGAAGCGCAAGCTTTGTGTGCACGGGCAGATATCCTGGTCCTACCTTCGCATGCCGAGGGCTTGGCAATGGCTGTGGTCGAAGGGCTCGCCCACGGGCTTGCGGTCGTTACCACGCGCGTCGGCGCGCATGGCGAAGTCATCTCCGACGGTGAAACGGGCGTCTTCGTGCCTGTCGGAGACCAGGATGCCCTGGCTGCGGCGCTGGCGAAACTCGTCAGCGATCCGGAAATCCGCAACCGCCTCTCAGCCAAGGCCCGGGCTCATTATCTCAATCAGTTCAGTATGAAGGCCTACATGCGATCGCTGGAAAAACTCTATGACGCCGTCTCCGCGCAACCTCAAACGTCGGTTGGTGAATGATGACCATTTCAACTATCCCGCCAGACCGCAACACCTCGCTATCGTCGATGCGCTACGATCCCCGGTTTCAGGTAGAAACCAGGTCGGACGACTTTGACCTCACTTCGGGCTTGCGTCTTATCCGGCGAAGGATGGTGATGATCGTGGCTATCATCACGCTGTTTATGGCGATCGCCGCAATGATGGTTTCGGGATTGAAGCCGAGTTTTCATGCCGAGTCCCGGCTGATTATCCACACGCCTCTGGCGACGAAACTCGGCCCGGAGGAATCCGGCCGCAACGATCCGCTGGACGCCACATCGGAGACCGAACGGCTTCTTTCGAGAAGCATTGCAGAGCGGGTAATCCGCGACGTGCGTCTCGATCAGTGGGCCGAATTCAATCCGGCGCTGCGGGAGAGGTCGTTTATCGACAGGATCCAAGGAATGCTGCGCGGTCTGGTTGACAATGAAAAACAATCCCGGCCGATACAAAACAGCATCGAGCCGATCATCCCGAAATACTACAAGGCATTGCGCGTATGGCGCGATGGCCAGGGTGACGTTATTCAGATCGGATTCGATGCGAGCGACCCCCAACTGGCGGCCTCGGTCCCGAACCGACTCATCAGCATCTATCTCGAAGAGCGGAAGGACGGTCTGCGGGGGCGCCTGGACGCGGCAGAAGAATGGCTTCTGCAGCGTATCGCCGAACAGAAGGAGCGCGCTGCAGCAGCACGCGATGCCGCCGACGCGTATCAGAAAACGATGGACGTCGTTTCGAATGACAATGATCAGGTTGAACAGATCAAGTCGATAATGGAGCTGGGCGAGCGGCAAACGAAAATCGAACAAAGCCGCACTGAAGCAAGATCAACGATAGCTGCACTGGAAGCGGCCGACGACCTCTCGTTTGCCCTGCAGAATATGGTTATTCCCGACAACATTGGCGCAACGCAGCGGGAGCTTCGTGCGCAGGAGCAAGATCTCGAACGCCTTCTCGAGACATATGGCAACACGGCCCAAGCCGTGATCGATATGCGGGCGAAGATTCTCAAATCCCGCAGCGATCTCAAGCTTGCCGCCGAGCGATACCTTCAATCCATCCGCTCCAAGCTTGCAGCGCTCGATCATGAAGGCGACGCGGTCCGGTCGGCCTTGGCGGCTGCTCATGAGAAACGCGCTCGCTCTGCCCTGGCGCAAACGGAGCTGGCGCGACTGCAGCGCATGGCTGACAAGGAGCAGACCGCGCTCGATAAGCTCGAGGAGCAGCGCCGCGGCTTGGCTGCGCAAGCCATGCTGCCGGGAGCGGAACTGGAAGTTCTGTCACCGGCAGCAGTGCCGCTGGCGCCGCAGGGGCGCGGACGACTTTTCTATCTGGTCGGCGCCCTCCTGGCTTCGATATCGATCGCGGTAACAGCCGCTTTCGTGGTCGAGATGCTGGATAACTCGGTCCGCAGCTTCGATCAGATGGCCGGAATGCCTCGCGTTGCGCCGGCCGGATTCATCCCGCGCCTGAAACGGAAGGACCGGGGGGATCCATCTATGCTCTTTGGGTACATTCAAGACGGGATGTTTGACGAAGCAATTCGCTCCGTCATAACTTCGCTTAAACAGTCCAACGGCGGAAAGCTGCCTAACAGTATTGTCGTGACGTCGGCTCACAGCGGAGAGGGCAAGTCGCTTGTCGCCAGATCACTGGCAATCGATCTCGCCGCCAACGGGAGTCCGGTGCTGCTTGTTGATGGCGACCTCAGACACGGAAATCTCGACTCGTTTTTCAAGTCAGAGCTACAGCAGGGATTGAACGAATTCCTGTGTGGACAGGCTGGAATCCGGGACATCATCGATCACCATCCGAGCGGCATCGACTTCATTCCGGCCGGCAATGCCACTCTCCATCGGCGCGCCCGCATGACGGATGCGGCTGACATCATCTCGATGGCCGCCTCGCTGGGCCAAGTCGTCATCTTCGACAGCGCACCCGTGCTCGCCTCGGCTGATACGATGCATCTGACGGCATTAGCAGAACGAACGCTCGTGGTGGTTAAATGGGGTAAGACCAGCCGTCGCGCCGTCGAATTTTGCTTACATCAGCTGAGGACTGCACGCAACGCAGAGCTTTGCGTTGCCATAAACAACGTCAATCCGAAACAACACGCCATGTATAACTTCAGCGATTCAGAATTGTTCGTGAAATCATTGAGGAAATACCACGAATTCACCTGAACCTGGACAGCATTCACACCTGATTCCGCCGAAACAAATTACGGAGACCGTAGTGAAGAATAAAAACAAGGTTGCGCTGATTACGGGTATAACAGGTCAGGACGGTGCATATTTGGCCGAGTTTCTCTTGGAGAAGGGCTATATTGTTCACGGCCTCAAGCGACGCTCATCGTCCTTCAACACCAGCCGCATCGAGCATCTATACGAGGATCCGCATGTCGAGAATCCCCGGTTCATCTTGCATTTCGGCGATATGACCGATTCAACGAACCTCATCCGTGTCGTTCAGGAAACGCAGCCGGATGAGATCTATAATCTCGCAGCACAGAGCCACGTGCAAGTCTCCTTCGAGACGCCGGAATATACGGCCAACGCGGATGGAACCGGCACACTTCGGCTGCTTGAAGCAATTCGCCTCCTGGGACTGAGCAGGAAGACACGCTTCTATCAAGCGTCCACCTCGGAACTCTACGGCAAAGTTCAGGAAGTCCCGCAAAGCGAAACGACGCCTTTCTACCCTCGATCACCCTACGCAGCGGCCAAGCTCTACGCCTATTGGATCGTGGTCAATTATCGCGAGGCATATGGCATGCACGCCTCGAACGGTATCTTGTTCAATCATGAAAGTCCGATCCGCGGCGAGACCTTCGTGACCCGTAAAATCACCCGGGCGGCGGCTGCGATTCATCTTGGACTGCAGGAGAGGCTCTATCTCGGCAATCTGGATGCGCAGCGCGACTGGGGCCATGCGCGCGAATATGTCCGCGGGATGTGGCTGATGCTGCAGCAGGACGAACCGGAGGATTATGTCCTTGCGACCGGTGAAACGCACTCGGTCCGTGCCTTTGTCGACAAGGCCTTTGCCAAGGTGGGCATGCCGATTGATTGGCGTGGGACCGGGGTTGAGGAAAAGGGGTATGACAAGTCATCCGGTCGGTGTGTGGTGGAAATTGATCCGGCTTATTTCCGCCCGACTGAAGTTGACCTTCTGATCGGTGATCCGACGAAGGCGCATACGAAGCTTGGCTGGAAACACGAGACCAGCCTTGATCAGCTGGTTACGGAGATGGTCCGCGAGGATCTGAAAGTCATGGCACGAAATGTCCCGGCGGTGAATGTAACCAGGGCCTTTGCCTATGCCTGAGGCGATCTGTCGCCAGCCACCGCGGCGTGGCGGGCTCCGCGATCGTGCGATCGTCTCGCTTCCGACAGCTGAGAGATTCAAACACTACCCTGCACAAAGCAAAAAGCCCGGCTCGAGAGCCGGGCTTTCCTGATCGACCGAAGTCAGACCAGATTAGAACGAACGCTGCAGGCGGAAGTAGCCCGTCGTGGAGTCGTCAGCGTCTTCCGGATCGAGGTACTGAACCGAAGCCTTGGCGTAGAAGTT